>JAICJD010000069.1 GCA_025928645.1 Gemmatimonadales bacterium
GCCGGGCTGAACAGCAGCGGATCGATCTTGTAGAAGTCGCCCTCGTAGCGCTGAAAGATCTCGTAGAACGGCGTGCCGTAGTCGCGCGACGCGGAGGCCGGCACCTTGGGCGCGAGCTCCGCCAGCTCGGCGTCGCTCGCCCGCGCGGTGTAGCGGGCCTGGCCGCCGTAGAGGATGCAGTCGTTGGTCCGCCCGATGGCGCGAAGGTCGTTCTTGGCCACCGGCGGGAGCGGCGCCGTGCCGATCCCGCTCACGATGCGGCGGACGTCGAAGCCGAGCGTCTCCATCTTGTGCAGGCCGGTCTCCAGGATCCGCGCCGAGATCTGGACGCCGCCCGCCAGGCTCGCGGTGGGCGCCACCACGAAGGTGAGCTGCGAGGGCTGGAGCCGCGCCTTCTGCGCCACCCACGCCGCCACCGCGTCGGTCGGAAGCGCCCGGCCTTCGAGCACCAGCACGCCGTGCGCGGCCTCCTCGGCGTAGTCCAGCTTCTCGAACAGCTCCCGCTCGACCCGCGCGTGCGCGCGAAGCGGTCCCGATCCCATCGCGAAGAACTTGTCCACCGAGATCGCCCAGCCGGCGTATTGCGAGGCCATGCACGACACGGCCGGATGGTCGGTCCACACCGTCACTCCGGGCCATGCGTCGCCGCCGATCTGCACCGGCGAGTACGCGACGTTGCCCAGTCCGCCCATGCAGATCTCGCTCAGGAGCAGGCCGGCATCGTATCCGCCGTCGACGCCGACGCCCGCGTCGATCACGCGTGCTCCGGTCGGCAGGCTCTGCGCCCGCACCCTGAGCGCCGCCGCGTTTTCCTCCATGTGATCCGCGATCTCGTTCGCGAGCTCGTTCATCTGGAGCCCGGTGGTCATGACGCTGTCCATGCGAGAATCTCTCCCTTGCCGAGTTCGGCCAGATCGCCGCTGTAGCGGCGGTACGAGCCCGTGAGGTGCCGCGGCTCGGCCGGCAGCCCGTACCGGGCCGCGAGACGCCTCAGGATGAGCGGCACGTGCGGCGGGCGGTAGGTGCACGCGTAGCGGTAGGTGGACGGGATGCCGATGTCTCCCATGGCCACCAGCGAGCCGCGCTTGGACCAGAGTCCCGGCGACGGCCCCACGGCGCCGCAGATCACGATCGTGCCGGCGATCATGCCGACACCGGCGTGATCGCCCACCGCGCCGCCCACCGCGACGAGCCCGCGTCGCATGAGCGCGCCGGCTTCGGGCCCGGCCGCGCCGTGAATCACCAGCTCGCCGCCGGTCATCCCGCGCCGGGCCTCCGCCGGCGCCGCCCCCGCGCGCGCGCCCGCCGCGCCCCGCACCTCGATGCTGCCGCCCGCCATTCCGAGCCCCACCTCGTCGCCGACGTCGCTCTCGATTCTGACCGCGCCCTCGGCGAGCCCCGCGCCAAGCCGCGCCGCTCGGCTCCAGTCGCCGGTGAAGCGGAGGGTGCCGTCGGGCTGTCCCGCGACGTCGCACAGCTCGCCCAGCGGAACGGTGCGGCCGTCGAGCCGGACGCCGCGCCGGGCCAGCTCACCGGCCGTCAGCTTCGTCCACTCGCCGGCGAGCAGCGCCGAGCAGTCCGCCGGGGCGCCCAGCGGCGCGCGGAGCCGGACCTCGATGCCGCTCACGCGGCCCCCTCCATGATCTTGCGCAGGTGGAAATGGTGGGGCCCGAGCTTGCCGCCGTAGTTGCCGGCGGAGATCGACACCACGCCGTCCCGGCAGGCCGCGCCGATGCCAACGCGCATGGCGCTGGCGATCGCGTCGGCGTCGGTGCCGTTGATCACGATCTCGAGCACCGAGTTCACGCCCTCGGGGAGCGCGGTGGCCGTGATGGCGCGGAGCGTCGGGCAGAAGGCGTCGTTGGTCGAAGCGATCATGCTCTTGATCCGCCGCGACCCGACCTTGCTCCCGCTCCGCACCACGCCGCCGGGAAACGGCAGGATCACGCCCGGATGCCCCGCCATCGCGTCCGCGGCGGCCTCGGCCGCGGCGAGCGCCGCGTCCGCGCTGCGGGCCAGAATGAGGAAGTTGCCGCCGCCCACGCCCTTCACCATCCCGAACTTCTCCTGCACCAGGAACTCGCCCTCCATCACCGGAATGCGCCAGAACCGCTCGCCGCCGATGACCTTGCTCGCCTGGAAGCCATCGCCGAAGAAGCGGAGCGCCGATCCGACCCCGAGCCGGTCGGGCGCGGCGGGCAGGCCGTCGAAGCACGCGGTCGTGGGGCAGGTGAGCACCGTCTGGCCGATGCGCTCGATGAGCCGCTTCGGCAGATCGTCCTTGCTCATGGTCATCAGGAGCACGCTCACGCCGGGGCGGCCGTCGGGGGTGTCGGCCTCCCGAAGCTCCCGCTCGATGCCCGCCTCGACCTTGCACCCGATCACCGAGGTGGCGAACCCCGTCAGCTTCAGCGCCGCCTCGCGGACCCAGCGCGGGCTGCGCGCGGTGATGACGACCCGCGCGACCCGCATCGTGAACGCCTCGGCGAAGGTCTCCTCGATGAAGACGCCGCGGATGTTCATCGCCCGCTCACCCGACCGCCAGCGGCTCGCCCGGCAGGTCGCGCACCGGATAGTGCTCGAACGCGACCGTCGAGTACCGCTCGAAGTGCCGCCGCAGGTCCGGCAGCACCGCGTCGTCGTATCCCGGCGCGACCCGGAGCCGCCGGCCGGCCGGTGCGCGCCGGAGCTGGCCTTCCTCCACGATCAGCTCGCCGTGCTTGATGACGTAGCGGGGCGTCGAGAACATCCGCGCCAGATCCGGCTCGCGGGAGTAGATCGTGACGTCCGCGTCCGCTCCTGCGCCGAGGTGGCCCTTGGCGCGCAGGCCGAGCAGGCGGGCGGGGCCGGCGCGCGTGATGATGGCGATCTCGTTGAGGGTGTATTCGCGGGCCAGCCCGTCGGCCAGCGCGCTGCCCGCGAGCAGCTTCGGGTTCACCCGCTTGAGCTGTTCGTCGCGCACGCTTCGATCCATCAGAAGCTGGATCAGCGCGGGGTACGACAGGAACGACCCGCCGTTGGGATGGTCGGTGGAGAGCACCACCCGCCAGGGATCTTGGCTCAGCAGGAACAGCTCGAGTCCGATCGCCCACTGAAGCGCGCTGACCGCCGCCTTGTCCTTGTACGTGAGCGGCACGATGCCGCAGCCGGTCTCGAGCTCGATGTCGATGTTGGTCCACCGCCGGCCGCTGCTCTTGTGCAGCAGGTACTCCACCGGGGCGTCGGCCGTAATCGTCATCGCCGGCCCGAACATGACCTGGCCCACGTCCACGCTGACTTCGGGATGCGCGTTGACGTACTCGATCAGCTTCGGCGCCGCCGAGCTCCACGGCTGCCCGCCGCCGCCCCCGTAGCAGTGGAACTGCAGGTGGGTGAAGTGCGCGCGCCGCCCCGCCAGCGCCTCCATGCTGGCGAGCGTCGTGGCGGCGTTGCCCGCGACGCCGAGGTTGTTGCAGTGGATGTGCACCGGGTGCGGGAGGCGGAGCGCGTTGCCCGCCGCCGTGATCGTCTCGAGGATGGCGCGGGGCGTCACGGGCCGGCCGTCCACTTGGTCGTCGATGGTGGCGACGTTGCGCTGGCCGGTCTTCCAGGCCTCGACGCCGCCCGGATTCACGATCTTGATCGCGTAGCCGCCGGTCGCGCGGAGCAGCCATGCCGCATAGTCCCGCGCGCGGTCCCGCTCGCCCGCGGCGATCTGGCGCAGCAGGTACTCGTCGTTTCCCATCAGCACGAAGATGCCGCCGTCCACGCACGGCGTGTCGTCCAGCTCGCTGTGGCTGTGGCGCGCGGTGAGCGGCGCGACCGCCGCGTCGAACGCCGTCGTGTAGCCCAGCCCGGCGTAGCGGTAGCCGGTCGTGAACGTGCTCGGCACCGTGCCGCCCGTGCCGGAACGCGCCAGTCCCTCCACCAGCGATGGGGCCGGCGCCGGGTCCGCCGCGTGCTCGTCGGGGATGAGCCGCCGCGCGTGATTGCAGCTGGAGCTGGCGAAGTGCGCGTGGATGTCCACCCCGCCGGGCATGATCACCATGCCTCTCGCGTCGAGCGTCGGCGAGCCGGCCGGCACCTCGGCGACGATCCGCCCGTCCTCGATGCAGATGTCGCGCACGTCGCCATCCACGCCGTTGGCCGGATCGTGCACGGCGCCGCCCGTGATGCGGAGTCGGGTAGGCGCGCTCATCCCGTGCCTCGTTCCGGCCGCGCCAGCACTTCCTCGAGCAGTGCGGCGATGGTTTCAGCCGCGCTTCGCGCTCCGGCCTCGGCCAGCGGCGGACTGAGCGGGAGCGGCACGTCATCCATCCGGTAGGCCGTGCCGCCCTCGTGAATGCCCGCCACGCCGGTGTCGATGGCGACCCGCGCCGGGAGGCTCGCCTCGCTGGCGCGGGGGCCGACGACGATCACGGGGACCTTCGCGGCCGCGGACTCCAGCGCGGACGCTACGGTGGCCGCGGCGCCGACCACGAGAATCGCGCTCATGGCTTCAGCGCCCGTGAGTGCGCGCCGGTCCGGAGCGTAGGCGGGCGTGCCGCCCTCGAAGCTCACCGCCATCGGGTAGCCCGTCTGCCAGGTGAGCGCCGCCTCGGCGCCATTGCGGTTCCCCCCGGCCCGGAGCGAGCTGAGCGCCGCGCGGGTGGGGCCGTTGAGCGCATTGGCGAGGCCCAGCAGACCCTCCGCGCGGTAGCGGTCGCGCGCCTGTTGCTGCCCCGGCTCGGCCTCGTGCACCACGGCGACGTACCTCGCTTTCATGAGTCTGCCGGCGATCGCCGCCGCGGCGTCGAGCGGCGCCGGCAGCTCGCCGAGCGGGTTGCCGAGCGCGACCGCCCGCATGACCGACAGCGCCGGAATCTCCTGGTCGGGCGCGAGCACCAGCTCGACGTCCGCCGAGCCCGGGCCGCGGTCCGCGCCCACGCTCACCGAGATCACCGTGCGCCCTGAGCGGCCTTCCGGCACGTGCGTGCCGACCGGGTCTGGCGCGTAGCGCGATTGGTAGCGGGGATACCGCGGGCCCGGGTCCACCGCCCAGAACAGCACCGCGTCCGCCCGGTTGCGGAGCTCGCCGAGCGTGGCGGCCGCGCGTCCCCGCCGCTGGGCGGCGAGCAGACCCGCCGCCGCGGCGTCGGACGTAGCGCTGTCCACCGCGGCACGGAGCCGGTCCGCCAGGGCGAGCGCGGTACCCTGTGCCTGGACGCTGATATCGGGCGCGAGCACCACCAGCGCGCGGCCCACGGCGCCCGCCAGCACGGTCGCCGCCTCGCGCAGCGCGTCCTGCACACTCGCATCCCGTCCGTTCACTCGGACGGCGCCCGGCACGCGGCCGTCGCCGAACCACGCGCGGGCGACCGGGCACGGCGGCGAGAGGTCCGTGATCCGGCCGTCCGCCACCCGTACGCGAAGGTCGTCGCAGCCGCAGCCGCACCCGAGGCAGGTCACCGGCCCGAGCTCGGACGGGCTCACGCGGCGCCTCGGGCGGCCCGGGCCGGCCCGTACACCGCGCTCGCCGCCCTGGCCAGCGCGGCCGTGCAGGCCTCGCCGGTCCGGCCCCGGGCGAACACCGTGCAGACCGGACGGCCGCGAGCGATGCGCTCGCCGCGGTGCGGAACGTCGGCGAGATCGACGCTCCAGGCGGCCGAGTCGTCGATCACGGTCGCGCGCCGCGCGAAGACGATGGCCTTGCCCCATACCTCGGCCGGCGCGCTGGGCCGCCTTGGCAAAAGTCCGCCGCTCGACTCGAGGTGAGCTTGGAACAGCGACAGGCCTGTCGCGCGCTCGATCAGCTCCATGGAAGCGGAGTAGCGGGGATTCACCTCGATCGGGACCGGCACGCCGCGCCGCGCGATGAAGTCCACCGTGTTGAGGCCGCGGAGCCCGAAAGCCTCGGTTGCCGCGCTGGCGAGCTCGCCGGCGCGCGCGAGCAGCTCCGCCTGCCGGGGGAACAAGGGCGCATCGCCGGCGAGCAGGCTTCCGCAATACCGGAACCCGCTCGCGCCGAATGCCGGCATCCCCACGAGCTGCCGCGTGAGCCCCAGCGGAACTGCGCGCCGTCCGTCGGCCGCGAACACGATCGACCCGGGCGTCCCCGCGATCCGCTCCTGAAGGTACGCGCTCCGCGGCACGGCCATGCCCGGGCGCCACGCCAGGGTCCCGTGTCCGCCGCCCGACCGCCGGGGCTTGAGCAGCCAGCGTCGGCGGTTCGGGGCGAGTGCCGCGCTCGCCCGCGTGAGCGGTACCTCGAAACCACGCACGCGGAGCGCGCGCGCGAGGGCGAGAGGGTCGCGAACGCTTCTGATGGTATTGGCGGGGTTGCCGAGCAGGCGGCGCCCGCGCGCGAGCGCGAGGATGGCCGACGGATGGTTCTCGAAGTTCGAGGTGTAGGCGGCGAAGTCGGCGGGTACGGAGCGGACGGCCCGCGCGGCTTCGTCCGCGTCGAACGGCCGGCCCGGCTCGCGGCGGAGCGGCACCAGGGCGGCGATCGCCGCGAGGTCGGCATCGCCGAAGGCGTCCACCGCCGTGACCCGGTACCCCGCCCTCGCGGCCGAGGCGGCGAGCGCCCGGGTGGACACGCCCGCGATCACGACGTGCGCCCGGTCAGGCACGATCCAATCCCAACCGCCGGCGCGCCGCCGTCGGCGAGATGACGTACAGGTGATCCAGCACCGTCCCCTTCGCCTCCCTGATCCCCAGGCGCTCCACCAGCGCGCGGTGGCGGCCGCCGGCCAGGCCGTCGGCCACGATGGCCGCGCCCTGCGCGCCCTGTTTTGCCGTGGCCGCGAAGCCCGCGAGTGGCCGCACCTCCCCGAGATCGGCCAGCGCCGACGTCAGCCGTCGACTGATGTCCGCATCCGACGCGTGCCGGCCGGACAGAACGACTTCGGCGCTCCCGGGCGCCGCATCCGCCAGGCGGCGCGCGGCTCGGACGGCCCCTTCGATGTACGCCTCGAGGGCGACCGCCCGAAGATCCGGCGCGTCCCGGGCGATCCGCTCCACGCCGCCGTCGAAGATCATCGCCTTCGGGACCTCGCCCGCGAGGAAGGCGACTTCCCCGTCGAGCGCTCCGGCCGCGCGCCAGCCGATCGGGCCGCTGCTCCCACCCAGCCCGTCGACGATCTGCCCGCGCTCCACCGCGACCCCGGCGGTAAACGCCCCGCCCAGCTCGAGCAGCACGAGCGAGACATCTTCCGGTGCGCAGGCCCGGCGCCGGCACTGCTGTTCGATCGCGAGCGCGGCGGCGCACACCTTGTCCGCCGTACCCAGGTCGACCCGATTGAGCTTCCGGTGCCGGGGCACCGTCTCGAGATGCAGCACCCCCGGCGTGAACACGAGCGGTACGCCTGCCGCCTCGAGCCGGCGCGTCAGCGCCCGCAGCCCGCCGATGCCGCCCGGCTCGCCCGGCGGCGCGAGGAACGCGAGCCGCAGCTCCTCGTCGCTGACGTCCCGGGCCCGGCGGAGCGGGAGCCCGTAGCCCGATGGGCCGGCGACCAGGTCGAGCGGGCCGGCGCCGAGCAGCGCGTCGAGCAGGGGGGCGGAATCGCGGAGCAGCTCGGCGGTGGGCCAGCTGGCGTCGAGGAAAACGCGGCCCTCCTCGAGGCCGCACGCGTCCAGCGTCAGCGTGCCCGGATCGATTCCCGCGACGCGCGGCACCGCCTTACCGCGCTTTGGCCGGCTCCGGCTTCTGTTTCACCATCGTGCGCGCCACGTCCGCGATGGCCTCGGCGTCGAGCACCAGGTCGTTCTTGGTGAAGAGCTTCGCCACGCACGCCTTGTGCAGCTTGGTCTTGAAGTTGCCCACGCCGAAGGCCCCGAAGGCGAGCACGCCGTTCCGCTGCACCCCGGCGTCGTTCACCTCGACGCCTTCGATGCCGAGCGGCGGCACCGCGTTGAGGTCGACCGCGATCTTGAGCGACTTGGCGGCGGTCCAGGCGCTCTTCGGGACCATCTGCACGCCCGCGGGCCCCGAGTTGAGCAGGATCTCCACCCCGTCGAGCAGGTCGGGAAGCCTGGCGGGATCGTTCATGGCGACCGCCTTCACCTCGATGTTGAACCGCGCGTCGATGAACTGCCGCGCCTTGTCGCCCTGCTCGGGCTTTCGCGAGGTGATGGTGACGTCCGCCCCGTCCTTGGCGAGGAGGCCCGCCGCCCGCTGGCCCACGGGGCCGGTGCCGGCCAGGATGAGGATCTTCTTCCCCCTGAGATCGCCCAGCGCTTCCTCGATCTTCACGACGGCGGCGACCGCCGTAGTGTTGGAGCCATTGGAGTCGAGCATGATCGAGACGCAGAACGGCGAGAACAGCGCGTCCTGCGCCATGGCGAGGAGCTGCTCGCCGGCGGTCATGTTGTTCCCGCCGATCCACACCGCGGTGTTGTGCAGGTCCTTGGGGGCCCGGGTGAAGATGCAGCCGTGGATCAGGTCGCGGACGTCGCCTTCGGTCACGCCGCCGTAGCTCATGATCGCGTCGGCGCCGGCATCGTAGGCCACCACCTGGTCGAACACGCTGGGCATCCGGGAGCTATCGAGCTGGAGCAGAAGCTTGCGCATCGCCGAACTCATCTCCGTGGGTCACACGTCCTGGGAAAAATACGAGGGGCGGCCCGAAGATCGGGCGCCCCTCGTGGAAACACCGATCGGGCGGGACTGTACGATCAGCCCTCGGCGCCGCTGGCGAACGGGTGGCGCGCGGCCTTGTACTTGCCCAGGACGTCGTCCACCGACGGCTTGCCCTGGAGCGCCCGGGCGATCGACTCCTTCACCGCCTGATAGTTGAACTGATAGATCTTCTTGTCATCCTCGGCCTGCCAGTGGATGAACACGCCCACGAGGATGCAGAGGTCGTTGGCCTGGGTCTTCGAGATGACGCCCTCGTTCACCGAATCCATCACCGCCCGCGCGACGGCGGCCTGCGCCGGTCCGAACATCTGCACCGCCTGCTTGGCGCCCTTGATGGTGACCTTGTTGAAGAGCACCGTGTCGGGCTTGCAGGGGAGATTGGGCGTCACGACGGCGAGCAGGGTGGTGAAGCCGTCGGTGTTGTGGGAGAGCGCCTGCGTGAACGCCGCGCCGGCCGGCCCGGACTTCGAGCCGACAATCAGGTCGATGTGGGCGATTTCATTGCCGTCGCCGACGAGCGACTCACCGATAAAGAAGTCCGCGGCCATACCTGCCTCCATGGGCGATTTGGTGAAGAGCGAAAGAATTTGGCGAAACATACGCAGCTCGACGAGGCGAAGGTGTGCCGGCAGTGGAGCGACGTGGGATGGAGCGGGGCCACGCAGTCCCGCGGACGCGGGTAGCTCGTCTTGGCGACGCAAGTCCGTGCGTAGAGGGCAGTAGTATGGACCTGACCCAAATACCTGTCAAGGAGTCGCTCACTTCGCCGGCGGCGCCGAGGCCCCGGTTGCTCGGCCAGCGGATTCGGTGTATATTCGGAGTATCAGAATACCACAGCAAGTGATTCATGCCAAAGCACTTACGCACACAGAACTCGGCCCCAACCAGGCCCCGGCCCCACCGGGTCGTCCGGCCCGAGCGCCCGCGCGCGAACCGCTTTCACACCTTCCTCAAGCGTCTGCGTGCCGGCGGGCGCAGCAACATGTACGGCGCCATTCCATACCTCATGCATGCGTTCGAGCTCGATCGCGACAGCGCGTTCCGCATCGTATGTGAATGGGTGGATGCCGAGCAGGAGGAGGCTCGAACGGACGCGCCGCAAAGGTCTGCAGCGTCCTGAATCCGAGACTCGGCGTCCTCTGGAGAGGACGTCCCCGTCCGCCCGGTTTATGTCCGAGTGAGCCGCACCAACGACTTACCGTCTGGCACCACCCTCGCGCATCCGCTTGCCCGCAGGCTTCCCACAACAGTCGAGGATCGTATGAGGACCAGCATCATCGCGGGGTCGCTGCTCGTCGGTCTCACCTTCGTGGCGCCGCTCCAGGCCCAGCAGGTCGCGGCGGCCGTGGTGGTGCGGAGCGGGCCGGTGGCCGGACATGTCGTCGTCGGGCGGGAGTATTCGACCTATCGCCGGCCCGTGACGTATCGTCCGGCCCCGGCGCGGGTCATCGTGGTCGAGCGCGTCTACGCCCGTCATCCCGGGCTCGCGCACCGCTGGGAGCGCCAGGGATATCATCGGGTCGTGCTGTTCTATCGCGACGGGCGCTATTACGACCGCGCCATTCGCGGCCCGGGCGTTCGCGAGGCGGTCGTATACGAGCGCGGCGGCCGGTACTTCCAGCAGTGTGACGGCCGGGACCGGAACGACCGGAACTGACCTGTCCGCGCGCCTTCCGGCGCCTGATCGCCCAGATCCAGGTCGGTAGCAGGGCCAGACATCCCCGCGCACGCGGGGATGTCTGCGTTTCGCCCATGCGCCGCGGCCCATTGTGCGCTTCGTCACTGCGACGGAGGCCGCCCGGCGGGCATCTGTACCCCGGAGGGAGACGCTGCGCGTGCATCGATCCGGAACGTCTGTTATCACAACTCTGAGCCTCGCCGTGCTCGCTGCCGCCGGGGCGCCCCCGCTGGCCGCGCCTGCCCAGGCGCAGTACTTCGGGCACAACAAGGTCCAGTACCAAAGCTTCGACTTCAAGATCCTCCATACCGCTCACTTCGACATCTATTACTACCCGGAGGAGCGCACCGCGGCCGACCTCGGCGGGCGCCTGGCGGAGCGCTGGTATACCCGCCTCGCCACGCTGTTCCATCATGAGCTGTCGGGGCGCCAGCCTCTCGTTCTGTACGCCACCCAGGCGCAGTTCGAGCAGACCAACGTGGTGCAGGGGATCGGGGAAGGGACCGGCGGCGTCACCGAGGCGCTTCGGCGCCGCATCGTCCTGCCGACTGGCGGCACCCTCGGTGACTTCAACCACGTGATCGGTCACGAGCTGACCCACGCCTTCCAGTATGACATCACCGGCGGCACGGGCCGGATGGGCGCTGCGCCCTCCGCGGAGGCCATGCCGCTCTGGTTCGTGGAGGGCATGGCGGAATACATGTCGCTGGGCCCCGTCGCGCCGCTCACGGCCATGTGGATGCGGGGCGCCGTCCAGGACACCGTCGGCGACTCGCTGCCCAGCTTCCGTCAGCTCGATGACCCCCGGTACTTCCCCTACCGCTACGGCCAGGCGCTTCTGGCCTACGTCGGCGGAGAGTACGGCGACGATCGCATCGGAGAGCTGCTCCGCGCCGCGGGCCGGACGCGAGGCGTCGATCAGGCGATCCGCGGCGTGCTCAGCATGACGCCGGACCAGCTGGTGGCCCGCTGGCACCAGGCGACCCACGCCGCGTACGACTCGATCCAGGCTCGCACCGAGGTGCCCGACCGCTACGGCCCCAGGCTGGTTGGCGTGAACGGCAAGGACGTCGGCCTGTACAACCTCGCGCCGTCGCTCAGCCCCGACGGCACGCAGATGATGTTCTTCTCCGACCGCGGGCTCTTCAGCGTCGATCTGTATCTGGCGGACGCGCGGACCGGTAAGATCAAGAAGCAGATCACCCGGACCGCCGTGGATCCGCACCTCGAGAGCCTGCAGTTCATCCAGTCGGCCGGGAGCTGGTCGGCCGACGGCAAGCGCTTCGTGTTTGCCGGCATCGAGAGCGGGCGGCCCAACCTCAACATCTACGACGTGGAGCGTGGGCGGATCGAGCGCGAGATCCGCCTGCCCGCGCTGGGCGACATCCTGAACCCGAGCTGGTCGCCCGACGGGCACGAGATCGCCTTCTCCGCCCTGGTGGGCGGGTTGAGCGACCTGTTCGTCTATAACCTGCAGACCGACTCGCTCCACCGGCTCACCAGCGACGTCTATTCCGACCTCCAGCCGGCCTGGTCGCCGGACGGCCGGCGCCTCGCCTTCGTCACGGACCGGTTCACCACCCGGCTCAGCGACCTCGCGATCGGCCCGTTCTCGCTGGCCATCCTCGACCGCGCCAGCGGCCAGATTACCCGCGTGCCAGGATTCGACGGCGCGAAGCATCTGAACCCGCAGTGGTCGCCCGACGGCGCCAGCCTGTACTTCATCGCAGACCCGGGCGGCATCTCGAACATCTACCGGGTCGAGCTCGCCGGCGGCGAGCTCCGGCGGGTGACGAACCTGTTCACCGGCGTCAGCGGCATTACGGAGACGAGCCCCGCCATCAGCGTCGCCGCACGGAGCGGCCGCCTGGCCTACTCCGTGTTCCGCACCAACGGCTATGAGATCTACGCCGCCGAGTCGCCCGAGGTGCTGGCCGGCACGCCTGCCACGCCGCCGCCGCAGCCCTACGCGGCGGTGCTTCCGCCGGCGCAGCGCGCGAGCGCGACGCTCGCGAACCTGCTCAACGACCCGCGCACCGGACTCCCGAGCGATTCGGCCTTCGCCACGTCGGCCTACAAGCCGGGGCTCGGCCTCACGGCGGTAGGCCAGCCCTCGCTCCTCGCCGGCACGAGCGAGTTCGGCACCTACGTCGGCGGCGGCGTCTCGCTCTACTGGACCGACGAGCTGGGCAACCGGAACCTCATCACCGGGCTTCAGGTGAACGGCGGGCTTAAGGACATCACCGGCATCGTGGCCTATCAGAATCTGGGTCACCGGCTCAATTGGGGGGCCGTGATCCAGCAGGTCCCCTACCTCACCGGCCAGTTCTCATCCGGGCTCGCCGACGTGAACGGCCAGACACTCTTCGTCGAGCAGCAGCTGCTGCAGCGGCAGACCAACCGCGACGTGCAGGGCTTCGTCTCCTATCCCTTCAACACCGCCCAGCGGGTCGAGCTCTCGGCGGGATACAGCAACATCTCGTTCGACAACGAACTCCAGACGGACGGCTTCCTGCCGACCACCGGCGATCAGGTCCTGCACGAGAAAGAGGATCTGCCGGCGGGCGACGCGCTCAACCTGGGCGTCGCCAGCGCGGCGCTGGTGTACGACAACTCGTTCCTCGGCGCGACCGGGCCGATCCTGGGGCAGCGCTACCGGCTGCAGGCCAGCCCCACCATCGGCTCGCTCAACTTCACCAGCGTGCTGGCCGACTACCGGCGGTACTTCATGCCCGTGCGGCCCTTCACCTTTGCGGCCAGGGTCATGCACTACGGCCGCTACGGCTCCGACGGGGAAGATCCGCGGCTTCAGCCCCTCTTCCTCGGCTGGCCCGGCCTGGTGCGCGGCTACCGCGTGGGCTCGTTCAACGCGTCCGAGTGCCGCCCGAGCGCCAGCGACCCTGCCGGCTGTCCGGTCTTCGACCGCCTGCTCGGGAGCCGGATGATCGTTGCCAACCTCGAGCTGCGCTTTCCGCTGTTCGGCGTGCTGGGCGTCGGGTCGGGCTACTACGGCGCGCTGCCGATCGACTTCACCCTGTTCGGCGACGGGGGTGTGGCCTGGAACAGCGGCGAGACCCCCACGGCGTCGACCTCCTCGGCGACCGACCGCACGGCGGTCTACAGCGCCGGCGCGGGGTTCCGCTTCAACCTCTTCGGGTTCGCGGTGCTCGAGTTCAACATGGTCCACCCCTTCGAGCGCCCCGACAAGAACCTGGTGTGGGAGATCAACCTGCAGCAAGGATTCTGAGCCGGTCGGGCCTAGATTCCTTCATGCACCCGGCCCGCGACCATCACCTCCCGCCCGATCCCGACGCGTACCGCCATGCCCCGCACCCCACGGGCCGGATCGTGGTCATCGCGCCCACGCGCGCGGCGTGTGAGACGATCGAGTTGGCGCTCGGACTGCACCTGGACACCTTGCTCGAGCGCGAGCACGGATCGGAGATCCGCGCGCTCGCCGCGTCCGGCAAGGGCTTCGGGATCGTGGCGGGCACCGGGACCGGCAAGACGCTCGGGATCCGCCCGATGGCCGAAGCGATCCTGGCCGAGCCGCTCGCCGTCGGCGTGGTCAACCGGGAGCGTGAGGCCACGCCCGAGACGCCGGGTTGGAACGTGGTCATCGTCACGACCGGGATCGCGCGGCGCTGGTTCCAGGACGACCTCATCACCGCCCGCGACACCATCATCGTGGACGAGATCCACCAGACCTCGGCCGAGCTGGAGCTGTGCCTCGCGCTGGGGAAGCGGGCGGGCTGCCGCTATATCTGGCTCAGCGCGACGGTGGACCCCGCCTTCTACGCCCGGTACCTCGACAGCGCCGAAGTGCTCGAGACGACCGCGTTCGATCCCGAGCGCAAGGCCCGGGTGCAGGTGCTGCCGCAGCAGCCCGACGAGTTCCTGAACGAGCGCTTCATCCGTCACGTCATCAAGGAGCGGCGTGGCGTCGCCGTCTTTCTGCCCACGCGGGCGGAGGTCGAGCGCCTCGGCGTGGAGGTGGGGGAGCAGTGGAAGCGGCTCGCCACGGCGTTTTACCACGGCGGCGAACCCATCCGCGTCATCCGCCCCTTCCTGGAGGGCGCGGTCGAGCGTCCCTTTCTGCTCGCGATGACGGCGGCCGGCCAGTCCGCGCTCAACGTGCCCGGGCTCGACACGGTGGTGATCTACGATGCCCGCTACGGCAACGTGGTCGAGCGGGGCCGCAACGTGCTCCATCGGCTCTATCTCGGTGCCAACGAGATCCTGCAGATGGCCGGCCGGGTGCACGGCCGGGTGGCGGGCGGCGAGGTCGTGATCCTGAGCGACCGGGACCTCGTGTTCGAGCGGCTCCGGCCCACGCCGCCCGAGTTCCAGCTCGCCGGAGACGCGGAGCGCGTGGCGATCACCTGCGCGGCGATCGGCGTGGACGCGGGCGACCTCGACCTGCCGGTGCCGCTCGACCGCACCGCCTACCGCCGCGCGGTCGCGCTGCTCACCTCGCGGGGGCTGGTCGAGAACGGCCGGCTCACGGCGTACGGCCGCGACGTCGAGGCGATGCCGGTCGAGCGGCCGTGGGGCGAGCTCCTGGTGCACGCGAGTCCGGACCTCGTGCCGATGGTCGCCGTGTGCTCCAACATCGACTCGCTGCACCGCATGACGCGCGAGGAGCGCGACCTGCACGGCGTGGTCGCCAACGGCAGCGACCATCTCACGGCCTACAATCTCTACGCCGAGGCGGTGAACCAGCACGGGTACCTGGGCGAGGTGTACGGGCTGCCGCGACACCTCTTCGAGGACGGGCTCGAGGAATGGGCCGAGCGGCGCGGCGTGCTGGTCAAGGCGATCGAGGACGCCGCCCTCGGCACCGCGTCGGTCTATCGCTCGCTCGAGCTGCCGCTCCCGAAGACGCTGCCGTACGCGTCGAAGGACATTCGGCAGGTCTGGGCCGAGCTGCTCGCGCGGTTCATGCCGTTCGACCTCGTGATCGACGAGCACACCGCCGACGGCCAGGAGGCCCGTGTGGCCAAGACCTCGGTCGCGGGAAGCTGGGGCGCGGTGGCGGGCACGCTGCGCTACTTCGCCGACCGGTTCGGGATCCCGCGCGCGTCGATCGAGGGCACGACGCTTTCCTACGACCTCGTGCGGGCGCACGCGGCGCTGGGCCGGCCCCGCGTGGTGCTCGTGGGTCCGCGGAAGCACCAGGGGCTCGCGGTCGAACGACGTCTGAGCTACGCCGGATTCGACCTCGGGCCCGACGTCGACCCCATGCGCGGCGCGATCCCCGCCGACCTGCTCCCGGCTACCCTCGACGTGCTGACCACGGCGCTGCTGGCGGGCGAGACGTCCCATCCCGATCAGGGCCGCATCCGCCGCGCCGCCGAGACCATCGACGAATGGTGGCGGCGATCGGGCGGAACGCTGGCGGCCACGGCGCCGGAGGCGGTACGGACCCTCGTCCGCGGGCAGCTCGAAGGCGTGCGAAGCTGGGACGACTTTCTGCGAGCCCGGATCACGCTGGATCCGGCATCACTCGTGGACGAGGCAACTCGCGCGCAGCTCGACGCGTTGCCCGCGATCATCCGGGTCCGGGGCGACGCGGCGCCGCTCGATTACGAGCTGACCGACGGGCAGGGGATCGTGCGCGTGCGGCTCCGGGAAGGGCAGGCCAAGCGGCTCCGTGAGGGCGATCTGCCGCCGCTCGACCGCCCGCTCCGCTTCGCGTTGGTGCGCGGGCGGCATCCTCCGGTGCCGGCCGAGACCGTGGCGGAGCTTCACGCCGCGGCTCGCCGGGCGCCGCGTCAGCTCGACGAAGACGCCGGGGGCGACCGGTTCCACGGCCGAGGCCGCGGACGGGGTCCTCGGGGCCGCGGCCCGGGACCGGGTTCGCGGGGGCACCGGCGGCGCCCACGGGGTCGCCGCTGACCTGACGCTCCATTGTGCACCCGCGGCCCCCGCCGTCGTCATTGAATGACAAGGAAAGCCCAGGTCGAGGCTCCAGAGGCAGTTACCGGCGTCCACCTTTGAAACTCCAGAGTCCAGAGTGTCGTATCCTTCTATCATGCCGGACGCGTCGCCCCTCAACTCACTGCCCTCTGTATTTTCCCCGCTCGCCAAGGCCCTGCTCGATGGGTTCAGCGAAGGGGTGGTCGTTTTCGACGTCGAAGGCCGTCTCCAGTATGCCAACCAGCAGGCCCGCGAAGCCCTCGCCGGCATGGACCTGAGCGAGCATGCGCCTGACCTGATGCCGCGGCTCGCCGCGCTCGGCGGGCGGCTCCGGCCGCTCCGCGTCGGCGCCATCGAGCTGGGCGAAGCGATGTTCATTCCGGGCATCGAGGGCCCCACCACGTTGGCGGCGCGGGAAAAGGAGGCTATCGTGAAGACGCTCGACGCGAACAACTGGAAGCTCGCGGAGACGGCCAAGCACCTCGGCATCAGCCGGACCACCCTCTGGCGCCGTCTCAAGGCGTATGGGCTACACCGAGACGGCCGGAGCAAATGGGCGCAAACTTCCTAGCGCTGTTGTTGTCCACGGCCGTTCCCCAGTCTCCCCAGCCCGACACCGTTCCCCCCTTCGCCAACTCAGCCGTTCAGCATCTCGTGGAGCGTGCCATGGCCCGCCGCCGCGAGAGCGACTCGGCCGTGGCCGACTACCAGGCGACGATCCGCTATCGCCTGTCGGTCGCCGTGGGGCACGGGCTCTGGTCGCGCGTGCCCGCGACCGCGGTGGAGGAGCAGATCGCGCGGGTTGAGTGGCAGCGGCCGAACGACCTCAGGATCGACGTGATCGGCCGGCGGTTTCAATCCCGCCGGCGCGACCTCGAGCTCTCGAGCATCTGGGCCCGCCCCTGGTTCGTGCCGCGAGGGGTGGACGATTCGGTGCGCATCTTCAGCAACCGGTTTCCCGCGACCGGTGCGCTGCACCCGCTCGCCGCGGCGGGCCCGGCATGGTATCGCTACGACATCACGGGTGACCTCACGGTCACGCCTGGCGGCGGGAAGCCGTCACTTCGGCTGTTCCGGGTACAGGTCACGCCGCGGCGCAGCGGCCCCGCGCTCATCGTCGGGCAGATGTGGATCGATTCCGCCTCCGCGGCGGTCGTGCGCCTGGCGTTCCGCTATCTGGGCACCGCGCTCTGGGTCCGTCCCGACGACGGCCGCGGCGGGCCGGACTCCGCCAAGGCGCGGCGAATGAACTCGACGGTCAACCGACTCGTGAGCGTGGACGCGGATCTCGAGTACGGGCTCCAGGAGGCCCGCTACTGGATGCCCTATCGCCAGGTCATCGCGGGCCAGGTGCGGCTCCCGCTGGTGAGCGATCTGGTGATCCCGTTCCAGGCCACGACGACCTTCGAGGACTACACCATCAACAGCGGGCGGCCGATCGTCTTCGAGCTGCCCCTGCTCGACTCGATGGGGCTGAGCCGGGACTCCGTACGAAAGCTCCGGCGCGCGCGCCGGGATTCGCTCCAGGCGGCGCGGCGCGGACAGCTCAGCCGGAGCGCCGACAGCCTGCGTTCCTGGGACTATGCCGGCCGCTGGCACGGCGGCCGCTTCGAGCTGCACCGGCCGCCGAATGCCACGCTCGACCGCTACGACCGCTGGCCCGACTCGCTGTCGCTGGACGGCGACCCCGCCGAGGCCCGCCGAGTGCGCGAGATGCAGGCGGAGCTGGCCGGGCTGAGCGAGGCGCTGCCCGACTCGGTGACCGGCCAGTCCGCGCGGGGACCGGCGTACGAAAGCCTGTCCGACGTGCTCCGGTACGACCGGGTGCAGGGGCTTTCCGTCGGTCTCGGATACCGTGTCCGGTTTCCCGGCATCCGGTTCGCGAGCCTTTACGGCACCGTGCGCTACGGCTTCAGCGATGAGCGGGTGACCGGACGGCTCACGCTGATCCGCGACGGCCCCGGCGGCCGGTGGACCGTCGGCGGATACCGAGACATCGTGGGTCTGGACCCGTTCTCACCCGGCCACACGCTGGGCAACAATCTCGACGCGCTCTTCGTCGCCCACGATGATGCGGACTACGTGCTCGTGGAAGGGGGCGCGGTGGGCTACCGGACCTCGCTCCGGAGCGGGTTGGACCTGATTGCGAGCGCGCGGGTCGAGCGGGAGACCAGCGTCGGCCGCGAAGCCACGTCGGCCGTGAACGACTTTCTGGGCGGCGACGGCGAGTTCCCGCCGAACGCGCCGGCCAACGGCGGCACGTACGCCGGCGCGTTAGTCCACCTGGCCCGCGTCGGGGCGGTGCGGTGGAACCTGACGGCCGATCTGCTCGGGAGCAGCGATCGCACCACCGGCCGCGTGTACGGCGACGTTCGCCTCGACGCCGGTGGCGCCGCCGGCGGCACGCTCCGGCTGAAGGCGGGGGTCGCCACCAGCCCGACGCTGGCGCAGAGCCTGTTTCGGCTCGGCGGGCAGGGGACGGTGCGCGGGTTCGACTACGGGTCACGGCGCGGGCAGTCGTTCTGGGCTGCGCAGCTCGACATCACGCCGTTCGGGGGCCGGCTTCGGCCGGTCGCATTCGTGGACGCCGGCCAGACGGCGAACCCGGGAGATCTCTTCTCGAGCACCGTGCTCGCGGGCGCGGGCGCGGGCCTGTCGTTCTTCAGCGGCGCGCTCCGGTTCGACCTCAGTCACCCCCTCACGCCGGACACGGGGGGCAAGGTGCGCTTCGACATCGTGGTGCAGGCGCCGAGATGAGCATCGCCGTGGTCACCCGGCGCGTCTCGATCGCGATGGCCGTAGCCCTGCTTGGCGCGGCCGCGTGCCGGAAGGACGCCACGCTCCCCCGCGGCGCTCGGCTCTCGGTGCAGCTCACTTCGCGAGATACCGTCGTACCAGCCTCTTCCACGCGCGACACGACTCGTCCGACACGTGCGGCGCTCCTCGCCTTCACGGCCAATGCCGTGGGGGAGTGGTGCGACTCGCTTCGAATGCTGCAGGTGAGGGCCACCACCGGCGACACCGGCGTCGCGATCGCCCTGTACCCGGGGCCCCGCCTCGAGCCCGGCGACTACCCTCTCAGACCGCCGGAGCAGGCCGACACCGCGGGGCCGCCTGCGGCGGCGATCGCCGCGCGCTGGCTGTCGGCCACGGCGGTGCAGGGGTTTCAGGGCGAGAGCGGTGCGGTCACGGTCACGCGCGCCGCGGACGGCACACTTGGCGGACGGTTCCACGGCACCGGGCACGGAGTGCCGGTGGCCCTCAGGCTCTCGATCGCCGGGTCGTTCGAGGGGGTCCGGCCGGCCGCCGCGCCCGCGAGCTGCGCGGGGATGTCCAAAGCGGACACCACGCGCGGCACCGAGCGCGACGGCGAGGCCGACGATAGCGGCAGCGGTGTAGATTAAGGTCGCCATGGAGAGCACCTACTTCCGCCGGGGCTTTGGTCTCAAGGCCGAGATCGAGAGCCAGCTCACCGCCGACTACCACAGCACCGTGGTCGAGGCGCTCCGCGCGGGCGACTACCGGCTCGACGTAGGCCCGCTCAGTTTCCGGCTGGCGCGCGAGTTCGGCTTCTGCTACGGCGTAGACCGCGCGGTGGACTACGCCTACGAGACCCGCCGCAAGTTCCCCGACCGCCGGCTGTATCTGGTCGGCGAGATCATCCACAACCCCCACGTGAACCGGAAGCTGTCCGACATGGGCGTGCGATTCCTCGCCCGGGGCGAGGACGGGAGCTTCGACTTCGGCACGGTCGGCTCGCGCGACGTCGTGATCCTCCCCGCCTTCGGCGTCACCATCGGCGACTTCGAGCGGCTCCGCGCGCTCGGCTGCGTGCTGGTGGACACCACCTGCGGCTCGGTGCTGAACGTGTGGAAGCGGGTCGAGAGCTATGCCAAGGACGGCTACACGGCGGTCATCCACGGAAAGCACTACCACGAGGAAACCAAGGCCACCGCGAGCCAGGTGATGAAATACCCGGGCGGACGCTACCTCGTGGTGCTCGAC
>JAICJD010000108.1 GCA_025928645.1 Gemmatimonadales bacterium
GCCCCCGCCGCGCCCTTCGTCAGCGACTGGCTGCACCGCGCGCTTACGGGAACTTCCGTCCACCTCGCCCGGTTTCCCGAGGCTGCCGGACGCCGGGCGCCGGCGCTGGAGGCGGCCATGGACGCGGTACGCCGGCTGGCCTCGCTGGCTCATGGCGCCCGGCAGGAGCGCCAGCTCCCGGTCCGGCAGCCGCTCGCGCGCATGCAGGTCGCGGTGCCCGCCGCCGGCCGGGGTCCCGCCTTCGACGAGATGCTCGAGCTGCTTCGGCTCGAGGTCAACGTGAAGACGATCGAGACCGTGAGCTCCGACGCGGAGCTGGTCCGGTTGCGCGCCCGGCCCAATTTCCGCTCGCTGGGCAAGCGGTACGGCAAGCGCACGCCGCAGGTCGCGGCGGCCGCGGCCGGGCTCGGGCCGGAGCAGCTCAGGGCGCTCGAGCAGGGCAGCGCGGTGAGCCTCGATCTCGACGGGGAAGGAGTGTCCTTCCTGCCCGAGGACGTGGTGGTGGAGCGGGAGGTCGCGAGCGACTGGGTGGTAGCCAGTGACGGGCCCTACGTCGTCGCGCTCGACCCGCGCCTGGACGAGACGCTCCGGCGCGAGGGCACGGCGCGCGAGGTGGTGAACCGGATCCAGCGGCTCCGCAAGGAAGCCGGCTACGTCTACACCGACCGGATCCGGGTCTGGATGGACGGCGGCGCGCCGGTGCTCGACGCGGCGCGGGTGCACGCCGACTTCATCCGCGGCGAGACCCTCGCGCGGCGGCTCGAGCTCGGCGCCCGCGCGCCGGCACCCGACCTCGAGCAGCAGGTGGATATCGACGGACACGGCGTAGTGGTGGGAGTTGAACGGGACAGGGACGGCCGGGCCGGCGACGGCCCCCAAACCACGGACAGGGCATGAACAAGAAACAGCTCGCACATCTCGAGAAGCGTCTCCTGGAGGAGCGGGCCCGCGTGATGAAGGAGCTCGGCTACTACGACGAGTCGTTCAACGCGACCCTCCAGTCCGCGGACGGCGACCTCTCGTCCTACTCGTTCCACATGGCCGACCAGGGCACCGACGCCATGGAGCGCGAGAAGCAGTTCCTTTTCGCCTCGCAGGAAGGCCGCTATCTCTGGCACGTGAACGAGGCGCTCCGGCGTCTCTACGGGACGCCCGAGAAGTTCGGGCATTGCCATCAGTGCGGCCAGGAGATCAACTTCGAGCGGCTGGATGCGTTGCCGCACGCGCGGCTCTGCATCACCTGCAAGGAGAAAGAGGAAGATGGAAAGCGCCGCTGACCCCCAGGCTCCCGGCGCCGAGCGCCGGGTGTTCTGGACGGCGGCGGCGGTGACGGTCGTGCTCGACCTCATCACCAAGCTGGTGGCGGAGGCCACGCTGCTCCGCACGCCGGGCATCTCGGTCCTCGGCGACTGGTTCCAGCTTCGTCTGGTGTACAACCAGGGCGCGGCGTTCGGCCTGCACGTGGGGCCGTACTCCCGCTGGATCTTCTTCGGGGTGGCGCTCATCGCGGTGTTCGTGCTGACCCGCATGTCCCAGGGCGCCCCCGCCGGCGACCGCTTCCGCCAGCTCGCGCTCGGCCTCGTGGCGGGCGGCGCCGCGGGCAACCTGATCGACCGGCTCCGGAGCGCGCGCGGCGTCGTGGATTTCCTCGACGTCGGCGTCGGGACCGTCCGCTGGCCCACCTTCAACATCGCCGACATCGCCGTGAGCTGCGGCGCCATCGCCCTCGCCATCTCCCTCTGGCGCGAGGATGCGCGGCACCGGCCCGAGCCGGAGTCCGCCTCGGCTGCCTGAGCTGACCTTCACGGTCGCGGTCGAGTCCACCGAGCGACTCGACCGCTTTCTGGCCGACCAGCTGGGCCTCTCGCGCACGCAGGCCGCACGGCTGGTGGCCGAGCAGGCCGTGGAGGTCGAAGGCAAGCCGGCCCGTGCGTCGAGGCTCCTGAGCCGCGGCGAGCGGGTGACGGTCCGCTTCCCCGAGCACGAGCCGCCGCGCACGCTGCGGCCGGCGGCGATCCCCCTCACCATTCTCTTCGAAGACGACCACCTCGCGGTGATCGACAAGCCGGCCGGCCTCGTCGTGCATCCCGCGCCCGGCCACTGGGACGACACCCTGGTGAACGCGCTGGTGGCGCGCGGCACCACCCTGAGCGGCGGGGCCGAAGGCCGGCCCGGGATCGTGCACCGCCTGGACCGTGACACCTCCGGTCTCATGGTGGTGGCGAAGACCGATCTGGCGCATCGGCGGCTCGGCGCCGCGATCGCGGCCCGCCGCGTCCGGCGTACCTACGCGGCGCTCGCCTGGGGCCATCTCGACCCCAGCCCGAGCGTCATCGACGTGCCCGTCGCCCGCCATCCGCAGGACCGGAAGCGCATGCGGGTGACACCCGACGGCCGGGCGGCCCGCACCGATGCCGTCGTCGTCGCCCGGTTCGGAGTGGCCGACCTGCTCCGCCTGGAGCTTCACACCGGCCGGACCCATCAGATCCGGGTCCATCTGGAGCACGCGGGCCACCCGGTGGTGGGCGACCCGACCTACGGCGGCGGTGGAAGCCGGCGCATCTCGGGGGCGGCCCGGCGGACCGCGGAGCAGCTCGAGCGCGCTACGCCCCGGCAGGCGCTGCATGCGGCGGCTCTGGCATTCCGCCATCCCGCCTCGGGCGAAGCACTTGAGTTCCGGTCGGAATGGCCGCCGGACCTTCGCGCCGCATTTCTTGCATTGGGTGCCGAAGAGTTGGTTGCTCGCCCAGACCCCCTGGGCTATCTTCTTTTCTACGATAGAGATGGCTGACTCCCCGACGCTCCACGCCGTCATTTTTCGCATCGGTGCGCTTAATTGCGCGGCCCCGGCAGGGATCGTGCGTGAGATCCTGCCGCGCCTCGACGCCACCCGGATTCCGGGGGTCGGCCAGGCGGTTGAAGGGCTGGTCAACGTCCGAGGCACCCTGCTCACCGTGCTCGATGGTCATGTCCTCCTCCAGCAACCCCGCCGGGAGGAGGACGAAGGCGCCATCATCGTGGTCGAGGTGGGCGGCCGTCGCTACGGCCTCGGGGTGGGGCAGGTGGTGGACTTCCTGGAGGTCCCGGCGCACGCGGTGGCGGAGCGCGCGGAGCTCCCCGGCATCGACCCCCGGCTGGTCAAGGCCGTCGGCATCCGGGACGGCGCGCACTTCATCGTGCTGGACATCGACGCCCTGGTAGCGCCGATCATCGGCAGCTGACGACCGACCGATACTCGTACCACATCAGGGACCCGCGTGCACCCCGGCCTCGCCGGGGCCGGCCTGGTCTCTGGTCGACACCCGAATCACCCGGAACTGCGCGGAGGGCGACGGTGAGCCACACAGTGCTGGTCTGCGATGACGCCATCTTCATGCGGACGATGATCAGCGACATCCTGGCGCAGGCCGGGTTCGAGGTGGTCGGCGAAGCCGAGTCCGGCGCGCAGGCGGTCGAGAAGTACCGGTCGCTCAAACCCGATCTCGTCACGATGGACATCGTGATGCCCGACATGGGCGGCATCGAGGCGGTCCGGGAGATCTGCAAGGACGACCCCGAGGCCAAGATCCTCATGTGCAGCGCGATGGGGCAGCAGGCGCTGGTGGTCGAAGCCATTCAGGCGGGGGCGAAGGACTTCGTGGTGAAGCCGTTCCAGCCTTCGCGGGTGCTCGAGGCGGTGCAGCGCGTGCTGGGCTGACGCGTGGACCTGTCCAAGTACGCCGGACTGTTTCTCGCCGAGAGCCGGGAGCACCTGAGCGGGTGCAATCAGCTCCTGCTCATGTGGGAGCGCGAGCCGGCGAACCGGGACGCCGTGGGCGGGCTCTTCCGCTCGATCCACACGATCAAGGGGATGGGCGCCACGATGGGCTTCACCGGCGTGGCAGAGCTGGCCCACCGCCTGGAGAGCCTGCTCGACGCGATTCGTCAGGAGCGGGTGACCGTCGAATCGGGCACGTTCCAGCTGCTGTTCCGCGCAGTGGACGCGCTGGGCGAGGCGGTGGAAGAGGCGGCCGCGGGGCGGGAGCGGGCGCCCGACCCTGCGCTGGTCGCCGCGCTCGATCGGGCCACGGGCCAGGCCGGTGCGACGCCGGCCGGGCCGGCCCCGCCCCCGCGCCGCCGGGCGACCGACACGCCCCGGGCCCGCTCGGTGCAGGTGATCATCCGGGCCGATGCCGTGATGCGCGGCGCCCGGGCCGTGCTCGCGGTGCGCCGCGCCGAGTCGCTCGGGCGGGTGGGCGCGGTGCGGCCGCCGCTGGTCCAGCTCGAGCGCGAGGAGTTCGACGGGCGGCTGGCGTTCCGGATCGAGTCGGCGGCGACCGAAGACGAGCTGGCCGCCGCCATCCGGACCGCGGGCGAGATCGAGGCGGTGCGCTTCGAGGAGCCGGCGCCGGTTGACGGCACGGCGGGCGGCCGGCGGCAGATCCGCGTGGATCTCAACCGACTCGACCGGCTGATGAAGCAGGTCGGCGAGCTCGTGGTGGCCCGGAGCCGGCTCGGCGTCCTGGCCGGCCAGTCGGACGATCCGGCGCTGGCCGAGCTGAGCGACCGGATGTCGCGGCTGGTGTCCGGGATCCAGACCGAAGTGATCGCCGCGCGCATGACGCCGGTCGGCGATGTGTTCGAGCGGTTTCCGCGGCTCGTGCGCGACCTGTCGCGCGATCTCGGTAAGCGCATCCGCTTCGACGTCGAGGGCGAGGAAATCGAGCTGGACCGCTCGATCCTGGACGAGATCGGCGATCCGCTGCTCCACTTGATCCGCAACGCGGCCGACCACGGGATCGAGTCGCCCGAGGTCCGGGAGCGCGCCGGCAAGCCGCCCGAGGGACGCATCCTGCTCGCCGCCGCGCGGGAGCGCAACAGCGTCGTGCTTCGGGTGAGCGACGACGGGCGCGGCATCGACCGCGCCGCGGTTCTCGCCCGGGCGCGCCGCGACGATCCGGCCCGCGGCGAGGCCGAGGCCCTGAGCGACGACGCGCTGCTCCGGGTGATCGCGCGGCCGGGCTTCAGCACGGCCCAGGCGGTGAGCGGCGTCTCCGGACGTGGCGTCGGGGTGGACGTCGCGATGACGCGGGTGCGGCAGCTGGGCGGGACGCTCGAGATCCGCTCCGATCTGGGGAAGGGCACCACGTTCCTGATCCGGGTGCCGCTCACGCTCGCCATCGTGCGCGCCCTGCTGGCGGACGCCGGCGGCGAGCGGTACGCGCTGCCCCTCGCCTACGTGGCCGAGACCGTGGAGTTCGATCCGCGCGCGGTGACCGCGCTCCGCAGCCGCGAGGCGCTGGTGGTGCGCGAGCAGGTGATCCCGACCGTGCACCTGCGCGACCTGGTGGCGAGCCGCGAACGGCCCGCGCCCTCGCGCCGGCCGACGGTTATTCTCGAGGTGGGCGAGCGCCGCACGGCCCTCGTGGTCGACGCGCTCGTGGGCCAGCAGGACATCGTGGTCGCACCGTTCGATGCCCCGCGCGGCATGCCCCCGTACGTGGGCGGGGCGACGATCCTGGCGGACGGCGCCCCGGCGCTGGTGCTCGACGCCGCCGCACTGCGGTAGGGAGACGGCTCATGGAAGACGTGCGGACCTTGAAGGAGCTGCAGCTCGACGCGCTGCGCGAGGTGGCCAACATCGGCGCCGGGCACGCGGCGACCGCGCTGTCGCAGATGACCAACCGCACGATCATGATCGCCGTGCCCGAGGTCAACGTGCGGCCGCTCGAGGAGGTCACCGACCTCGTGGGCCGGCCGGACGAGGTGGTGGCGGCCGTCCTGATGCACATGATGGGCGATCTCACCGGCCGCACGCTGGTGATGTTCGACGAACGGTCGGCCCGAGCGCTCTGTGATATACTGTTCAGGCGGAGTGCCGGGACGACCGGCGAGTTCGGCGCGATGGAGCAGTCGGGCCTCAAGGAGGCCGGCAACATCCTCGCGAGCGCCTACATGAACGCGCTCAGCGATTTCATGGGCATGATGCTGGTCCCCTCGGTGCCCAGCCTGGTGGTGGACCTGAGCGCGGCCGTGCTCACCACCACCTACCTCAACTTCGGCCACGACCGCGACTTCGTCTTCTGCGTCGAGACTTCGTTTCGGGTGGAGGGCGACACCCAGCCCCTCCGCGGCCATTTCCTGCTCCTGCCCGACACGCCGTCGCTGCGGGCCATCTTCGACGCCATCCGCCTGACCTGAGCCGATGCCCGGCCCCGTGCTGTCGGAGCGCGATCTCGCCGTCCTGCGCTCCTTTGCCCGCCGGATCGACCCCGCCGATGCCGGCGCCCACAACAACCTGGGCGTCCTCTACTACCAGAAGGGCCTGATCGAGGACGCGATCCAGGAGTTCGTGCGCGCGCTGGAGCTGGATCCGCGCATGCAGGTCGCGCAGAGCAACCTCGACATCGCCTACCGCGAGAGCGGACACTACGACCGCCGGATCACCGAGCTCCGCGAGCGGGTGCGGCGGCATCCCGAGGACCGCAACGCGCGCTGGGAGCTGGGCCGCGCCTTCGCGGCCCTCGGCCGCCACGCGGACGCGATCGCCGAGTTCCAGGCCCTGCTGGCCTGGGAGCCGGGCGACGTGCCGGCCATGCTGCAGCTCGGCCTCGCCGAGAAAGCGCGCGGCCACCTGGACACCGCGACCGACTGGCTCGCCCGCGCCTGCGAGCACGATCCGGCCAGCGCGGTCGCGCGTTTCTACTACGGCGAGGTGCTCTACAACCGCGGCCTCAACGCGCCGGCCCTCGAGGCGCTGCGCGACGCCATCGCCCGCAATCCTGACTACGCGGAGGCGCACTATCTGCTCGCCTTCGTCTACGGGGACATGGGCCGCCACGAGGAGGCCCGCGAGGCCACGAAGCACGCCATCAAGCTGAACCCGATGCTGGCGCGGGCGCAGGCCAATCTCGCGCTCGAGCGTTACGCGCCGGCCGCTCCCGGGGGCGCCCGCGACGGCCGGCGGCCGCAGATCGTCGAGGGCGGCGCGCTCGCCCACTACAACCTCGGGCTCGCCTTCCGGCAGAAGAGCCTGCACGAGGAGGCGCTGCGGGAGTACGGGCTCGCGCTCGAGGCGGGCGAGGACCGCCGGATGGTCCTGCAGGCGATGGCCGAGGTGCGCCTGCTGCGGCGGGAGCTGGCCGCCGCGCTCGAGCTGTACGACAGCCTGGTGCGCGAGCACGCGGAGTCGCCCAAGCTGTGGAACGAGCGCGGCGTGTGCCTGCACCAGGCCGGCCGCCGCGTGGAGGCCGTCGCGTCGTACGAGCGGGCAGTGGCCGTGGACCCGGGGTACCAGCTCGGCTGGAATAATCTGGGCGTCGCGCGCTCGAGCGAGGCGGGCGACGGCGCCGCCGCCGACTTCCGCCGCGCGCTCCAGGGCGACCGGCCCCTGCTCGCCGCCCGGCTCAACCTCGGCCTGTTCTACCTGCAGCGCCGCCACCACCGGCAGGCGCTCGAGGAGTACCAGCTCGCGCTCGGCCAGCAGGGGGACAGCGCGGTCGCGTGGAACGGGGTCGGGCTCGTGCTCATGGAGCTCCGGCGCTACGAAGACGCGCGCAACGCGTTCTCCCGCGCCGTGGACGCCGACAGCGCCATGGCCGGCGCGCACTACAACCTGAGCTTCGTGTTGAGCCAGCTCGGCGACTTCGACGGCGCGCTCCGCGAAACCCGCCGGGCGCTCGAGCTCGAGCCGCTCTACGTGCCGCAGAAGTTCTCGCTCACGATCGATCTCCAGTACGAAGACCCGACCATCGCCATCGCGCCGGAGCTCACCACCGAGGCGGGCGGCGATCAGCTCGCGGGCGAGTTCGCGTTCGAGCCGCCGGCGCTCGACCGGCTCTTCGCCGAGCTGGCGCCGACGGCCCCGCCGCCGGCCCCACAGGGCGCGGCCGGCGACGCGCTCGATCTGGCCCGCGACTACATCGCCAAGGGACTGCTGGACCTGGCCGCGGCGGAGCTGAGCCGCGCGGCCGCGCGCGGCGCGCCGCTGGCCGCGACCGCCGTGCTCCTGGGCGACAGCTTCGCCAAGCGCGGGCTGTACGGGGAGGCGCTCGAGCGCTACCGCGCGGCGCGGACGGCGGCGCCCGACGACCCCGACGCCACGCTGGGCGAGATCCGCGCGCTCCTCGCGCTCGGCTGGGCGGGCGACGCGGCCCCGCTCGCCGACGACCTCGCCCAGCGCGCCGGCGGCGACGTCGAGGTCCTGGTGGCGCGCGCGCGCGTGCGCCTGGCGGTGAGCGACGCGCTCGGCGCGCTCGACTGCATTCGCGAGGCGCAGGCGCTCGCGCCGGGCCGTCCCGACCTCTTCCACCTGCAGGCCCAGGTCTCCGCCCGCCTGGGCGACCGCTCGGCCGCGCTGGCCGCGTTCAATGCGGCGCTCCAGCTCGATCCGTCGCTGGTGCGCGTCTGGTTCGAGCTCGGCGGGATCGAGGAGGAGCGGGGGAACCCCGCGGCCGCGCGCGCGGCGTACGAGCGTGCGCTCGACCTGCTGCCGACCTACAGCGCCGCCGCGATCGCGCTCGCCGACCTGCTCTGCCGCATCGAGACCCCGCGGGCGGCCGTCGCGGTGCTGGTTCGCATGCTCGAGGCCGATCCCTACGAGCTCGAGGCGCTGACGGCGCTCGGCCGGGCGCTGCTCGAGGATGGCCGGACCACGCAGGCGCTCGAGGCGTTCGAGCGGGTGCTCCGGTTCGACTCCGAGCATGCCGGCGCCCTCTACTTCCAGGGCGCGGCGCTGGCGCGGCAGCGGCAGTTCGATCAGGCGGTGCAGGCCTGGGAGCGCGTGGTGCAGCTCGATCCGGGCGGCCCATACGCGGCGCAGGCGCGCACGCGGGCACGCTCCGCGCGCGACCTGCAGCACATCTTCGCCGCGTCGGTGGCCTGATCCATGGCGCTCGAGGGCCCGCTCAAGGACCTGCATATCCAGGACGTCTTCCAGCTGCTCGACCTGGGCCGGAAGAGCGGGGTGCTACGGGTCACGTCCGAGCTGCGTCAGACGGCGGGCACCGTGTGCTTCGACCGGGGCGGCGTCGTCGCCGCGGCCGTCGGGAGCGACCCCCAGCCGCTCGGCGAGCGCCTGGTACGGGTCGGCAAGATGACCGCCGCGGATCTGGACCGCGCGCGCAGCATGCAGACCGGCGGCGACGAGCGGCGCCTGGGCGACATCCTCGTCGCGCTCGGCGTCGTGTCCCGGCGCGAGCTGGACCGGCAGCTCAAGGCGCAGATCGAAGAGGCCGTGTTCGAGCTGCTGCGCTGGTCGGAAGGATATTTCCGGTTCGAGGAGGGCGCGCCGTTCCATGCCGCCGTCGAGGCGCCCGTGCGATTTCCGACCGAGGCGCTCCTCATGGAGGCGGCGCGGCGGATCGACGAATGGAGCCGGATCGGCTCCAGGGTGTCGCACCTCCGGCTGGTGCCTCGGCTGCCGCTGCCCGAGGAGCAGGGCTCGGATCCGCTCGACCTGGTGCCGTTCGAGTGGGAGGTGCTGGCCGCCGTGGACGGCACCCGCGACCTCCATTCGCTGGCCGAGATGCTCGGCCGCTCGGAGTTCGAGGTGGCCCGGACGGTGTACGGGCTGACGACCGCCGGCATCGTGGTGCTCGACGATCCGGCGCACCCGGGCCGGGAGATCGAGCCCGGGCGCGACATGGCGGCGCTGCTCGTGCCAGCCCGCGAGGCGCTGACGAACGGCGAGTACGGACTGGCCGCCGGCGCGCTCGAGGAAGTGCTCCGCGCCGACCCGCTGATGCCCGAAGCGCGGCGGCTGCTCGGCCTCTGCTACGCCGCGCTGGGCCGCTTCGTCGAGGCGCTCGACCTGTGGGGCTCGTGGAACCGCCTGGGCGACCGCTCCCCCGGCGAAGAGGCCGAGAGCCCGGCCGTCGCGAGGCTGCAGCAATCCGTGGAGACGATCGTGAAGGAACTGGAGCGTTACCGTGACTGACGATATCCGGGCGCTGACGGCCCGGCTGGCCGAGGAGCCGGGAAGCCTCGCCTTTCTCGAGCTGGCCGAAGCGCTCCGGCGCCGCGGCCAGCTCGACGCGGCCTACAAGGTGGCGCGCGGCGGCCTGACCCGGTACCCGGGCCTGGCCGACGCCCACGACCTGATGGCCCGGGTGCTGAGCGACCAGGGCGATCTCGCCGGGGCGTTCGATTCCTGGGCGTCGGCGCTCCAGCTCGATCCCATGCGGACCAGCGCGCTCAAGGGCATCGCCTTCCTCTATTTCAAGGCCGGCGATCCGGCGGCCGCGCTGGCGCACCTGGAGCGGGCGCTCGAGGTCGATCCCGACGATGTGTCGGTCCGTCAGGCAATCGGCCGGGTGAGCGGGGATGTCCGCCGAGGGGGCGCGACCGCGTCGCAAACGTCCGAGCCCCCGACGGGACCGACGGCTTTCGAGCCGCCCGAGTCGCCGCCGGCTCCTGGGCCGGCGGCGCCGGTTCCCCAGGCGCCTGGACCATTCGACGCCGTGGACGGCGATCGCTCGGGACTTCTCCTGGTGGATGCGCATGGGCTTCGCCTGGCGGGTCGCCTGAGGGGCGCCGACGGCGACGCGGCCGGCGACCGGGTGGCGGCGCAGCTCGCCGGCGTCTCGCGCGAGGCTGCCCGCGCCACGCGCCTGCTCGGGCTCGGCGCGTGGCACGCCATCGCGGTCGAATCGCCCGACGGCCATCTGGTGCTCACGCAGGCGAGTGCCGAGACCATCGTGCTGGCGGCGCGCGACCCGTCGCTCCCGCTCGGCCGGGTCAGCATGCTCGCCGACCGCGCGGCGCGGAGCGCGCGAACCTGGCTGGAGGCGCAGGGATGACGGAGACGCAGACGGCGCTCGATCGCGTCACGCGCGTCCCCGGCGTCCGTGGGGCGCTGGTGATCGCCGCGGCCGACGGGCTCGTCGTGGCCGAGCAGCTCATGGAGGACGTGGACGGGCAGGCGGTGGCGGCGCTGGCCGGGAGCCTGGTGCTCCGGCTGGCGCGGACGGCGGAGAGCGCCGGACTGGGCCGGCCGCGCTTCCTTCACCTTCGCGGCGACGCCGGGAGCGTTCTGGCCGCGCCGGGCGCGGACGATCTCGTTCTCGTGGCGGTCGTCGGCCCCGACGCGAACCTGGGTCTGGCGCGGCTGGAGCTGCTCGAGGCGGCGGGGCGCCTCGCCTGATGAAGGCGCTCGAGCCATGGGTGGTCGATCCGCTGGAGACGTTCCTCGCCGAGAGCGCCGCGCGGCTCACCCTGCTCATGACCTCGTCGGGGCAGGTAGTGGCCCAGCACGGGTTCTCCCGCTCGCTCGACGTCATGACGGCCGCGGCGCTCGGCGCGGGTATCGTCGCCTCGACCGAGGAGCTGGCGCGGCTTACCGGCGCGGGGCGATTCGAGGGGCTGGTGCACAACGGTCAGCGGCAGAGCTGCCTGCTCGCGGCCTTCGCCACGCCGCGCGGGCGGTGGATCGGACTGGTGGTGTTCGGCCCGGAGACCTCGGTCGGAATCGTGCGGCTGTTCTTCGACCAGATGGTCCATCAGCTCGTCGCCGCGGCGCCGCGGGAGCTCGCGCCGTCGGCGCCGATGCTGGCGGAGAACTTCGAGACCGAGCTCAACGCGAGCCTCAAAGCGCTCTTCGGACGGTAACGGTCATGTCCCTGGTCAACTTCACGGCACGCGAGATCACCTGCAAGATCGTCTACTACGGGCCCGGCCGGTCCGGCAAGACGACCAATCTGCAGTACGTCTACGGCCGTGTACCCGAGAACCGCCGGGGGCGAATGGTGTCACTCGCCACCCAGACCGACCGCACGCTGTTCTTCGACTTCCTGCCGCTCGAGCTCGGCACGATCTCGGGCTTCACCACCAAGTTCCAGCTCTACACCGTGCCCGGGCAGAGCTACTACAACGCCACCCGCAAGCTGGTCCTCCAGGGCGCCGATGGCGTGGTCTTCGTGGGCGACAGTCAGGCGCGCCGGTTCGACGACAACCTCGAGAGCCTGCAGAACCTGCAGGACAACCTGCTGTCGCAGGGCGTGGACGTGCGGCAGCTGCCGGTCGTCTTCCAGTACAACAAGCAGGACCTGCCCGCCGATCTCGTTCTGTCCCAGGAGGAGATGGACGACGCCCTGAACTTCCGGGCCGTACCGAGCTATCCGGCCGACGCGCTCCACGGGGCCGGCGTGTTCGAGACCCTGCGCGGTATCTCCGAGCTCGTGCTCAAGCGCCTCGCGGTGGGGACGCCCGTCGGATGACGGTCACGCTCAATCCCCTCTACCGCTTCGACACGCTCGTGGTCGGAGCCGCGAACCGCCTGGCCGTCACCGCCGCCAAGGCGGTGGCCGAGTCGCCGGGGACGGTGTACAACCCGCTCTTCGTCTACGCCCGGCCGGGGCTCGGTAAGACGCATCTCCTGATGGCCATCGGCCACGCGGCGCGCGCCATCAACCCCCGTCTCGCCGTGGAGTACCTGACCCTCGACGAGTTCGTCGAGGCGTTCCACGCGGCGATCGCCGCGGGGCAGGGCGAGGCGTACCGCAAGCGCTTCCTTGACGTGGACCTGCTGCTGGTGGACGACGTGCAGTTCCTGACCCACCGGCGCGAGATGCAGGCCGAGCTGCTGCGGCTCACGGACGCGCTCCAGACGGCGAGCCACCAGATCGTCCTCACGAGCGACCGGCCGCCGGCCGAGATCGAAGCGCTGGATGAGCGGCTGATCCGCCGGTTCGCCGGCGGGCTCATCATCGACGTGGCCGCGCCGGACTACGAGACCCGCGTCGCGATCCTCCGCCGCAAGGC
>JAICJD010000067.1 GCA_025928645.1 Gemmatimonadales bacterium
TCGCCGGTGCGGTAGACCCACGCCAGTCGGAGACGGGACACAGTGGCCGTGTCGATCTGCGCGAGTGGCGAAAAGCGGCTGCCGCCGGCGTCATGACCGTAGGCCGTCCAGCCCGCCGAGGTGTCAGGCGACTGCGTGGCGTTGAGTTCGCACGCGGCAAGCGCGAGCATGAGCACCATCAGGGTAGCTCTCACGAAGCGGTCCGGTTCGAGTCGCGTCCAATTTCGGCGCCGCGCGCGCTCGAGCGAGCCGCGTGGGACGGGCGGGACGACGCGGGGACGAGCGGCACGGTCTTGCCGCCCGCCGTCCGTGCCCCATCTTAGGTGCGTTCCCCGGACCCAACCTCTCGGAGTTCGCTATGACACGCCTGGCCCTCGCCGCGGCCCTCGCTCTGGTCGCGTCGCCCCTTCTCGCGCAGGACAACCCGTTCAAGCTTCCCAAGAACAAGATCGGCGCCATCGACGTCACCTACACCTACACCGGCGACACGCAGGGCACCGCCGAGCGCGCCATCTCCAACAACCGAATCGTGAGCCACGAGACCACGACCTCGAAGTTCTTCGGCAAGACGACGAACACCGACTCCTGGAGCCTCTTCACGCCCGATTCCGCCTACACCGTCGATCTCACCAAGAAGACCGGCATCAAGCGCCCCAACATGCTGCCGTACATGGAGAAGGCGTACGACGACCTGGACGGCACCTCCAAGCAGCGCCTGCACCAGAACATGCATGACATGGCGCAGATGCTCGCCCAGGCCTTCGGCACCCAGGCGCTCTCTGCCGGCGCGAAGGGCGAAACCAAGACCTACGCCGGCGAGAAGTGCGTCGAGCACTCCTTCGCGAGCTTCTCGGTCTGCTCGATGGAGGACGCGCCGGCCATCCCGCTCCACATGCAGGGTGACCTCCTCTGCGTCAACTTCGAGCAGACCGCCACCTCGGTGAAACGGGGCGAGCCGCCCGCCTCGACCTTCGCGCCGCCGCCCGGGGTGACGTTCCAGGAAGACACGAACCTCACGGTGAAGCCCGACTCGATGGCGCGCGGCTTCGTCAACTACCTGGCGAGCCAGCAGCTTGCCGATTCGCTCGCCAAGGCCAAGGCGGACATGGCCAAGCAGCAGTCCGAGAGCAACGCGAGCAGCTCCAGCGGCGAGAAGCCGAGAGAAATGACCCCCGAGGAGAAGGCACAGGCACGCGAGGCCTGCGAGAAGCTCAAGAACTTCGATCTCGGCAAGGCGATGGCCAACGCGGGCAAGTCGGTGGTGAACGAGGCGGTGAACGAGGCCGTCCAGGAGAAGAAGGCGGAGGCGAAGAACGACGCCAAACAGAAGATCAAGGGGTTGCTGAAGAAGCCGCACTTCTGAGCGGCCGCCCGGGGGCCCGTGACCAACGGGCCTCCACCACGATTACAGTTCGGTATGGGGGCCGCGTCCCTTTCGGGGACGGGCCTCCGGAACTGGAATCGTGAGAAGGGACCCGCTCATGCCCTCGATGTCGCAGAACCCCGACCTGCTGGTCATCAACACCATTCGCACCCTCGCCATGGACGCGGTGCAGGCCGCCAACTCGGGCCATCCCGGCACGCCGATGGCGCTCGCGCCCGTGGTGTACTGCCTGTGGCAGGACTTCCTGCGGTTCGACCCCGACGACCCGATCTGGCCCAATCGCGATCGCTTCGTGCTCTCCAACGGCCATGCCTCGATGCTGCTCTATTCCATGCTGTACCTGACGGGGGTCAAGGCCGTGAACTCGCACTACGAGCGCCAGGGTGAGCTGGCCGTGACCCTCGAGGACATCAAGCGCTTCCGCCAGCTCGACAGCAAGTGCCCGGGCCACCCGGAGTACCGCCTGACCTCGGGCGTAGAGACCACCACCGGACCTCTCGGCCAGGGCGTCGCGACCAGCGTGGGCATGGCCATCGCCGAGCGCTGGCTGGCCGCCCACTTCAACCGTTCCGGCTTCGAGCTGTTCGACTACGACGTCTACGCCCTGTGCGGCGACGGCGACATGATGGAAGGGATCAGCGGCGAAGCCGCATCCCTGGCGGGGCATCTCCGGCTGTCCAATCTGTGCTGGATCTACGACAACAACCGGATCTCCATCGAGGGCAGCACCGCCCTGGCGTTCTCCGACGACACCGCCACCCGGTTTCTCGGCTACGGGTGGAACGTCACGCGGGTGGGCGACGCCAACGACCTCGACATGCTGCGCCGGGCGCTCGGCGTCTTCCGGGCCACCGCGGACCGGCCCACGCTCATCATCGTGGACAGCCATATCGGCTATGGCGCCCCCAACAAGCAGGACACCGGCGCTGCACACGGCGAGCCGCTGGGCGAGGACGAGATCCGGCTCGCCAAGCGATTCTACGGCTGGCCGGAGGACGCCAAATTCCTGGTGCCGGAGGGCGCGCCCGAGCGCCTGGCGGAGGGGTTCGGCCGGCGCGGTCGCGAAGGGCACGCGGCGTGGCTCGCGCTGTTCTTGGACTACCGCGCGCGGCATCCCGAGCTGGCGGAGCACATCGAGCGCATGCAGTACCGCCGCCTGCCCGACGGCTGGGACCGGAACCTTCCGACCTTCGCGCCCGATCCCAAGGGCATCGCGGGCCGGGACGCGTCGGGCAAGGTGCTGAACGCGCTTGCGAAGAACGTCCCCTGGATCATCGGCGGCGCCGGCGACCTCGCGCCCTCCACCAAGACCCGGCTCACCTTCGAGGGCGCCGGCGACCTCGAGGCCGGGAGCCTCGGAGGGCGCAACATGTACTTCGGGGTGCGTGAGCACGCGATGGCCGCGGTCGTGAACGGCCTCTCGCTCTCCAAGGTGCGCGCGTTCGGCGCGGGCTTCCTGATCTTCAGCGACTACGCCCGCCCGGCCATCCGGTTGAGCGCGCTGATGGAGATCCCCACGATCCACGTGTTCACCCACGATTCCATCGGCGTGGGCGAGGACGGCCCCACCCACCAACCGGTCGAGCAGCTCGCTTCCCTCCGCGCCATCCCCGGCCTCATCACCCTGCGCCCCGCCGACGCCAACGAGGTGGCCGAGGCCTGGCGCGTGATCATGCGGCTGCGCCACCAGCCCGCGGTGCTGGTGCTCTCGCGCCAGGCGCTCCCCGTGCTCGACCGGACCCGCTACGCCTCCGCCGCCGGCACGGCCCGCGGCGCCTACGTCCTCGCCGACGCGGAGGGCGGCCGGCCCGACGTCCTGTTGCTCGCGACCGGCAGCGAGGTGTCGCTCTGCGCCGAGGCGTACGAGCGGCTCACGGCGGAGGGCATCCGCGCGCGCGTGGTGAGCATGCCGTCGTGGGAGCTGTTCGAGCTGGAGAGCCAGGAGTACCGCGACGCCGTGCTGCCGCCCGACGTGACGGCCCGCGTGAGCGTCGAGCAGGCCAGCACCTTCGGCTGGGAACGCTACGTCGGCCTCGGGGGCGCGAGGATCGGCATGGTGACGTTCGGCGCGTCGGCGCCGCTCAAGGAGCTGCAGAAGAAGTTCGGCTTCACCGTGGACCACGTGGTCGAGGCCGCGCGCAATCAGCTGGCGCCGGCCCTGTGAGAGTCGCCATCGGAGCCGACCACGCCGGCTATGCGCTCAAGCAGGAGCTGATTCCCTCGCTCCGGGCGGACGGTCACGAGGTGCAGGACCTCGGCACCCATAGCCCGGAGCCGGTGGATTATCCCGACATCTCCGCGGCGGTGGGACGCGCCGTGGTCGGCGGCGAGGCCGAGCGCGGCGTGCTCATCTGCGGGAGCGGGGTTGGCGCGTCGGTCGCGGCCAACAAGCTGGCCGGCGTGCGCGCCGGGCTCTGTCACGACACCTATTCGGCGCACCAGGGTGTGGAGCACGACGACATGAACGTGCTCGTGCTCGGCTCCCGGGTCATCGGCGTCGAGCTGGCCCGGGAGCTGGTGCGCGCGTTCCTGAACGCGCGGTTCAGCCACGAGCCGCGGCACGAGCGGCGGCTCGCCAAGATCCGCGCGCTGGAGGAGGCCGAGCGCCGTGGGTCGTGACGCGTGGGGGCCGCCGGTGCTGAGCGCGGCGTGACCCGAGTGACGGTCGTATCCGGTCCGGCCGCCTTGACCGCGCCCGCGGCGGAGTGTCTCGCCGGCGCGATCGCCGCGGCCATCCTGGAGCGCGGCGCCTGCGCGCTGGCCCTGGCCGGCGGCCGCACGCCCGAGCCCGTCTACCGGATGCTGGCCGCCACGCCGAACCTGGCCTGGTCGCGGGTGGACGTGTTCTTCGGCGACGAGCGCGCGGTACCGCCCGACGACCCGGAGAGCAACTACGGAATGGTGCGCGCGTCCCTGCTGTCCCGCGTGCCGGTGCCGGATGATCGGGTGCACCGGATGGAGGCCGAGCGGCCCGACCGCGATGCCGCCGCGCGCGCCTACGACCAGGCGCTGCCGCCCGCGCTCGACCTGCTCATGCTGGGGGTCGGGCCCGACGGGCACACGGCCTCGCTCTTTCCCGGTTCGGCCGCGCTCGACGAGCGGCGGCGGCGGGTGCTGCCGGTCACCGGCCCCACGCCGCCGGCCGCGCGGCTCACCATCACGCCGCCCGTCATCGCGGCCGCCCGGCGCGTCGTCGTGCTCGCGGCCGGGGCCGACAAGGCGGCGGCGGTGGCGCGCGCGCTCGAGGGAGCGCGCTCCCCGAAGGACACGCCGGCCCAGCTCGCCCGGCGGGCCGACTGGTTCCTCGACCGGGCCGCGGCGGCGCGGCTCACCGGATCCGAGGTGCGGGCGTGATCGTGCTCGCCGCGGACGTCGGCGGCACCAACGCGCGCCTCGCCACGGTGGACATCGAAGGACGCACCGCGCGGATCGTGCGGCACGAGGAGTACCGGAGCCATGACTATCCCGGGCTCGCCCCGATCGTGCGGCGCTTTCGCGAGGACACCGGATGCCGCGCCGACCGGGCCTGCTTCGGCGTGGCCTGCCCCGTCGTGGGCGACGACTGCACCGCGCCCAACCTGCCCTGGACCATCAACGCCGGCGCGCTCGCCGCCGAGATCGGCATTCCGCGCACGACGATCATCAACGACTTCGTCGCGGTCGGCTACGGCATCGAGACGCTCGTGCCGAGCGATCTCACGACCCTGCAGGAGGGCACCGCCGAGCCGAACGCGCCGATCGCGCTCATCGGCGCCGGCACCGGTCTGGGGCAGGGCTTCCTCATCTGGGACCGGGACCACTACCGCGTGCTCGCATCCGAGGGCGGACACAGCGACTTTGCGCCCGGCGGGGACCTCCACATCGGCCTGCTCCGGTTCCTGCGCGGGGAGTTCGGCCGCGTGTCGTGGGAACGGCTGCTCTCGGGGCGCGGGATCGCCAATATCTATCGCTATCTCGTCGCGGCGAAGGTCGCGTCGGAGCAGCCGTCCGTGCGCGGCGAGCTCGACCGGGAGGACCCCGCCTCGGTGATCGCCCGGCACGCCCTCGACGGCACCGACTGCCTCTCCGTGCGGGCGGTGGACCTCTTCTGCGAGATCCTCGGCGCCCAGGCTGGCAACCTCGCCCTCACGGTCGTGGCGACCGGCGGCGTCTATCTCGCGGGCGGCATCGCGCCGCGACTCGCGAGTCGGCTTGCGAGCGGACCCTTCATGGCGGCGTTCCGGAACAAGGGGCGGCTGTCCGACCTGCTGTCACGGATTCCGGTATACATCATCATGAACCCGAACGCCGCCCTGCTCGGCGCGGCGGCGGTCGCCGGGAGGCTGGTGTAGTGGGACGCCTCCTTCATCCCGAGCGCAGCGAGGGAGCTGCTATTCTGGATCGGGTCGTCGCACGATGCTCGATCTTGCGCCGGCGAGGTCCCTCGCTGCGCTCGGGATGAAGAATACGACGCGCCAACTGGAAGGACCTGACATGACCCAACGAACCACTCAGACCGCCATGCAGGCCCTGCTCGACCTCGGGCAGAGCGTGTGGCTGGACTATCTGCGCCGCGGCATGCTCCGCTCCGGCGAGCTCAAGGCCCTGATCGAGGACGGGCTTCGGGGGATGACCTCGAACCCCACCATCTTCGAGCACGCCATCGGCGGCAGCACCGACTACGACGAGGAGCTCCGCGCGCTCGCCGGCTCGCCGCTCGAGGACCGCCAGATATTCGAGCGCCTCGCCGTCGAGGACGTGCAGGAGGCGGCCGACCACTTCCGCCCGGTGTACGACACGACCGCCGGCGCCGACGGCTTCGTGTCGCTCGAGGTCTCCGCTTCGCTCGCGCGGAATACCGAGGGCACGGTGGCGGAGGCCCGGCGGCTCTGGGCCGCCGTCGGCCGGCCCAACCTGATGATCAAGGTGCCCGGCACCAGGGAGGGCTGGCCCGCGATCGAGCGCCTCCTCACCGAAGGCATCAACGTCAACATCACGCTGCTGTTCTCGATCGAGCACTACCAGAAGGTCGCGGAGGCGTATCTCCGCGCGCTCGAGGCCCGCGTCGCCGCGGGACAGCCGGTCGACCGGCTGGCCTCGGTCGCGTCCTTCTTCGTGAGCCGGGTGGACACCGAGACCGACCGCCGGCTCGAAGCAAAGGGCGGCGAGCTGCTCGACCTCCGCGGCAAGGTGGCGATCGCCAACGCCCGGCTCGCCTACGCCTGGTTCCGCGAGCTCCTGGCCGGACCGCGCTGGCAGCGGCTCGCGCGGTCGGGGCCGCGGCCCCAGCGCCTGCTCTGGGCCAGCACCGGCACCAAGAACCCGGCCTATTCCGACGTCCTGTACGTGGACTCGCTCATCGGGGGCGACACGATCAACACCATGCCGCCGGCGACGCTCCACCTGTTCGAGGACCACGGCACCCCGCGTCGGACGCTTCCCGGCGATGTGGATGAGGCCCACGCCATCATGGACCGCCTCGCCGCCGGCGGGGTGGACATCGACGATGTCACCCGAGCGCTCGAGCAGGACGGCATCGAGAAATTCGCCAAGTCGTACGACGCCCTGCTGGGCGTGATCGCCGGCAAGCGGCGCGCGATCGCCGATCAGGCGCCGCCCGACCATTCGGCCGTCTTCCCCACGGTGGACGCGGCCATCGCCGTCCGGCTCGACGCCATGGATGCCGCACGGGTCACCCGCCGCATCTGGGCGCGCGATCCGACCGTCTGGACCCACGATCCCGACACGCCGGAGATCCGCGACCGCCTGGGCTGGCTCACGGTCGGCAAGGCCATGGCCCAGCAGGTCAAGCCGCTCGCCGAGTTCGCCGACCAGGTGAGGGCGGAGTTCACCCGCGTCGTCGTCTGCGGCATGGGAGGGTCGAGCCTCGCGCCCGAGGTGCTGTGGCGGACGTTCGGCGCGGCACCTGGCTATCCCGCGCTCCACGTGCTCGACAGCACCGATCCCCGTGCCGTGCGCCGGGTCGAGCAGGACGGAGATCTCTCGCGAACGCTGTTCGTCATCTCCAGCAAGTCGGGCACGACGCAGGAGAGCGACAGCTTCTTCCGCTACTTCTGGGAGCGTACCGGCGGGCGCGGGACCCAGTTCGTGGCGATCACCGATCCCGGTACCCCGCTCGAGCGGCTCGCCGGCGAGCGCGGGTTTCGCCGTGCCTTCCTCAATCCGGCCGACATCGGCGGGCGTTACTCGGCGCTCTCCTTTTTTGGCCTGGTGCCGGCGGCGCTCATCGGCGTGGACGTCGCGACCCTGCTGCACCGGGCGCACCGCATGGCCGAGGCCTGCGCCGCCTCGGTACCGCCGCTCGAAAACCCCGCCGCCTGGCTCGGCGCGAGCCTGGGCGAGGCGGCGCTCGCCGGGCGCGACAAGGCCACGTTCGTGCTCTCGCCGGGCATCGTGAGCTTCGGGCTCTGGGTGGAGCAGCTTATCGCCGAGAGCACCGGCAAGGAGGGAAAGGGCATCTTGCCGGTCGTGGAGGAGCCGCTGGGCGCGCCGGCCGTCTACGGCACCGACCGGGTGTTCGTCAGCATGCGGCTCGCGGGAGACGACGCCCCTGCCGACGCATCGCGGCTGGCCGCGCTCGAGGGCGCGGGGCACCCGGTGGTGAACCTGCGGCTCGAGGACCGCTACGATCTCGGGCAGGAGTTCTTCCGCTGGGAGTTCGCGACCGCGGTGGCGGGCGCGGCCCTCCGGATCAATCCGTTCGATCAGCCGAACGTGGCGGAGAGCAAGGCCAACACGAAAGCGGTGCTCGCGAAGCGAGCCGCGCCCTCGCCGCCCGCGACGGCGGCGGAGCTGGAGCGGTTCCTGGCGGCGGTCCGCCCGCACGACTATCTCGCGCTGATGGCGTATCTCCCGCCGACGCCGGAGAACGATCGGCGGCTCGCCGCCGTGCGGCTTCGGCTCCGCGATCGGCTCAAGGTCGCCACCACGCTCGGCTACGGTCCCCGGTTCCTCCATTCGACCGGCCAGCTCCACAAGGGCGGGCCCCCAGCGGGGCACTTCCTCCAGATCACCGACCCGGCGACCGACGACCTGCCGATTCCCGGCGAACCCTTCGGGTTCGGCGCGCTGGAGGCCGCGCAGGCGGAGGGCGACCTGCAGGCGCTCCGGGCTCGCGGCCGGCCCGCCATTCGGATCGATGATCTCGGGCTGCTCGAGCGGTGAACGTCACCCACATCTTCTTCGACATCGGCGGCGTGCTCGGCACCAACGGCTGGGACCGCGGCGAGCGCGCCTCCGCCGCCGAGCGTTTCGGGCTGGAGGCGGACGAGCTCGAGGAGATGCACAGCGAGGCCAAGTCGATGCTCGAGATGGGCCACATCACGCTCGACGAGTATCTCCACACGGCGGTGTTCTATCGGCCCCGGTCCTTCACGCTCGAGGACTTCAAGGCCTACATGTTCTCGCTCAGCACGCCGAACCCCGCGACGATCCGGCTGGCACGCGGCCTGGCCCGGAGCGGACGCTACCGCCTGATGACGCTCAACAACGAGTCGGCCGAGCTCAACCAGTACCGGATCGAGCGCTTCGGTCTGCGCGACATCTTCGCCGCCTTTTTCTCCTCCTGCTGGCTGGGCGTGCTCAAGCCGGCCCGGCGGATCTACGAGGTGGCGCTCGCGATGGCCCAGGCTGATCCTGCGGGTACCGTCTTCATCGACGACCGTCCCCGCAACCTCGAGCCCGCCGCCGCCCTGGGCATGCGCACGATTCATTTCATCGACCCGGACCGCCTCGCGGCGGAGTTGGCGAGCATCGGAGTAGGAGGCGCGGACTGAGGAGGGATCGTCACGTGCGACGCAGCCAGCGCGAGCAGCGAGCAGCATGAAGCGAGCACACTGGAGCGACCGGTGCACCGCGAAGCGATCCCTGGTGGGCGCCGGCGGACCGGACTGGGGCTCCGCAGGGGCGCGTTGGAACGCGCCGGGGAGGAGACCGCGCGGCCGTTTGCGCGGGCTCCGTACCAGAGCGTTCCGCAGCGCCCCGGAGGAGCTCCGGCCCGGTCCGCCGGCGCCCACCGCCCACCGATGCCCGCCCACCGGTCACCGGTCACCGATGCCAACACCTGAGATCGAGGAGAGCCCGAGATGCAGCTCGCCATGATCGGCCTCGGCCGCATGGGCGGAAACATGGTGCAGCGCCTGCTCCAGGGCGGCCACCAGGTCGTGGTCTTCGACCGCAGCGCCGACGCCGTGAAGGCTCACACCGGGATGGGTGCCGTCGCCGCGGCCGACCTGGCCGACCTCGTCGCGCGGCTCACGCCGCCACGGGTGATCTGGGTGATGGTGCCCGCCGGCCAGCCGGTCGAGAGCACGATCGACACGCTCCTGCCGGCGCTCGCCCGAGGCGACATCGTCATCGACGGCGGCAACTCGAACTTCAAGGACTCGAAGCGCCGCGCGGCCCGGCTCGCGGAGCACGGCCTGCAGTTCATCGACGCCGGTACCAGCGGCGGCGTTTGGGGGCTCACGGTGGGCTACTGCCTCATGATCGGCGCGTCGGATGAGGCCTTCGCCCGGTGCGAGCCGATCTTCCGCACCCTCGCGCCGCCTGACGGGTACGCCCACGTGGGGCCGCCCGGCGCCGGGCACTACGTCAAGATGATCCACAACGGCATCGAGTACGGCATGCTCCAGGCCTACGCGGAGGGCTACGAAATCCTCCACGCGTCGAAGGACTTCGACCTCGACCTGCAGCAGATCGCCGCGGTGTGGAACCGCGGGAGCGTGGTCCGCTCGTGGCTCAACGAGCTCGCCGAGCGCGCCTTCGCGAAGGATGCGGAGCTCTCGGCGCTCCGGGGCTATGTCGAGGATTCGGGCGAGGGACGCTGGACCGTCCAGGAGGCGATCGACCTCGACGTGCCGGCGCCCGTCATCACACTCTCGCTCCTCGCGCGCTTCCGCTCCCGCCAGGCCGACTCGTTCGGCGCCAAGGTCATCGCCGCGCTCCGGAACGAGTTCGGCGGCCACGCGGTGAAGCCGACATGAACGCCCGCGCCGCTACTACCATCACTGTCGCGGAGCCCACGCCGGCCGTCGCCGCCGAGCCCACGCCCCAGCTTCGCCGGGCCGAGCCGTGCACCATGGTGATCTTCGGCGCCGGCGACCTGCTGCACCGGAAGCTCATGCCCTCGCTCTTCCATCTCATGGGCGACGGCCTGCTGCCCGACGAGTTCGCCGTGCTCGCGGTGGCCCGGAGCCAGGGCGACGACGACTGGTTCCGCACCGAGGTGGGGAACGCGCTCCGGACCTTCGCGCAGGGCGGCGACGGGGGCCCTGACGCCGCCGCGGTCCGCCGCTTCGCCAGCCATCTTCACTACCTCCCGGGCGAGCTGGACGACATGGCCACCTACGCCGCGCTGCGCCGTCGCATCGGCGACATCGACGCCGCCTTTCCGGGGGGGCGCGGCCACCTCTTCTATCTGGCGATCCCGCCGAGCCTCTACGCCGACGCGATCACGCGGCTGGCCCAGACCGGCGTCGCGCCCCGGGTGCCCGATCCCCGCCAGCGGCCCTGGGTGCGGATCATCATCGAGAAGCCGTTCGGCCGGAGCCTCGCCAGCGCCGTCGAGCTCAACGCCTGCGTTCGCCGCGCGTTCGCGGAGCACCAGGTGTATCGCATCGATCACTATCTGGGCAAGGAGACGGTGCAGAACCTCCTCGTGTTCCGCTTCGCCAACTCGATCTTCGAGCCGATCTGGAACCGCGCCCACGTGCATCACGTGCAGATCACCGCGGCGGAGAGCGTGGGCGTGGAGCACCGGGCCAGGTACTACGAGGAGGCCGGCGTGGTGCGGGACATGTTCCAGAACCACCTGCTCCAGCTCCTGAGCCTGATGGCCATGGAGCCGCCCGTCACGTTCAGCGCGGATGCCGTGCGCGACGAGAAGGTGAAGGCGCTCCGCGCCATCCGCCCGATCACGCCCGACGCGATGCACGACTACGCGGTGCGCGGGCAGTATGGCCCGGGCACCATCGACGGGCGCCCGGTGCCCGGCTACCGCGAGGAGCCGGACGTCGCGCCCGGCAGCGCCACCCCGACCTACGCCGCCATCCGCTTCATGATCGACAACTGGCGCTGGCACGACGTGCCGTTCTATCTCCGCTCGGGGAAGCGCCTGCCGCACCGGGCCACCGAGATCGCCATCCAGTTCCGGAAGCCGCCGCATGTGATGTTCCCCATGCCGCCCGGCGAGACCATGGAGCCCAACACGCTCGCCATCCGGGTGCAGCCCCAGGAGGGCATCACGCTACGGTTCGAGGTCAAGGTGCCCGGGATCGAGGTGAGGACGGCCTCGGTGGACATGGATTTCTCCTATGCCGAGGCGTTCGGCGAGCTGGAGCACGACGCTTACGAGACCTTGCTGCTCGACTGCATGCTCGGCGAGGCGACGCTGTTCACCCGGAGCGACGAAGTCGAGGCCGCCTGGACGGCGGTGGACCCGATCCTCGACTACTGGGCCGGGAAACGTCCCGAGCACTTCCCCAACTACGCCGCCGGCGCCTGGGGCCCGGCGGTGGCCGACCAGTTCATCGCGCGCGAGGGAGCGCGGTGGAGGGAGCCGTGAGCGGCGCACGGGCGGACCGGCAGCGGACCGAGGGGCAGCGGTCGGGGATCAACTCTCAGGCGTAAAATGCTTCATCCCGAGCGCGGCGAGGGACCTTGCCAGACCGGGATCGAACCATTCCGGGCAAGGTCCCTCGCCGCGCTCGGGATGAAGAAACGGCAGGCCGCCTCACTGACCGTCCGACCGTCCGACCGTCTGACCGTCCGCCCAACCTCTCGCCCCCGCCTCCTGCCCCCTGCCCCTGCCGCTCGCCGTTCGTCCCACCCGCGTCCGTTTCATCCCGGCTCTCCGTCCCCCTGACATCCGATCGCAAGCCCGATCCCCACCGATCAGATCAGGAGGATCCATGCTCGTTCGCAGCCTCGCGCGCCCGGCGCTGCCGGCGCTTTGCGCGCTCATTCTCGCCGCGTGCTCCGGGGGCGATACGCCCGCCGCGCCCAGCGACCCGCTTGCCCTCGACGTGAAAGGCAACGGCCCCACGCTCTTCGGCCTCGGCGGCGCCGGGCACGGCTGCCGCTCGGCCGAGTACCGCCAGTTTGACTTCTGGGTGGGCAGTTGGCAGGTGCCGAGCGCGCTGGCTGTCCCCAGCGCCGACTTCATCACGGGCGCGCTCGATGGCTGCGCGATTCTCGAGGACTGGCATGGTGCCGGGGGCAGCCACGGCCGGAGTCTCAGCTCGTACGACCCCACCGACAACATGTGGCATCAGCAATGGGTGGAGAACTTCGGGTTCTTCCCGCTGCGGCTCGACGGCGCGTTCGTGAACGGCCAGATGGTGATGACCGACACCTACCCCAATGCGAACGGCAACGGCCAGATGATCACGAACCGCTATACCTGGACCGCGCTCGATGCGGACGACGTGAGCCAATTCGTCGAGACCTCGATCGACGGCGGCCCGTTCACGGGCGGCACCTTGTTCTATCACCGGTCGGGGAACCCGAGCGTCCCGCCGTCGAACGTCTATCACACGTGCACCAGCACCGATCCAGGCCTCGCGCTGTTCCAGGAGTTCAACTTCACCGTCGGGCAGTGGATCGTGACGCTTGATGGGCACGGCAGCGCGGAGGCCCGCTCCGCCGACGGCGCGCTCCGGAGCGACATCAGCGCCGACCTCGACGGGTGCCTGATCGAGGAGAAGCTCACCGGCCCCAAGGGCTACGAGGCGCGAATCTTCACCAACATCCGTCCCATCGACGAGATCTGGCGCCGCACCTACCAGGACAATCGTGGCCTCCGGGTCTACGTCACCGGCCCCCGTGTCCAGGACGGCAAGATCATCCTCACCGGCACGATGCCCGGTCCCGGCGGCCGCTCGGTCGGCGCGAGGGTGACCTTCCAGCAGACCGCCGGCGGCTTCACCCAGCGCTGGGAGCGCGAGAACCCCGCGGGCCGGTGGGAGGAGCTGGTGACGGCGAGCTACGAGAGGCAGTAATACGGTCATCCCGAGCGGAGCGAGGGATCTTGCCGGGCCGAGCTCGAACCACTCCCCGGCAAGATCCCTCGCTCCGCTCGGGATGACCGTGTCGCTTTGCTCGAGGGTCAGGATCCCAACCCCCACTGTCTCTCGCTCTCACCATCCCGTGACAATCCACGTTCCCATCCGCGACATTTTCGGGTTGCCGATTCACCGCCCGCTCCAGATATTCTCCGGTCCATTCATGCCGCGGGAGGCAATCATGGCAAAGCAGGCGCAGGCGATTCCCATGGGGTTCCACTCGGTGACGCCCAGTATCGCCGTGAACGGGGCCGCCAAGGCCATCGACTTCTACAAGAAGGCGTTTGGCGCGGAGGAGATGAGCCGGTTTACCGGGCCCGATGGCGCCAGGATCATGCACTCGGAGATCAGGATCGGCGACTCCGTGATCATGGTGGTCGATGAGATGCCCGAATACGGCTCCAAGGGTCCCAAACTGTACGGCGGGACGCCCGTCAGCTTCTTCATCTATGGTGACAACGTGGACGCCGCCTGGAAGCGTGCGGTGGATGCCGGCGGCAAGCCGATCATGCCGCTCACCGACCAGTTCTGGGGCGACCGCAGCGGGTGCCTGGAAGACCCGTTTGGCCACCACTGGTGGCTGTCGCAGCGGATGAAGGACCTGACCCCGGACGAGCTCAAGAAGGCCGCCGATCAGTTCTTCGCGCAGATGCAGCAGCCTGCCTGACGTAGGTCCCAGCATGCGAACGGCGAGCTCACCAACCCGGGTGAGCTCGCCGTTTCGCTTGCGTCAGTCCGCCGCAGATCAGTCTGCGCAGCTCACTGTGTGGAGGTCGGCTGGGCGCGCCAGCCCACCAGCCGCACCGCGGCCTGCTGATCGAGATCGCCTCGGCGGAGCAGCAGCCACTCGTAGTCGCCCCGCGGGGCGGAGATCCGCCTGATCGCGACGAAGTCGCCCGCGACCCACGAGCCGGTCGTGGCGCGGTCGGAGATCTCGACCTCCCAGGTGCGGCCGTCGCTCGTGGTGAGATAGCGGCCGCCCTCGTCCACGGCGGTGACATCGAATCCCACCGGCAACCGGTCCGTCCGCACGACCTCCTGCGCCGCCGCCGAGCGAAGCGGAAGGATGAACACGAGCGCGAGCAGCGCAACGACTCGAAGACCCCGCATCGGAATACCCTCCATCATTGTTCGTCGGCATAGTATGCCGCACGAATGCCCGATGCGCGAGTGACAATTTTTGCACCCTCCGCGCGCTCGCGAGGTGTCCTCACAGATAGCTGAGCCACCAGCGGTCGTGGCGCCGCTTCACCTCCGCGAACCAGCGGCACAGCGGATAGGTGAGCAGAAGGCCCGCCACCCACGCCGCGTAGGTGACGCCGAGCCCGAATCCGGCGCCCGGCGCCGGCGGCACGGCGCCGGGAAGCCCGAACAGATGCGATACGGGCTTCCCGGCCGCGACCGAGAGCCCGATGCCGAGCCCGTGCGCCACGAACCACTGGATCAGGTAGAAGAAGAGCGGCACTCGTCCGTACGTCACCAGCACGCGTCCCACCGGTCCGCGCCGAGTCCGCTCGAGCCACGCGAGGAAGATGAGCGCCGGCCCCAGCATCAGGAGCACGAAGAGCAGCGAGGGCGGATACTTCGTAACGTCGATGAACGAGAGTGTCGTGAACACCGCACCCCGCTCGTGCACGGCCCAGGGCCGAGGATCGCCGTAGAGGTTCGCCGCCCTGAGGACGACGAACCCGGCCAGCATCGCCGCGCCCACCCGTTCGAGCAGCCGCTGTCGCCGCTCGGCGGGCCAGCCGTACACCTGACCCATCGCGTACCCCAGGAGCATGACTCCGATCCACGGCAGCAGTGGATACACCACGAACATGGAGGCGCCCCACACCCGGATGAAACCCGGCTGGTGCAGGACCATCCACGCCACCCCCAGCGGATCCGAGACGGGCGCACCCGGCGCGGTCGCCGTCGCCCGCACGCCGTCGGCCAGGTCGTGCAGGGCCACGATCGCCGCGCCCGCGCCGAGCGCGAGCGCCGTGCGCGCCCGCACGAACGCGGCGAGCACGACCATCGCGACGCCGATGGCCCAGATGACCTGAAGCATCCCCGGAAACGCGTGATAGTCGAACGTGAAGCCGATGCCGAGCCGCACGACCGTGAGCTCGAGCAGGATGAGCCACAGCCCGCGCGTCACCAGGAACCGCACGAGCTCCGCGTCCGATCTGTCCCTGAGCCGCTGGAGCGCCGCCCCTGCCCCGGCGAGCAGCACGAACACCGGCGCGCAGAAGTGGGTGACCCATCGCGTGAAGAAGAGGGAGACGGTGGTGCGCTGCAGATTCGCGGCATCGAACAGCGGCGCGTCGCGGTGCACGTACTCGCGGGTGTGGTCCAGGAGCATGAGCACCATGACCAGGCCGCGAAGGAGGTCGACGCTGTCGATCCGCCTCGGATACGAGCCGGGCGGCGGCAGCGGCTCGTGAGTGATGCGCTGGTTGTGAGGCAGCGAGGTCATGCGCGCTCAACCCGAGAGGGTAGCGGACCGTCCACCCTAGGCGGACCGTCCACCCTAGATTGTCGCGATCATGTCGGCCAGTGCCCTCCGCGCCTCCTGACACGCCTCTGACACGCGGGGCGTCTACCCCGGCGCGGCGGCCTTCACCGGGAGACCGGAGATCCCGCGCTCCTCAGTGTCCCTGGTGAATTGTCAGCTGCCACGAGGCGCTGCCGACGATACCGTGTCCCCCGGACCGCGCCGGCACGCGGCCTGGGCGCGGGCGCTGTCGGACGGCACGAACACCGGAATCGCCCGTCGCCTCACCTGGCGCAAGCCGGGCGCGCCGTCGAGCACCTCGTCGTGGAGCACGAGGCCGGTCGCGCCCACACTGCCCGCGCGCTCCACCACCTCACGCTCGGCCGCCGCTTCCTGGTCGGGACTGGTGATGCGGATGGGCGCCGCGCCGCGCGGCATCATCAGGGTGTCGAACGGCGCGGGCACCGAATCGAGCGCGGCGTAGCGCCGCACCCCATCGGGGCAGACCGGCGGATGCGTCGACCCAGCTGAGCTCGACCCCTTCGCCCCGGCGCTCTGCGCGGATGCGGGGGGCACGGCAATCAGCAGCGTGAGGAACAGGCTGTACGCGAACGGGCGGGCACGGACCGACGGGAGCATGACACGAGGCGGCATCGTGGCGATCTCCAGGTGAGCGTTGCGTGGTTGATGCTCAACCCCACCACCTGGTCGCCATTGAGCCCGCGCTGCCGATCAGCTCACTGCTTGCCGCCCACCGCCTTCCTCATGAGCCGGAGCGCGAGCGCCTTGCGCGTGTGCAGCCCGAGACGCTCGAGCACCCGCTCGAGGTAATGCCGCACCGTGTGCGCGCTGAGCCGGAGGCGCGCCGCGATGTCCGCGTTGGAGAGGCCCTCCGCCGCGAGCAGCGCGACCTGCGGCTCCCGGCCGCGGAGGCCGAACGACACTCTGAGCTCCTGCGTGGTCGGGAGGCTCGGCGCCGACTCGTCGATAGCCTCCCCGAACAGGGGTGCCGCGGCGCGCGCGGGATGAAGGCTCGCGATCCCGGCCGCGAGCGCGCACCGGAGGGTCACGATCCGAAGCAGCGCGTCCGACCCTTCGGTCACGTCGGGCAGCGAGGCCGTGGCCGGCTCCGGATCGGCCGATTCGAGCGCGGCGCGAAGCCAGCCGGGGATGTCCCCGGGGAGCCGGAGCAGCGCCTCCAGCTCGTCCGCCGGGCCCCTGGGCTGGGCACCCGGTGCGCCGCACGCTGCACGCACGCGCCGGGCGCTTTCCGACAGCCACGCCTCCCAGCTCCCCCGCCCGGGCGGCGTCATCAGCATGTCGGCGGCGCTCACCAGCGTGGTAAGGTCCATGTCTCCCCCGGGCTCAAGGCCCCTACGCGCCTCACCCGACGTGAAGTTTCCGATGCCGCGCCGCCGGCTGAGGAAATCATGGGACGAACGTCCCCTGCGCGGAGCCATCCGCCCGCGCAGACTGCACCCGTGACCCCGCAGCACGCCATGAACGCTCGACCGTGAACGAGGTGTACCATGACGCCGAACTCTCTCAGCCGCCTGACCGTCGCCGGCGCGCTGATCGCGACCCTCGGTCTGCCCGCCGCCGCCGCGGCGCAGTACCGGCTTCCCACGGTCACGAGCTCGGCGAAGGCCGACAGCCTGCACGAGGCCGCGGCCGCCCTCGCGGCCGCGCACCGCTGGGGTGATGCCGCGCGGCTGCACCGCCGCTCCGCGGAACTCCGCGGCCCCGAGGACCCGCTCGGGTTCCGCTGCTACAAGGAGGCGGCGGAGCTCGCGTATGCCTCGGGCGACCGGTCGAGCGCCCGGAAGAACATGGCGGAAGCCGCGGGTCACGCCCTCGCGCGCGGTGAGCTGCGCGAGGCGGCGCTCGCCTATGTGGATGGCGCGTGGATCGCGCAGGAACAGGGGAACGCGCGGCAGGTGTGGGAGCTGGGCCATCGGGCCGAGATGCTGGCCGATTCCCCGCTCCTCGGGCCGACCGACCGCGCGGCGATCCTCGCGCGCATCCAGCGGGCGCCGGAGGAAGTTCGGCTGGCGCTGCGGAAGGAGCCGTAGGGAGAGTCGCAGGCGGGAGTCATCCTGACGCCGGAGTCACCCGGAGCGAAGGAGTCCCCCTGAGCGAAGCGAAAGGGGGCATGACCTGAATCATGCCCCCTTTCGCTTCGCTCAGGGGGACTCCAGGGTACCTCCAGGAGCGCGCCGCTACCGCGCGCTGTCCCTCATGCCCGGCCCCGTCTTCTTCGTGGTGTCCACGCTCGTAGCCTTGTCTCCGTGCTTCACCGTGGTATCCACGCTGATCGACGTGTCGTGCGTGACGAGCGTTGTGTCCTGCGTCTGCCGGGTCGTGACCGTCGTGTCCGTCGCGCTTCCGGCCGCACCTGTCTCCCGCGAGCGATTGTTGCACCCGACGAGCGCCACGAGCCCTAGTCCCATTGCCAATGCCAACCGCATGTGATCCTCCCTGTGTCCGTCTCGGCCGCTCCGACGCACTCGCGGGAGCGGGACTCCACGCGAATGATGGCCCCCATGCGGATCGTGCTCTGTGACTGGTCTCACCGGATGTCTACCACACCCGCACCCGCTCGCCCGGCGCCAGGTACAGCTTCGCTCCCGGCTTCACGCCGAACGCCTCGTACCAGGCCTCCAGGTTCCGCACCGTGAGCGCCCGATACTGCCCCGGCGCGTGGCCGTCGGTGAGCACCTGGTTCCTGAGCGCCGGCCCGCGCACCTTCTCCCGCCAGCTCTGCGCGAAGCTGATGAAGAATTGCTGGTCGCCGGTGAAGCCCTGTGCCGCAGGCGCTGGCCGCCCGCGGAGCGAGCGATGCCACGCCTCGTACGTCGCGGTGAGGCCCGCGAGGTCGGCGATGTTCTCGCCCAGGGTCTGCTTCCCGTTGAGCGCGAGGTCGGGAAACGGCTGGTACCGGTCGTATTGCGCGGCGAGCGCCTCGCCCGACGCCTTGAAGTGGTCGAAGTCTTCCTTCGTCCACCAGTTGCGAAGCCGTCCCCGGCTGTCGAACAGGGCTCCGGAGTTGTCGAAGCTGTGGCTCACCTCGTGGCCGATGACGGCGCCCATCGCTCCGTAGTCGAGCGCGGTCGGCCGGTCGGGATCGAAGTACGGCGGCTGCAGGATGGCCGCGGGGAAGTTCATCGCGTTCATGGCCGGCAGGTTGACCGCGTTCACCGTCTGGGGCGTCATCACCCACTCCGAGCGGTCCACCGGCTTGCCGAGCTTCGCCACCGATCGGCGCAGCTGCCACAGCTCGGCCCTGACGTCGTTGCCGAACGCGTCGCCCGCTTTCACCTCGAGCGCCGAGTAGTCCGGCCAGTGGTCGGGGTAGCCGACGCCCACCTTGAGCGACGCGAGCTTGGCCTTCGCCTCTTCCTTCGTGGCCTGCGCCATCCAGTCCAGCCCGTCGATGCGGTCGCGGAACGCCGCCATGATGTTGGCGACCATCGTCTCCGCCCGCGCCTTCTCCGCCGCGGGGAAGTACCGTGCGACGTAGAGCTTCCCGACCGCGTAGCCGAGCGCGCCGTTGGTCGCGGTGATCGCGCGCTTCCACCGGACCCGCTGCGCCTTGGCGCCGTACATCGTCTGCCCGAAGAACCCGAACGTCTGACGGCCGAACGCGGCCGGCAGCACCGGCGAGCGGTTCTGCACCGCGTGATAGAGGAGCCACGCCTTCCACTGGTCGAGCGGCTCGCTCGCCACCAGCGCCGCGAGCCCCTGCACCGCGCTGGGCTGCCACACCACGAACCGGGGCGCCCCGCCCAGGCCGGCCGCGCCGAAGAAGGCGTCCCAGTCGAGGCCCGGCGCCTTGGCGGCGAAGTCCGCGCGCACCCAACGGTTGTTCCCTTTCTCGATATCCTCGCTCGCCTCGCGGCTCATGTGCGCCCGCGCCATCTTCGTCTCGAGCCCTACCACCGCCTCGGCCTTGGCCTCGGGATCGGGCACGCCGGCGAGCCTGAGCATCGCCGCGACGTGCGGCTGGTACTTCGCCCGCACCGCCGCGATCGCCGACGACGAGTCGAGGTAGTAGCTCCGGTCGGGCATCTCGAGGCCGCCCTGCACTAGGAACGGCGAGTAGTGCGACGGGTCGTCCAGATCCTGCGCCACCCAGAGACCGAGCAGGTTCGGGGTGTACAGGCTGGTCGCGTTGAAGATGTCCACGTCCGCCCGGAGCGTGGTGCCGAGATAGCGGGACAGCGCCGCGCGATCGCTAATCGCCGCGATCGAATCGAGCGTCGGCTCGAGCGGCTTGATTCCGGCTCGCTCGATCGCCGTCGAGTCCATGAAGCTCGCGTAGAAGTCCCGGATCTTCCGCCGGTCGGACCCCGCCGGCGCGTCCGACCCGGCCACCTCGCGGAACAGATCCGCGGTGCGGCGGTCGGTCAGCTCGGTCAGCACGGCGTCGCTGCTCCACGAGCTCCGGTCGGCGGGGATCTCGGTCCGTTTGAGCCAGGTACCGTTGGCGTACTGCCAGAAGTCCTCGCCCGGGCGGACGCTCCGGTCCATTCCGGCGACGTCGAGCCCGCCGACGGGGTGGTGCTGGTTGGCCTGGGCGGCGAGGGCCGGGGCGGAGAGAACGGCGAGCGCGAGGGTGACGGGCGCGAGGCTGATCCGCGCGGGCAAACGAGGACGGCGCATGGGTGGTCCCGGGTGCGGGTGATCGCGTAAAGCCATGATCCAGCGGCACATCGCCCGCCTTTTCGCGGGCGGCCACCGCCCTGCCGGCGGCGTGCTGTTCACCTACGGAACCGGGGCTCTCCAAGTTGCCGACTTGGCGCTCGAGTTGACGCACCGGCTGGGCTTCGTGGTCCGTGACGGTTCACCACGGAACCACGGAAAACACGGACAACGGCCACGGAAACGGCGTTTGGTCAACAGCACACTGGCGAGGCCCCAGGTCCGCGGACCATTCACCACGGAGGCACGGAGGGGCACGGAGGAAACCACGGAGAACAGCA
>JAICJD010000085.1 GCA_025928645.1 Gemmatimonadales bacterium
CCCAGCACCCACCGGGGGGGCGCCGGGCGCGCCACCGCCCCACCCCCCCCCCACCCCGAGCGCAGCGGGGCACCTTGCCGGGGAATGGCTCGAACCATTCCCCGGCAAGGTCCCTCGCTGCGCTCGGGATGAAGAGCGGGTTCCGTCCCGCGCACGGCTTACCTCGCCCCGCCTACGGCTCCTCGTACCCGTACAGCGACGCGATCCGCACCATGCGATACGCCAGAATCGGGTGCCCATCCACCCTGAGGTCCGCCTCCCACACGACCGACCCGCCCGGCGCGACCTCCGTGGTGTGTCCCACGAAGCCGTAGCCGATGGCGGTGTTCCCGTTCGTGAGCCGCTGCACCGAGCCCACGTAGGCCGTGTAGATCGCGGGCGAGTGGCGGAACTCCCACACCAGCGTCGCGGTGTGCGCGGCCAGGTCGAGCGCGTACTCCACCACGCGGCTCTCCGGCGGCGTGTGACGGGTGCCGTTGTCGTAGAGCAGCAGGTGGCCGTTCGGCAGGATGCGCGCGTAGTGCTGCGCGCTGAAGCCGTGAAGCGGATCGTTCACGAAGGTGAACTCGTTGTCCGCCCCGCCGAGCCGCCACAGCACCTCCCCGGTCCCGGCGTCGATCTTGGTCACCTGGCCCAGGTTGCGCCACGAGACGATGTAGTTGCCGTCGAGGTCGAACCCGATCGCGTTCGGGTGATCGTAATCCGGCTGCTCGGGGTTGGTGGGATCGGGCCGCGGCGGCTCGATCCAGTTCTGGACTGGAATGTGGTCCCACGCCACCCACGAGAACTCGGCCGAGCCGTCCGGGCGCAGCCGCAGCAGGGTGTGGCCGGTCGCCTGCGCGGCCGAGGGGCCGCCGATGGCCGACAGGTCCGCCGCGCGCCGGTCGTACCCGAAGAGATGGACGCGCTCGTCCGCGCCCGACCCCGTGATCAGCAGCTCGTGGTTGTCGGTGAAGAGCGGCGCCGGCGCGGTCAGCGAGCGCAGCGAATCACCCGTCGGGGAGAACTCCACGTAGCGGCCGGGGACCGACTCCCAGCCGGTCACGGTGCCGATGTAGAGCGTGAAGTTCCCATTCTGCTGCTGCTTGAGGTCCCCTGTGGCCTGGGTGCCGTCGAACGCGAACCCGCGATACCAGCGTATAGCCCCCGCCGAGTCGAACGCGATGGCATAGATGGAGCCGCCGACCGCAACCGCGCTGAGGGTGAACCCGCGGCTCGCGGTGCCCGCCGCGGTGAAGCTCACGTGATCGAGCGGCTCCGGCAGCTCGCCTCCCGTGAAGCTCACGCTGTCCGACCGCGCCTGGGTGTCCCCACCCGTCACCTCGACCACGCCGCGATAGGCGATCCCGCTCCGAAGCCCCAGCACCGGTATCGTGCCCTGCCCGCCCGCGAGCGCGACGCTCGGCGTCGAGTCCGGCGCGACGCCGGGAGACTCGAACAGCACGCGCGCGTGCTCGGCGTTCTTCGCATAGACGCTGACCGTTGCCGACAGGACGTTGGCCGTCCCGGGCGTCACAGTCACGGAGTCGATGTGGGCCGCGGCGGGGACCGGAGGAGACTCGGGCGGCGCGGCGATGTCGTCGCTTGAGCAGGCCAAGATGCCGGCCGCGCCGGCAGCGACGAGGAGGCGCGGGACGTGGGGGCGAGGGTTCATCACACCGTGCTCCAGTGGTCTGGACCGAGCCGAAAAAAGGGGCGGCTCATCGCCCGCCCTTAGGCATCATGGCCAGATCGGCGCACGGCGGTTGTGTTGGTGCTCACATGACGGAAAACATTCGTCGGGCCGGCCTCAGGCTTGGGGCCCGAGGCCGGGCCGGCCGCCAACGACATCGATAGTGCACGGGCTTTGCTGCTAACCAGTTATCGGCGGAGGGATATCGGTGTGATCGACATCACACCTGCCTCTTTCTTACCGCTCCGCCCGCGCGCCCGAGGTCGCCGAGTCGGCCAGCCGCAGCATACCACCGAAGTCCTTCAGCTCGGCGAGACCGATGTCCGAGGTCACCCAGTAGGAGAACTCCGGGGTTGCCCAATGCAGGACGTGGTAGCCGTTCCTGGTCACGGGCGCCGCATCTCGCTCGGGTTCCCGCGCGGGCCAGACGAACACGCTCACCACATGCCGGCGCCGCCCATACACCAGCGCGGCCACCGGCCGGCCGTCCATGTAGTCGAGCCGCCCGCCCAGCAGGGGGTAGCCGCGCCCGGCGAAGTCGTGCACCGGCGGCGAGAAGTCGAGCTTGCCGTCGAACCACGGCTTGACCGTGTGCTGGTCGCTGCTCACCACGTCGCTCAGGTGGCCCGGCATGAGCGAGCGCACGTGGCTCGCCACCACCTGGTCCGCCAGCACGAGGGAGCCGGCGCGCGCCGCGCCCAGCCGCCAGCTTCCGACCGCCACCACCGCGACCGATGCCGCGAGCGCCAGCCACCGCCACGTCGCCTGCCGAGCCGGCCGCGCGGCCGCCGTCGGGGCTGCCACACCCGCCAGCGAAAGCGGCCGCTCGCGCGCCGGCAGCTCTAGCATCGGCAGCTCCGCCGCGATCGCATTGCGCACCCGGACGCGCAGCGCGTCGGCCGGCTCCCGCCTCGGCATGACCCCCTCCAGCGCGGCCCGCAGCGCCAGCCGGTCGGCCTGGAAGCGGCGGCACCGTCCGCACTCCGCCAGGTGCGCCTCGACCTCGGCCGCGTCGGGCGGTGCCAGCTCGCCGTCGAGATAGGCGTCGATCCGGGTCTCCACGTCGGGATGGCTCATCTCAGCCCTCCTTCCCGGCGAGCAGCGCCGCCTGCAGCCGCTGCCGCGCGCGCGAAAGCCGTGACATGACCGTGCCGATGGGCACGTCCACCACGTCGCCGATCTCCTTGTAGGAGAGGCCCTCGAGCTCCCGCAGGACGATGACCTCGCGCAGGTCGGGCGGCAGCCGGCCGAGCGCGTGCGCCAGGGTCTCCCGCGAGTCGCGCCGCGCGAGCTCCTCCCCGAAGTCCTCGCCCGCCGTCTCGCTGTGCAGCGTCTCGTCGAACTCCGCCGCCTCTGCTTCTGGCCGCCGCCGGCGTCGCCAGGTGAAGGCGGTGTTGCGGACGATCGTCAGCATCCAGCCGCGGCTCTGCGCCGCGCCGTTGCCGCGGAACCCGCCGAAGTGCCGCAGCGCGCGGAGGTAGGCCTCCTGCACCACGTCGTCCGCGTCGGCGTCGTTTCCGGTGAGATGGCGCGCCAGCCCGTGGGCGGCGCCCAGGTGCGGCAGCATCAGCGCCTCGAATCGCTCCAACTCGTTTGGCTCCAACCGTTCCTCGGTTGTGTCTCGGGACAACCCGTCCGGAGTAGACTCGCCGGCAGGCGACTTTATTCCCGACGGAATAGACCCCGCGGGCGCCGAGTCTCCCGCTCGTCCGATAGCGACATCACGTCAACTCGAGGAACGAGCCCATGAGACTCCCGTCCATCACCCTGCCGCTCGGCGGCCTGGTCGCCGCCGCGCTTGCGGCCGCGCCCGCCCGCAACGTCCAGCCCGTGCCCCGTCGCGCTCCCGCCGACGTCGGCGCAACCCTGTCCGAGTGGACCATTCGGCTCTCCGCCACGAGCGTTCCGGCGGGCCCCGTCAGCTTCACCGCCACCAACAACGGCAGCATTCCGCACGCCTTGGAGGTCGAAGGGAATGGGATCGAGCAGGAGACGCCGCTCATTCAGCCGGGCGCGAGCGCGACCCTGACGCTCATGCTGAAGCCCGGCAGCTACGAGATCTATTGCCCCGTCGGGCGCGACTCGCACAAGAAGCTCGGCATGGAGACGCACCTCAAGGTAGTCGCCGTGGCCGATCCCGCGAGCGCCTCGACGCGCGCCGAGCCAGGCCCGAGGGCCCCCGCACCCGAGCCGGCTGAGCCCGCCGCCAAGTGGATCCGGGTGACCGGCGGCGGACCGGTCATCCAGATCCTCCCCGGCCCGTTCCCGTTCCCCGACAGCGCGGGCCCGGTCGCGCAGCAGTTCGGCGCGGAGCGCGATGCGCTCGATGCCCAGATCAGGAGCGGCCCCTACTCGAACAACGTGGCGCCGATCTCGGGCCGGTTCAGCTTCCGTGCGCTCGAGCGCGGCAGCATCCGTGATTCGGTGAACGGCGTCGCGGAGTTCACCACCCAGGACGGCGCGCGCTGGAAGGCGGTGCTCGACCGGGTGCAGACGAAGGACGTCCCCCACCACCCGAGGTTCGGCGGCGTCATCATGGGCCTCTATTACCACGGGATGACCGGCGTCCACACTCCGCTCGTCCCCACGATCAACAGCGCGGTGGCGCTCTGGTCGGTCGCCCATCTTTACCGCAACGAAGCGCTGGTGACCGACAACGCGCAGGTGCACGTGATGCTGCTCTCGCACACGCGGCGCGACGGTGACTACGCCCTGGAGTGCTGGGACTGCTCCCGCAACAAGGTGGACGAGCTGCAGCTCCAGATCACGCCGGCGGCGGGCGAGCCGCCGTTCGACGCGCCGGGCGGATTTCTGTTCGTCAACTGGGAGCGGTCGCGGGGGAGGTGAGTGGGCGGGCGGGCGAGCAGGCGAGCAGGCTGACCGCCTGCTCACTCACCCCCCCACCGCCGCCTGCTCCGCCAACGCCTTCTCATCCGTGAGATCCAGCCGCAGCGGCGTGAGCGAGACCCAGCCGTGCTCCACCGCCCAGCGGTCGGTCCCCTCGTCCGGCGCCTCGAGGGCCACGGTCGTGATCCAGAAGTGCGGCCGGCCGCGCGGGTCGTGGCCGGGCACCACCTTGCCGTCGTAGTGCCGCACCGATTGGCGGGTCCAGCGGAGCCCGCGCGGGGTGAGCGGAAAGTTCACGTTGACCAGTGGGCAGGCGTTGCGCGTGATGAGCAGCTCGAGCACCCGGTCCACCCATGGCCCGAGCGCCGCGAAGTCGGGCTGGTCGTCGGCCGTGGGCGTGCTGAGCGCGATGCCGCGGACCCCGAGCAGCGGCGCCTGCTTCGCGGCGGCCAGCGTCCCCGAGTGCCAGATCGAGTTTCCCAGGTTGGTGCCGAGGTTGATTCCGGAGAGCACGACGTCCACCTTCCCCCATTCGGCCACGCCGATGGTCACGCAGTCGGCCGGGGTGCCGTTCACGCGGTACGCCTCGTGGTCGCCGATCACGGTCGCCTTCACGGTGAGCGGTCTCGAGTGGGTGATGGCGTGTCCCATCGAAGACTGCTCCACGTCGGGCGCCACGATGCGGACCTCGCCGAACCGGCGCGCCGCGTCGGCCAGGGCCCGGAGGCCGGGGCTGTACACACCGTCGTCGTTGGCGATCAGGATCCTCATTCGCTCTCCTCTCGTGAATCCCCCATGCGCGTGACCCTCCTGCTCAACCCGAAGGCCGGGAACGGCGGCCAGTCCTCCGCCGACCTCCGCCGCGCGGTCGAGTCGGCGGGCCACGCCGTGGAGGTCCGCCGGGCGAAGCAGTCCGGCCTTGCCGAGGCGCTGCGCGATCCGGGCGACCTGGTCGCGGTGGCCGGCGGCGACGGCACGGTGGGCCGCGTCATGAAAGCCCTGGCCGGCACCGAAGTTCCGATGGCCATCCTCCCGACCGGCACGGCCAACAACATCGCCCGGTCATTCGGCATCCGCGGTGATGCAGCCGATCTCGCCGCCCGCTGGGCCACGGCCGACGTGCGCCGCGTGGACGTCGGGACCGCGCGCGGGCCCTGGGGCGAGACCCGGTTCGTCGAGTCCACCGGCGTGGGACTGCTGGGCCACCTGATTCATCCGGACGTCGGCGACAATCTGAAGGGGACGGACGATGCGCGCACCGAGGCCCGGCGTGCGGCCCGCACGCTCGCGCCGCTCGAGCTCCGGGTCGAGCTGGACGGCCGCGATCTCACCGGCCGCTACCTCCTGCTGGAGGCCATGAACATCCGCTGCGCCGGTCCCAATCTCTGGCTCGCGGAGCAGGCGCGGGTGAGCGACGGCAAGCTCGAGATCGTGCGCGCGCTGGAACGCGACCGCGTCGCCCTCGTCGCGCTGGCCGACGCGTTCGGCACCGCACGGCCGCACCTGCCCACCGAGCGGGGCAAGTGCCTCCGCGTCTGGTGCGCGCCCGACGAGCTGCACGTGGACGACGAGCACGGCGGCGACCTGGGCAGCTGGCGCGGCCGCGCCGAGGTCGAGGTCACCCTCGGCGCCGCGACCGTCGGTGTGCTGCTGTGAGTCGTCGCGATGCGGACGCTCGAGCTGGTACTGCTCCTCGCCGACCTGCTCGCGGTTGGCGCGGTGGCGTTTCCACGGCTCCGCGCCTTGAACCGTGGTCGTGCTCGGCGTGCTCGCGCTCGTCGTGGCGGCCGCGCCCCCGGCGCTGCTCCCGGTGTTCCAGTTCCCCCGCCCGACCGGTCCCTACCCCATCGGCACGCTGACCGACCACTGGATCGACTCGACCCGGCCGGAGGTCTTCACCGCCGACCCGTCCGACCGCCGCGAGCTGATGGTGCAGCTCTGGGATCCCGCACGCTACCAGCGGGGCGCGCCGCGGGCGCCGTACGTCGAGCGCCCCGAAACGCTGGCGCCGCTCGCGCGGCTGCTCGGCCTCTCGGGATTCACCTTGAGCCACCTCGATCAGGTGCGGACCCGCGCCCGTATCCTGTGCTGATCTTCGCGCATGGGCGCGGCGGCTACCGGCAGCACAACACCGCGCTGGTCCAGGAGCCGGTGTCGCACGGGTACGTCGTGGCGGCGATGGATCAGCCGGGCGCCGCGAGCGGCGTCGCCTTTCCCGACGGCCGCGTGGCGCTGTTCGACCCGCGCATGTTCGACCCCTCCGCGCCGGGGCATCCGCCTTTCCTCGACAGCGTGAACCCGTTCCTCGCCCGCGACGCGAGCTTCACGCTCGACCGGCTTGCCGCGCTCGACACGAACGACGCCCGGGGAATCCTCACCGGCCGTCTCGACCTCGGCCGCGCCGGCATGTTCGGCGTCTCGCTGGGCGGCGCCGTCACCGCCGAGGCCTGCCGGCGGGAACCGCGGCTCCGGGCGTGTCTCATGATGGACAGCCTCATGCCGGCCGACGTCGTCGCCTCCGGGCTCCGGCAGCCGGCGATGTGGCTGAGCAGCGACAGCGCGAGCATGCGGCTCGAGCACTGGCCGGAGCGCGACATCGACGAGACTCAGGGCACGATGCGCGCGGTATTCGGGACGCTGCCCGGCGACGGGTACCTCGTGCGTCTGCCGGGCGCGTTCCACCCGAACTTCTCGGACATGCCGCTGTTCTCGCCTCTGGTGCGCCGGCTCGGCCTCGTCGGCCCGATCGACCCGCGCCGCGGGCTTCAGATCGTGGACGCGTTCTCGCTGGTCTTCTTCGAGCGCGGGCTGGAGGGCCGCCCGGCCCGGCTGCTCGAACGCCCGGCCGATCGCTTTCCGGAGGTAGGTTTCGACAGGCGTCAGACGGTCAGACGGTCAGACGGTCAGACGGGCGGGCGATCGCGTGGTCGGCAGGTACACGTGCAGGACCGGCGTGCGTCCGACGGCCCCTGCGGACGACCTCCGACCGCCACCTGCTTGCCTGTTCGTCTGACCGTCTGACCGTCTGACTGATTCCCTGCGAATCGAAAGGATCGAACAGATGCCCTCACCTTCGGCCGGCCGTTCCGGCTCCCCCACTCCCGACTCGCTGCCGACCCGGCCGCTCGGCCGGAGCGGGCTTTCCATCACCGCCGTCGGGTTCGGCGCTTGGGCCATCGGCGGTGAGTGGGCCTTCGGCTGGGGTCCGCAGGACGATGACGCATCGGTCGCCGCCATGCGGCGCGCGCTCGATCGCGGCGTCAACTGGATCGACACCGCCGCGGTCTACGGATTGGGCCACTCGGAGGAGGTCGTGGGCCGGCTGCTGCGCGAGCTCCCGGCCGACCGGCGCCCGCTGGTCTTCACCAAGTGCGGGATGGTCTGGGACGAGAACGACCGCAGCGCCGAGGTGCGGCGCGTCCTCCGGCCGGAATCCATCCGCCGCGAGTGCGAGGCGTCGCTCCGGCGGCTCGGCGTCGAGCGCATCGACCTGTACCAGTTCCACTGGCCCGACCAGACGGGGACGCCGGTGGAAGACTCGTGGGGCGCGATGGTGCGGCTGGCGGAGGAAGGCAAGGTCCGCGCGATCGGCGTGTCCAACTTCGACCCCGCGCTGCTCGACCGCTGCGAGCGGGTGCGGCACGTGGACTCGGCGCAGCCGCCGTTCTCGCTGATCCGGCGCGACGCCGCCGGGGACGTGATCCCCTGGTGCGCGGCGCACGAGACGGGCGTCATCGGCTACAGCCCGATGCAGTCGGGCATCCTCACCGACGGGTTCAGCGCCGAGCGGGTGGCGTCGCTCGCGCCGGGTGACTGGCGGCGGAAGAGCCGCGAGTTCCAGAAGCCCAACCTGACGCGCAATCTCGGGCTGCGCGACGCGCTCCGGCCCGTCGCCGAGCGGCATGGGACGACGGTGTCCGCGGTGGCGGTGGCGTGGACGCTCGCATGGCCCGGTGTGAGCGGCGCGATCGTCGGCGCGCGGTCGCCCGGGCAGGTGGACGGCTGGGTCGGCGCCGCCACGCTCACGCTCACCGCCGGGGACCTCAGCGAGATCGCCGACGCGACGGAGCGGAGCGGCGCGGGCAGCGGCCCGACGCGCCTGGGCGCTCGGCGTGGGACTGCTCTCCGGGGGGGTACGGCGAGGATGAGCTGATCGATGCACCGGTACTTCATCCCGAACGCAGCGAGGGACCTCTCACCGCCGTTCCAGCGCCGCACGATCCCACTTCGCCAGGTCCGCCGCCGCCTCGTAGCTGGTCTGCAGGAACTCCAGCAACATCTCGTCCGGCGATCCGGCCTGCCGCACCTCCTCGTAGGGCAGCACGAACTCGCCGAGCCCCGCGTGGTATCGCGCGGCCTCGGGCCGCACCGTCGCGGTCTTGAAGCCCTCGGGCTCGGGATAGGCGTACGCGTAGTACACCGGCTCGGGCAGCGCGTCACCGCCGGGCCAGAACCCGCAGCTGCTCACCTCGTGCGAGTATGCCTCCCGCGCCACCCAGTCGGGCAGATACGGGACGCCGCCCGGATGCGGCGGCGCCGTCCGGCCCGAGAAGCGGGTCGCCGCCAGATCGAAGCTTCCCCAGAAGAAGTGCACCGGGCTCGCCTTGCCCTGGAACCGCGCGCGAAACGTCTTGAGCACGCGATCGCTCTGCTGCAGCGCGCGCCAGAACCGTTGGGCGGCATCGGCGTCGTAGCTCGCGTGCCGGGTGTCCCGGTCGAGCGGGGTTGGATCGGGGATCTCGGACGGCATCGGGCGGATGGCGATGTCGAAGCCGAGCGCGTGGAGCCGCGCGAACACCTCCTCGTAGAAGTCCGCCACCGACCGGGGCATGAGCGCCACGGTCTCGACTGGCCCCGCGTCGGGCTCGATGCGGAGCCAGTGCTCGAGGAAGTCGAACTCCAGCGTCACCGTCCGCTCACCGTACGGAATCGGCGAGGTCGTGAGCCCGCGCGAGGTGACGTAGAGCGGCACGTGCCACGAGTGATTGGTCCACGGCGTCCGGACCAGCCGGATCTTGCCGACGATCTGGGTCCAGAGATGGAGCGTGGCCAGCGTGTCCTTCCACGGCTCGTACGGCAGCGCGGGCCAGTGGGCCGTGCCGGGAGGCAGGACGGCGGTCACCTCACCCTTCCCGCACGATCGGCTGCAGCATACTCGACCGGTTGCCCTCGGTGTCCACGAACGATACGTACTGGCCGACCCCCGGGATGTCCATCGGTTCGCCCAGCATCCTGCCGCCCGCCGCGGTCACCTTCCTGGACGAGGCGGCAAGATCCTGTACCGCGATCACGACCGAGGGGAACTGCATCGGCCAGTCGGGTTTCTTGGGATAGAACCCGCCGTTGATCGCGCCCGGGTGCTTCGGCCCGGCGTCGGTGCTCTCGGTGGTGACGGCGAGGACGTACTCCCCCATGTCGGCGCCGAGCATCTGGGTCTGCCAGCCGAAGGCGGACTGGTAGAATCTGGCCATGCGCTCGCGGTTCTCGTAGGGCATCTCGAAGTGGACGACGCTGTCCATGATCGGAATCTCCAGTGGGTGGCGAGCGGTACACGGTCCATCCGGGGACCGCCCCTTGGGCTCGAAAGCGGAATCTGCCGCCCGCGGCGGGCCCAGCGGAAGGGCCGGGGAGGCGCGCGGGCTGTACGCTCCTAGTCTCCCGGGGTCCCCAGTGATAGAGTAGACGTTCTCCTGCACCCCGGACACGCTCCTGCACCGCCCTCGCGCTGGCCGCCTTCCCCGGCTCCCCCCTCGTGCCCTCCGGTACGGGTTTGCAGCGCGGCTGTGCCTCGTCGCCGCGGGCCTCTGTGGCTGCGGCGGCGATGAGCTGTCGCTCCCCAACGAAGGGCAGCCCGCCCGCATTTCCGTGCTTCGTGGCAACGGACAGAGTGGAACCATCGGTGAGCCCCTCGGGGACTCGCTGGTCGTGCGGGTGCTCGATCGCTTCGGCCAACCGGTCGGCGGGGTCCAGGTGACCTGGACTGCCGTGGTCGGCGGAAGCGTGAATCCGCCAACCAGCATGACTTCGTCGAACGGCGAGGCGGCGACGGAGCGCGTGCTCGGCATCGAGCTCGGCACATACGTGACCACCGCCGCAGTCACTGGGGTCGAAGGCGCGCCCGAGCCGGCGGTGTTCATCACGACCGGCGTCGCTGCGCAGCTCGCCCTGACCGTGGCCCCGCCCGCCACCGCCACCTCCGGAGTCCCCCTCGATCCCCAGCCAGTGCTGCAGCTCCAGGATACGGCCGGGAACGACATCGCCCGCGAAGGCGTCGTCGTGACCGCGCAGCTGTCCGCGGGGAGTGCCACCCTCGACGGTGGTACGACCGCAACCAGCGACGCGGCCGGTCGAATCGCCTTCGCCGACCTCACGATCCGGGGGGCACCGGGCGTTCAGACGCTCGCCTTCGTGGCCGAGGGATTCGCCCCGGCGACCGCCAGCGTCGGGCTCGGAGTCGGATCGCCGGCATCGATCGCGGGGACGGCGGGAGACGGGCAGTCGGCCGTGGTAGCCTCCGCCGTCGCGACCGCGCCCGCCGTCCTGGTGCGCGATGCAGACGGCAACGCGCTCGCCGGCATTCCTGTGACGTTCAAGGTGACCGGAGGAGCCGGATCGCTCACCGGTGCCAACCCGGTGACCGGCGGCGACGGCATCGCCGCCGTCGGCGGGTGGACGCTGGGGCGGAAGGCGGGGACCAACACCGTCGCAGCGACCATCTCGGGTCTCGCCGTGAGCGGAAGTCCGGTGGTGTTCGGCGCGACGGCGACGCCCGGCCCGGTCGATGCCGGGAAGACCACGGTGGACGCCGCGCCGGCGACGATCACGGCCTCCGGCGGCTCCAGCAAGAGCACGATCACGGTGACCGCTCGCGATGCCTACGACAACCCCATCCCGGGCCTCGCCGTCACCCTGTCAGCCACCGGGACCGGCAACAGCTTGACCCAGCCGGTCGACCAGACCCGAAGCGACGGATCGGCCACCGGCCTGCTGAGCGCCGCTTCCCCCGGCGACCGTATCGTCTCGGCCGTCGTCGCTGGAACGGCGGTGAGCCAGACCGCCACCGTCACGGTGACGGCCGGTGCGCCCAGCGCCGCGCGCAGCACGGCGAGTGTGCCGGGGGGCAAGGCAGGCGAGGCGACCCTCGTGGAGATCCGGCTGGAAGACGCGCAAGGCAACGACGTGCCGGGGCAGGCGGGTGCGATTGCGGTGTCGGTCTCGGGCGCCAACCCGCAGAGCGCCGTGGCCGCCTCCGACGAGGGTGGCGGACGCTATGCCGCGACGTATACGCCGACCAGGGCGGGCACCGACAAGGTGCAGGTCAAAGTGTCGGGGACTGCGCTGCCCAGCTCGCCCTTTGCGAGCGCCGTGGTGCCGGGCGCCACCGATCCGGGTATGTCGCAGGCGATCGTACCGGCCTGTGTCGAATCGTCCCAGCTCCCCGCCAAGGTGACCGTCACGGCGTTCGACGCCTTCGGCAACCGGATCGCCCATGGCGGCGACGACTTTCAGATCCGCGTGAATCAGGGCGTCATCCTGAAGCCGACCGACAACGGCAACGGCACCTATTCGGCGGCTCTCGCGCTCACGGTCGGAGTGTTTCGGGTCGACATCACGCTCGGTGGGAAGGGAGTCGACGAGAGCCCGTATCAGATCGTCGTGCCCTTCCCGTTCTCCGGGTGCTAGTGCGGTCCGGATCCCGCAGGCGACGGAGAGGTGACCCGCCCTGGATAGCCGATCGCCGCGAGCGCCGCCGCGACTTCCTCCAGCGTCGCCGGATCGTCGATCGTCGGCGGCACCGTATACGCCGCCCCGTCGGCGATCTTCCTGATGGTCCCACGCACGATCTTTCCCGACCGCGTCTTCGGCAGCCGCTTCACGGTGGTCGCCGTCTTGAATGACGCCACCGGGCCGATGCGCTTCCGCACCAGCTCGACCAGCTCCGCCGCCAGCTCCGCCGGATCCCGGCTGCGGCCGGCCTTGAGCACCACCAGCCCGAGGGGCACCTCGCCCTTGAGCGCGTCGTGCACGCCCACCACGGCGCATTCGGCCACGTCCGGGTGCCCGGCGAGCACCTCCTCCATCGCGCCGGTGCTGAGCCGGTGCCCCGCCACGTTGATCACGTCGTCGGTGCGGCTCATGATCCAGAGGTAGCCGTCCTCGTCCTTGTAACCCGCGTCGGCCGTGAGATAGTAGCCGGGATAGGCGGTGAGGTAGGTCTGCTCGTAGCCCCGGTCGTTGTTCCAGAGCGTGGGCGAGCAGCCGGGCGGGAGCGGCAGCCTGATCACGACATTGCCGGTGTCGCCGGCGCCAGCCTCGCGTCCGGCGTCGTCCAGGATGCGCACGTCGTACCCCGGGACCGGCAGGGTGCACGAGCCCGGCTTGACCGGAAGCAGGCCGAGCCCCACGCAGTCGCAGCCCACGGCCCAGCCGGTCTCGGTCTGCCACCAGTGGTCCACGACGGGGATGCCGAGCTGCTGCTGCGCCCAGACGAGCGTCGGCGGATCGCACCGCTCGCCGGCCAGGAACAGCGTGCGGAGGCGGCTGAGATCGTACCGGCGGATATGCTCGCCCTCGGGGTCCTCCCGCCTGATCGCCCGGAACGCGGTCGGCGCGGTGAAGAATGCGCGCACGCCGTGCTGCGCGATCACCCGCCAGAACGCGCCGGCGTCCGGCGTCCCCACCGGCTTCCCTTCGTACAGGATCGTGGTGTTGCCGTGGAAGAGCGGCCCGTAGACGATGTACGAGTGGCCCACCGCCCAGCCCAGGTCGGACGCGGCCCAGTACACCTCGCCCGGGTCCACGCCGTACACGTTCCGCATGCTCCAGGTGAGGGCGACCAGATGGCCGCCGTTGTCGCGCACGATGCCCTTGGGATGGCCCGTGGTGCCCGAGGTGTAGAGGATGTAGAGTGGATCGGTGGCGAGGACGGGAACGCAGTCAACCGGCTGGGCGCCGGCCGCCAGCTCGGCCCAGTCGTGATCGCGGCCGGGCACCAGCGTCGCCCGCGCCTGGGGCCGCTGGAGCACGATGCAGCAGTCGGGCTTCGCGTGGGCCAGCTCGATCGCCGCGTCGAGCAGCGGCTTGTACGGCACCACCCGGTCGATCTCGATGCCGCACGAGGCGGTGAGGATCGCCTTCGGCCGGGCATCGGTGATCCGGCTGGCCAGCTCGGGCGACGCGAACCCGCCGAACACCACGGAGTGGATCGCCCCGATGCGCGCGCAGGCGAGCATCGCGATCACCGCCTCGGGCACCATCGGCATGTAGATGATGACCCGGTCGCCGCGCTCCACGCCGCGCCCCGCCAGCACGCCCGCGAACCGCGCCACCTCGTCGCGCAGCTCGCGGTAGCTGTAGCTCCGCACCGTCCCCGTCACCGGGCTGTCGTAGATCAGCGCCGGCTGGCCGGCCCGGCCGTTCTCGACGTGACGATCGAGCGCGTTGTAGCAGCTGTTGACCTGGCCGCCCGGGAACCAGCGGTAGAACGGCGCGCGCGAGGCGTCCAGCACCGCCTCCCACCGGCGGTACCAGTGGACCGCTTCCGCGGCCTCGGCCCAGAAGCGCTCGGGCGCCGCGCGCCAGCGCGCATAGACTTCGTGATACAACGAGGACACGGCGATAAGGTAGCGCGTGGGCCGTCAGAACGGCAGCAGATCCACATATCCGGTTCCCCCGTTCACGCCGCCATCAAGCCCTCACGGAAACGGCCGCGGCCGCGGTTCCGGCCAGGGCCAGGGATCGACCCCATCGTTCCCCGCCACCCCGCGGATCGCGGCGGCCCGAACCTCTGGATCCTTCGACTCGAGCAGCTCGGTGAGCCGCTCGCTCCGCTCGCCCGAATGGATCAGCGCCCGCACCTCCGCTTTCCGCGCCTCGGCGTCCCCTTCCTTCGCGAGCGCCGTGCGGAGCGCGGGGATCGCCGCGCCGTCGCCGATCTCCGACAGCGCCCACGCGGCGCGGGTGCGCACGTCAGTGTTCGGGTCGCCCACGGCCGAGATCAGCCCCTTGGGCGCCGACCCGATGTCGAGCTGCCCCAGCGCCCACGCCGCCGTCGCCCGCACCTCCGGGCTCTTCTCGGCCGCGAGCAGCTCGCCGATCGCGCCGGCGGCCGATCCGTCGCCGTGCTGTCCCAGCGCCCACACCGCCGTCTCGCGCACGTCGTCGTCCTCGTCGCCCTTCGCCGCGGCGAGCAGCGCGTCGGCGCCGCGCCGGGTGTCCATCTCGCCCAGCGCCCAGGCGCACATCTCGCGCACGTCGGGGTCCTTGTCCGAGCGGAGCGACGCCGCGAGCGCATCGGCGGCGTCCGTCGCCTCGAGCTGGCCGAGCGCCCAGGCGGCGGTCCGCCGGACCGAGGCCACGGGATCGTTCTTGAGCACGCGAAGCAGCGCGGGCACCGCGCTGGCCGAGTCGAGGTGGCCGAGCGCGCCGGCCGCGGCCTCGCGCACGAGCGGCGAGTCGTCGCCGAGCGCCTTCGTCACCGGCCGCACGGCCCGGCCGTCCTCCATCCGGCCCAGCGCCCAGATGGCGTTCGCGCGGGTGCCGGTCGCCGGGTCGCCGGTGGCCCGCACCAGTGCGTCCACCGCGCTGGCCGGCTGCGCCAGGCCGAGGCCGAGCGCGGCGACGCTCCGGATGCCGGAGTCGGGCGACGCGAGCCGCTGGAGCAAGCCGGGCCCCACCTCGTCGCCACCCTGGGTGCCGAGCAGGCGGACGGCCAGCTCGCGGACGCACGCGTCGCGCTGCGACAGGCTCTCGAGCAGGAAGCGGACGTCGTCGGCCGACATGTCGTACCGCCGGTGGCCGCGCGACCGCTTCGGCATGCGGTGCTCGCCGAGCGGCGTCACCGGCGCGTCGCCCGCGTCGCCCCACCAGCTCCCCACCGCATCGGCCGCGAGCCCGCACACCGCCGGCGGCGCGCCCTGCGCCGCGGCGATGAGGTCGCGGATGTTGTCGGCCGCGGCGGAGACGACCCTGGACCCCCACGGCTCCTTCCACAGCATGCCCACCACGGCGAGGGCGGCGATTCCGGCGTTGCGCATCATGGGATCTCCTGTCGAGTCACCCTGACCCCGAGCGTAGCGAGGGGGAAAGGGGGCATGAGCTGACGCATGCCTCCTTTCGCTTCGCTCAGGATGACTCCTCACGGCTTGATGGTGAAAAATCAGCACTCACGGCTACGACAATGAGCCGGCAGCGGGCGCGCCTGCCTACTCGTCATCGTGCTCATCCGGAAACGGGCGCGGCATGGGCCGCGGCCACGGCCACGGACCCGACGCCTCGCCGCCCGCCAGCGCGGTGACGGCGGTCTTCCGGATCTGCGGGTCGGAGGACGACACCAGCCCCTGCAGCGCGTCCACCGAACGCTCGCCCATGGCGCCGAGCGCGCGGATCATGCCGATCCGGACCTCGGGATCCGTCTCGCGCTTGTAGGCCGCCTCGAGCGCGCCGGTCGCGTCGGGATCCTCGATGCTGAAGAGCGCCCAGGTGGCGGAGAGTCGGACGTCGCGGTCGCGGTCCCCCAGCAGCGCGACCAGCGCGGCCGGCGCCTTCTTCGGCTCGCAGCTCCCGATCGACCAGGCCGCCAGCTCGCGGGTGTCGGCATTCGCATCGCTCAGTACGGGCACCAGCGCGTCCACCGC
>JAICJD010000165.1 GCA_025928645.1 Gemmatimonadales bacterium
CGCCGGCTCCGAGAAGTATCGGTCGAGCAGCGCGCTCCACTGCCCCCGGGCCTTGAGCAGCACCTCCACGACCTCCCGGACGGCCCCGTGCCCGCCGGAGGCGCGGGTCACGTACGCCGCGAGCGCCTTGACCTCCTCCACCGCGTTCGCCACCGCGATCGGCAGCCCGACGCGACGGAGGACCCGGAGGTCGGCCAGATCGTCGCCCACGAACGCCGCCTCGTCCCAGGAGATGCCCCGCACGCCGAGCAGGTCGCCGAAGGCCTCGAGCTTCTCGGGCCCCCGCACCTGGAGCACGTCCGCCACCTCGAGCTCGCGCGCCCGCAGCAGTGTGGCCTCGGAGAATCGGCCGCTCACCCACACGACCGGGATCTCCGCCGCTCGCATGAGGACGTGTCCGAGCCCGTCCTGGATGTCGAACCGCTTGAGCTCGATCCGCTCGCCGTGCACCGGACCGAGGAAGATGCCGTTGTCCGTCAGCACGCCGTCCACGTCGAGTCCGAGCAGCCGGACCCGCTTGGCGGCCGCGGGGTCAATCATGGGCCCGGGCCCAGATGTCGAGCGTACGGGCGAGCAGCGCGTCGAGACGGTCGAGCGGCCACTGGGTGGCCGCGTCGCTCGAGGCGCGGGCCGGGTCAGGATGGGTTTCGAGAAAGAAGCCGTCCGCCCCGGCCGCCGCCGCCGCCGCGAGCAGCGCGGGGATGTGCTCCCGCTGTCCGCCGCTCGCGCCGCCCTGCCCCTGCCCCGGCAGCTGCACGGAATGAGTCGCGTCGAAGATCACCGGCGCCTGGGTCGCCGCCCGCAGGCGGCCGAAGCTTCTCATGTCCACCACCAGGTCGCCGTAGCCGAAGAAGGTGCCCCGTTCGGTCACGGCGACCTCGCCGCTGCCGCCGGCGCGCACCTTGTCGAGGGCTCCCGCCATGGCCTCCGGCTGCATCCATTGCCCTTTCTTCACGTTCACCGGGCGTCCGGTGCGCCCGGCGGCGACGAGGAGATCGGTTTGCCGGCAGAGAAACGCCGGGATCTGGAGCACGTCCGCCACCGCCGCCGCCGGGACCGCCTGCCCCGGCTCGTGGATGTCGGTGAGCACCGGGAGCCCGCTCGCGGCGCGAACGCGCTCGAGCGCCCGCAGGCCTTCCTCGAGGCCCGGCCCGCGCGGCGCCTCGCCCCGCGCGCGGTTGGCCTTGTCGAAGCTCGCCTTGAAGCAGATCGGGAGCCCGCGCCTCGACGCGAGGCCGGCGAGCTTCTCGGCCACCCGGGGGAGCACATCGCCGGGCTCGACGACGCACGGCCCGGCGATGAGAAACGGCCGGCGGGCGAAGGTCCAGCTCATCAACCCGTGAGCTCGGCGAGCTCCTTCGGCGCCGCCGCCGAGCCGCCCTGATGTCTGAGCGCGGCGCCGACGAACCCGGCAAACAGCGGATGCGGCCGGGTCGGTCGCGACTTGAGCTCGGGGTGGAACTGGCAGCCGATGAACCAGATGTGGTCCGGCAGCTCGATGACCTCCACCAGCCCGCCGTCGGGCGACTGGCCGGACAGGCGGAGCCCGTACTCGGCGAGCACGTCGCGATAGGCGTTGCTCACCTCCCAGCGGTGCCGGTGGCGCTCGCTGATCTCGTGCGTGCCGTACGCCTGCGCGACGCGCGAGCCGGGGCGGAGGCGCGCGGTGTATGCGCCGAGCCGCATCGTGCCGCCCATGGTGCTCACGTCGCGCTGCGACTGCATGAGCGCGATGACCGGCGTCGGGCAGTCAGGCTCGAACTCGGTACTGTTGGTCTCGGGCATGCCGCACACGTTGCGGGCGAACTCGATGATCGCCACCTGAAGGCCGAGGCAGATCCCGAAGAACGGGAGGTTGTTCTCGCGCGCCCATCGGATGGCCTCGATCATCCCGTCCACTCCGCGCTCCCCGAAGCCGCCGGGAATGAGCAGGCCGTCGTACGCCGAGAGCAGCCGACCCGCCGCGGCCTGGTCGGTAAATCGATCGCTCGGGATCCACTCGACGTCCAGCCGCGCGTCGTGCGAAATGCCGCCGTGGATGAGCGCCTCGCTCACGGACTTGTAGGCGTCATGCAGCGCGGTGTACTTGCCCACGACCGCGATCCGCACCCGGTGCGTCGGGTGCAGGATCCGCTCGGTCATCTGCTTCCACGGCCGGAGGTCCGGCTGCTTCGTCTCCACCCGGAGCCGCTCGCACACGACGGCGTCGAGGCCCTGGTCGTGGAACCGCAGCGGGATCTCGTAGATCGAATCCACATCGGGGCTCTCGATGACGCAGCCGAAATCCACGTTGCAGAACAGCGCGATCTTCCGCTTGATGTCGGCCGAGATCGCCTGCTCGCTCCGGCAGATCAGGATGTCGGGCTGGATTCCGATCTGCATGAGGTCGCGCACCGAGTGCTGCGTCGGCTTGGTCTTGAGCTCGCCCGCCGCCGCGATGTACGGCACCAGCGTGAGGTGGATGAAGATGGCGTTGTCCCGGCCGACCTCCTGGCGGAACTGCCGGATGGCCTCGAGGAAGGGCTGCGACTCGATGTCGCCCACGGTGCCGCCGATCTCGGTGATCACGACGTCGTGCCCCGGCGCCGTGCGGCGGATGGCGTTCTTGATCTCGTCGGTGATGTGCGGGATCACCTGCACCGTGGAGCCGAGATACTCGCCGCGCCGCTCCTTGTTGATCACCGCCTGGTAGATGCGGCCCGTGGTGACGTTGTTCTGCTGGGAGAGCGAGCGGTCGATGAAGCGCTCGTAGTGGCCGAGATCGAGGTCGGTCTCGGCGCCGTCGTCGGTCACGAACACCTCGCCGTGCTGAAACGGCGACATCGTGCCCGGGTCCACGTTGATGTACGGATCGAACTTCTGCATCGTCACGCTGAGGCCCCGCTCGACGAGCAGGCGTCCAAGCGACGCGGCGGCGATGCCTTTCCCGAGGGAAGAGACCACGCCGCCGGTGACGAAGATGTACTTGGTCGCGCTGGGTGCCGAAGTCATAGCCTTACCCCTGAAATGCGTGCCAGTGGGCTTCCGCCCGTCGAAGGTCCTCGGCCGTGTCCACGCCCGGTTGCGCGGGCTCGCCCAGCCGCGTCACGCCGATCGTGAGCCCGACGTGCAGCGCCCGGAGCTGCTCCAGCCGCTCCGCCTGCTCGGCCGGGCTGGGCGGGGCCTCCACCCAGCGGGCCAGCGCGGGACGGGTGTACACGTACAGGCCGAGGTGCTGCCAGTAGAGCTCGTCGGCCGGATCGGTCGGCTCGCGCCGGTGGGGGATCGCCGCCCGCGAGAAGTAGAGCGCCCGGCCCTCCGCGTCGGTCACCACCTTGACCCGCGCGGGATCGTTCGCGTCCGCCGAGGCGAGCGGCGCGGCGGCCGTCCCCACATCGTCGCCTCGTGCGATCCGCTCGAGGGCGCCGGCGAGTGCCTCGCGCGGGATGAAGGGCTCGTCGCCCTGGACGTTGGCCACGACGTCGAAGGTGGCGAACTCCGGCCGCGCCGCCGCTTCGGCTACCCGGTCGGTGCCCGAGCGATGGCCGTCGTGGGTGAGCACCGCGCGGACGCCTGCGCGCTCCACGACCTGCGCCACCATGTCCGAGTCGGTGGCCACCACCAGCTCCTGCACGACCTCGTGCTCCATGACGCGCTGAATCACCCGGGTGATGAGCGGCTCACCGGCCAGCAACTGGAGCGGTTTGTTGGGGAGACGGGTGGAGCCTAGACGAGCCGGAATGACACCCAGAACGCGCATCACCAAAAGTAATCGGGCGCGGGGGTCGAGTCAAAACTCATGCCGAGCGCCAGCGGAGGCGCTATGGCCAGAGGCGGGAACGAGTTAGCCGGCGGGGGGCGGCCGAGCCGGAGCGCCGCCGGGAGGCGGCCCTCGGATGGCGTCCAAGCGGCCGATCAGGCGGCGACGACGCGCTCCGCAGCCGCTGCCAGGAAGTTGGCGAGGATCCGCTTGCCCTGCCGCGTCCCCACCGACTCGGGGTGGAACTGGACGCCCACCACGGGCAAACTTCGGTGGCGCACGCCCATGATCTCGCTTCGGGCCGGACGGTCGGCCGACCAGGCGGTGATCTCCAGCTCGTCCGGCAGCGTCCCGGGGGCGACCACCAGCGAGTGGTAGCGCATCGCTTCGAACGGCGAGGGAAGGCCGGCGAACACCGGGTCGCCCGCGTGGGCGACCATCGTGGTTTTGCCGTGCATGAGCCGGTCGGCCCGCACGACGTCGCCGCCGAACGCCTCGCCGATGGCCTGGTGCCCGAGACATACGCCAAGGAGCGGGATGCCGCTCGCGGCGGCCGCCCGCACCAGGGCGACGCTGATGCCCGCCTCGCGCGGCGTGCACGGGCCCGGCGAGATGACGATGGCGGACGGGTCGAGCGCCAGCGCGGCCTCGGCGCTCAGGGCGTCGTTGCGGTGGACCACCGGGTCGGCTCCCAGCTCCCCCGCGTACTGCACCAGGTTGTAGGTGAAGCTGTCGTAGTTGTCCAGGACGAGCAGCATGGTTTCCGAAGCTAGCGGGCCTTGAGGGAGTCCGCCATCCGGGCCATCGACCGCTGAATCGAGTCGGCGCGACGGAGCCCTTCGGCGCGGAGCGAGTCGCCGAGCCGCGAGTGCGCGCGGCTGAGCGAGTCGCCCCGTGCCTCGGCCCGGGCCGCCGCTCGCATCCCCCGCGCCATGGCGGAATCGGCCTTTGACTGGGCGGCGTCCGCGATCGAGTCGGCCCGGTCCGCCATGGCATCCGCGGAATCGGAGGCATCGTTCGAGTCGGCCCAGTCTCCGCTCTGCAGGCGGTCGGCGAGCTGCTCGGGCACCAGAAGAGGCACCTTCACGTCGCCCGGGGAGAACGCCACCGAGCCGAACTCCTCGAAGCCGGAGTCGCTCGGCGCACAGAAGAAGAACGTCCGCCGCTCCAGCTGGTTGACGTGGAGGTTGACGTGGCCGCCGCCCGAGGAATCGTCCTCGATGTTGGCGGCCAGCCGGCAGCCGGCGAGGCCCTGCGCCACGAGCGAGTCGTCCAGCTTCACCTGGAGATCGATCGAAGACACCTTCTTGGGGCTGTCACGGTTCACGACGACGTGGTCGAGGGTGCCGAGCTTGCTGCCGTCGAGCTGGAACGGCACGAACGCCAGCGGGATGCTGATCGGATCGGAGCTCGTGAGCACCGATTCGACCCGGGTTCGGCCGCGCCGAACCATGGAGACCACAATCATGCCGACGGCGAACACCGCAAAGGCGCCGAGCAGGATCCGTAACCAGTAGCTTCGCATAGACTCGGCCTCCGATGCCGTCCACGGGGGTGTGCCGCACCCAGTGAGGGGAGCATGTTCCAAGTAGAGACGTCCCAGCCTGTTCGAAAGTTTCACCCTCCGAGCCCGCTTGGGGAGGGGCGCCGCCCCGGGAGACCAGCGTGATCGAGGTAGAGGGACTGGAGAAGCGGTACGGCGAGCTCCCGGCCGTCCGAGGCCTGACCTTCACGGTGAACCCGGGCGAAGTGCTGGGACTGGTGGGCCCCAACGGCGCCGGCAAGACCTCCACGATCCGGAGCATCGCCGGGATCATCATTCCGACGCGCGGACGGATCCGGATCGGCGGGCACGACCTCGCCACCGACGCCGTCGCGGCGAAACGGCTGCTGGCGTTCATTCCCGATGAGCCCCACCTGTTCGAGTATCTGACGGTCGAGGAGCACCTGCGGTTCGTCGGCCGGCTCTACCTGGTGGCGGATGTCGAGACCCGCATTCCGTCCCTGCTGGAAGAGATGGAGCTCGCGACCAAGCGCACGGCGCTGCCCGGCGAGCTGTCGCGAGGGATGAAGCAGAAGCTCGCGATCGCCTGCGGGCTGCTCCACGCGCCGCGCGCGCTCCTGCTGGACGAGCCCCTCACCGGGCTCGATCCGGTCGGCATCCGCCGGATGAAGGCCACGATCGTCCGCCGGGCCGAGAGCGGCGCAGCGGTCATCCTGAGCTCGCACCTGCTGCATCTGGTCGAGGAGATCTGCACCCGCATCCTCGTCATGAACGCGGGACAGGCGGTCGCCCTGGGCACGGTCGCCGACATCATCGCGAACCGTCCGGCCCTGAGCGGACGCCGGCTGGAGGACGTGTTCCTCGCCCTGATCGCTCCCGGCGGGGACGCCGAGCGGTGATCCGGCTGTTCGGCTATCTCGCCTGGCGCTCCCTCTATAATCGAAGCGCGCGCCAGCTCCGCCAGCTCCGGAGCCCGCGCTATCTGATCGCACTGGTCCTGGGCCTCACCTACCTCTGGATCGTCGCGATCGAGGAGCGCCCGCGCCACCCGCCGGAGGTGCTGGTGGGCGCGCGCTGGCTCGAGCTGGTCGGCGCGCTCGGCGTGGTCGGCGCGCTGCTCTGGAGCTGGCTCTTCGGCGTGGAGCGGCGCGTGCTCGCCTTCAGCCCTGCCGAGGTCACCTTTCTGTTCGCGGGGCCCGTGACCCGGCGCGAGCTCGTGCAGTACAAGCTGCTGCGGAACCAGCTCCTGATCCTGTTCAATTCGCTGCTGTGGACGCTGATCCTGGCCCGCGAGCGGTTCGGCGCGTCGCCCTGGCTCCGCGCGATCTCGATCTGGGTGCTGCTCACCACTATCTCATTCCATCGCCTGGGCGCGTCGTTCGTACGGACCAGCCTGCTCGAGCACGGCCGGATCGCGCTCCGGCACCGGGTAGTATCGCTCGTGCTGCTGGGTCTCGCCCTCATCGGCATGACCTGGAGCATACAGGCGGCGATGCCCGACCTCGCGGCCGGCTGGGCCGGCGGGCTCACCACGTTTCTCGACGCGCTGACCGATGCCGCCGCCGCACCGGTCCCTCGCGTGCTCCTCGCACCGTTCCGGGCCATGATCCGCCCGCTGTCCGCCCGCACCGTCGCCGAGTGGCTCCACGCCATCGGACCCGCGCTCGCGCTGTTGGTGCTGCACTATGTCTGGGTCATCCGCGCCGACTCGGCCTTCGAGGAGACGGCGGCGGAGGCAGCGCTCCGGCGGGCGCGCCATTCCGCGACCCGAGGCCGGGCGATGCCCGAGCTGGCTCATCGCCGGCTCCCCGCCCTGCTGCGCCTCGCGCCGGTCGGATGGCCGGCGGGTGCCATCCTGTGGAAGAACCTGCTGGCGGTGGTGCGTACACGGCGGGCCCGCACGATGGCGACCCTGTTCCTGGCGGCGGCGGTGGTGGCGGCCCTGCTCTCCTTCGAGACCCACGGGACCATTCCCGAAGTGCTGGGCTGGCTCGCCGCGACCTGGGCGGGGCTCGCGGTGGTGATCGGCCCGCAGTGGATCCGCAACGACCTCCGGAGCGATCTGCTGAAGCTGGATCTGCTGCGGAGCTATCCGGTCGGCGGGCGGGCGATCGTCGCCGCGGAGGCGGCGGCGTCCACCCTCGTCCTCACGGCGCTCCAGCTCGCGCTCATGCTGGTCGCCTATCTCGCGTTCCTGGGCAACGACCGGATGGAGCCGTCGCTCCCGGTCCGGACCGCGGTGCTCGTGGGGGGCGCCGTCTGTCTGCCCGGAATCAACTACCTGGGCATGCTGATTCAGAACGGGGCGGCGGTGCTGTTCCCGGCCTGGGTGCACCTGGGGAGCGGCCGGCCCAGCGGGGTGGAAGCGCTGGGGCAGAACATGCTGGTGATCATCGCCTACAGCGCGGTGCTGGCCGCCGCGCTGCTCCTGCCGGCGGCGCTCGCCCTC
>JAICJD010000116.1 GCA_025928645.1 Gemmatimonadales bacterium
CCAACTCGCTGCCGCCGCCATGTTGTTCTCGACGGGCGGGGCGGCAATCAAGGCAGCCGACTTCGGGGCCTGGCAGATCGCGGGCCTGCGCAGCGGCATCGCGGCCCTGGCCCTCCTGCTGTTCGCTCCCGCGGCCCGGCGGGGGTGGAGCGTGCGCGTGGTGGTGGTGGGGTGCGCCTACGCGGCCTGCCTCACCCTGTTCGTGCTCGCCAACCGGCTCACCACCGCGGCGAACACCATCTACCTGCAGAGCACCGCGCCGCTGTACCTGCTGGTCTTGAGCCCGTGGCTGCTCAAGGAGCCGATCCGGCGAAAGGATCTCGGCTTCATGGCCGCGGTGGCAGGCGGGCTCGCGCTGTTCTTCATCGGCGCGGACGCGCCGGTGGCGACCGCGCCCGACCCGCTGCGAGGCAACCTGCTCGCGACCGTGAGCGGCGTGTTCTGGGCGCTCACGGTGTGCGGCCTGCGCTGGCTCGAGAAGGGCGACCGGGCGAGCGGCTCCGCCGTGCCCGCCGTGGTGAGCGGTAACCTCACGGCGTTCCTCGTCGCCCTGCCGCTGGCGTGGCCGTTCGGAGGGCACGCCCCGGTGGACTGGGCGGTGGTGATCTACCTCGGCGTCTTCCAGATCGCCTTCGCCTACGTGCTCGTGACCTCCGGGCTCCGGCACCTGCCCGCGTTCGAGGCCTCGCTGATTCTGCTCATCGAGCCCGTGCTCAATCCGGTGTGGGCCTGGGTAGTTCAGGGCGAGCGGCCGAACGGGTGGGCGTTGCTGGGCGGGGCGATGATCCTCGGCTCGACCACGCTGAGAGGGGCGCTCGACGCGCGCGCCCGGCGCCGCGTTCCACCTCCGGCGGAACTCGCCGCGGTGCCCGAGGGTTCGGGAGGGGGCGGGCTGTAGCGCACTCGAAGGAGGTGGATTTGGACACGCTGATCGAGACCGTCCGCATCCGTAACGGCGCCGCGCCACTCTGGTACCTGCATGTGCGACGGCTCGCCACCAGCTGCCGAGCGCTCGGCGTGCCGATCCCGACCGAGCTCATCACGCCGGAGGGCGGCGCGGATCGGGTGCACCGTCTGCTCGTGAGCCGCCGCGGCCTCGTGGCAGGAGAGCGGCCGGTGGGAAGCCTGGCGCCCGTGCGGCTGGTCACGTCGAAGGTGGTCCATCGGCCTTACCCTCACAAACTGGTGGACCGGGAGCGATTCGACCGCGCGTTGGCCGAGGCCAAGGCGGTCGGCGCCGACGACGGGCTGCTGCTCACGACCGGCGGCCAGGTCGCGGAGACGGCGATCTGGGGGGTCTTCTGGTGGGAGGACGGCCGGGTTGCGGCGCCTCCGCTCGAGATCGGCGTTCTGCCGGGCGTGGCTCGGGCTCGGATCGTCGAAATCGTGGGCGACATCCAGGAGCAGAAGGTCACGATCGATGAAATGCGCGCCAAACCGCTGTTCGTGGCCAACGCCGCGCGCGGGATCGTGCCCGTCGCCTCGCTCGACGGTGCCGCAGTCGCCGATGCGCCGGAAACCGACGCGCTGGCGAGTCGGTTTTGGCCTTGACCGGGCCACCTGAAACGGGGTAATTTTTGCGGCTCTGGAACGGGGTCCAGGCTCCCCGCGGTGGTTGTAGCTCAATCGGTTAGAGCGCCGGACTGTGGCTCCGGAGGTTGCGGGTTCAAGTCCCGTCAGCCACCCTGGAAGTGGTCAGAGGTCCGTAGCTCAATTGGTAGAGCACCGGTCTCCAAAACCGGGGGTTGGGGGTTCGATTCCCTCCGGGCCTGTGGGAAGGGCGAAGGGTGGTTGAGCAGGTCGGCGGGACCACGGCGCTATCGTCTAGGGGACTAGGACGGGGCCCTCTCAAGGCCCAAACACGGGTTCGAATCCCGTTAGCGCTATCGCGGGAGGGCAAGCGGGGCCCCATCGTCTATCGGTTAGGACGGGACCCTTTCAAGGTCCAGAGAGGGGTTCGACTCCCCTTGGGGCTATGTGGGGTGGCGGGAGGGCGGTGGAAGCGGTTGCGCGCCGCTAGCTCAATTGGCAGAGCAAGTGACTCTTAATCACTAGGTTGTAGGTTCGATTCCTACGCGGCGCATTGCACGGCACTCGGGGCTCCTGAATGGAGCCCTTTTGTTGTCTTACACCGGTCCGTATTCCTACCCGGAACTCCTTGACGCCGGCTTGACGGCGCGATGCTACTGATGGCGCACCCCTGAAGGCCGAGGCGCCAGGCTGTGATGCGCTGGCGGCTCGCGACATCCGACAGGCCCGTCCCCGGGCCGCCCGCTCGAGACGGGCAGGGAGGACTCCATGCGACCCTCCGCGCTTTCGCTTCTGTTCCCGATCGTCGTGCTCGCCGCCTGCGGCGGGGACGACCTGCCCACCGCCCCAGCGACGCCGGCCGGCATGAGTGCGGTGGCGAGCGCTGCTGCCGGCCACCGCGTCGTCAACAGCCTCGCCGATCCGGGCGACGGAGTCTGCGATGCCCGCCAGTGCACGCTGCGCGAAGCGATCAAGGTTCCGGGGAGCACCGAGATCACCTTCGCGGCCGGCCTGACCGGCACGATCACGCTCGCCCGAGCCGGCGCGGGCGGCGGCCCCCTCGAAATAGACAAGGCGCTCACCATCAGCGCACCGAGCGCGGGCATTACGGTCCGGCGCCTGAGCACCGATCCGGCGTTCCGTCTCCTGCGAGTGGGAACCGGAGCCACGGTCGGTCTCACGAACCTGACCCTCCGAGGCGGCAAGACGGGCAGCCCCGGCGCCGGCATCATCAACTTCGGGACGCTCACGCTCACCCGCTGTACGGTGGTCGGCAACGCGTCCAGCCGGCACGGCGGCGGCATCGACAACCACGGCCCGCTCACGATCACCGGCAGCTCCGTGGTGAACAACTCCGCGACGGATGGTGGCGGCGGCATCGACAACCATCGCGCGAAGGTCACGCTGACGAACAGCACGGTCGCGCGGAACTCCCATGGCGGCATCTACGGAGCCGGCGGAGCGCTGGTGATCGCGAACAGCGCGGTGAGCTTCAACGCGGGTGGCGGCATCCTTCAGACCTATGGAACGTCCACGCTGGACCATGTACGGATCGTCGGAAACACCGGGGACGGGGGAATCGGGCTGTCGTTGGGGAGCATCACGGTCAGGAACAGCACGGTGACGGGGAACTCGGGGCGGGATGGTGGCGGCATTTCCAACACCACCGGCGGGACCTTCACCGTCGTGAACAGCACGATCTCGAACAACACGGCCTCCGGAAGCGGCGGAGGCCTCTGGAACGAAGCGGATAACTTCGAACGCCTGACCACTCGGCTCACGTTGACGAACAGCACCGTCAGCGGGAACTCGGCGGGGTCCGGCGGGGGCGTGGCGAACTCCCTGCTCGAGAGCAGCTTCGTCGTGGTCACCAACAGCACGATCGCGTCGAACTCGGCGCGGGACGGCGGCGGCGGGGTTCGCCAGGAGGGTTCGTCGGGCGACTTCGCGCGGAGCATCACGCTCAGGAACACGCTAGTGGCGCTGAACGCCTCGCCCGCGGGCCCCGACGTGCTCGGTCCCTCCGTCACCGCGACGTTCAGCCTGATCGGCGACGGCGCCGGCAGCGAGCTCACGAACAGCGACGGCAACCAGGTCGGCAACGTGAGCCCGAACGGATCGCCCATCGACCCTCGGCTCGGCCCGCTGGCCGACAACGGGGGCCCGACGGCCACGCGGGCGCTCCTGGCGGGCAGCCCGGCGATCGACGCCGCCTCGGCTCATGACTGCCCGGCTACCGACCAGCGCGGGGTCTCGCGGCCCCAGGGCGCCGGGTGCGACATCGGCAGCTACGAGCGGAAATGACAGGCAGGGGATCATCAGCGCCTACTTGGCGCCGATCCAATCGGCCTTGTGGTAGGTCTCCGTATCGTACAGATCCGGCTGGAGCGGCGTGTCGGCGCGGATGTCGCGGTACTCCTCCCGCTGAATCTCCTTCCCGTTCAGCTTGATCACCACCTTGGGCGACACCCAGGCCTTTGCCAGCGGCTGATAGTTCTCGAACGTCACGTCCAGCAGGTTGGGCGCGGCGGTGGAATCCTTCTGGTTCGGCCGCGCCTCGATCAGCCGCACGAACAGCAGGCGGTTCTGCTCGATCCAGAACTGGCTGCTGGCTGTGTCGCCCTTGTCCGCACCCACCACCCATACTTTCGTGCCGTTCCAGCGGTCCTCCCGCACCTTGCTCAGGTCGATGCCGGAGGCCTCGAGCTGCGCCGCCGTCGTGTCCGGCGACTGGCCATACACGTCAAAACCCAAAGTCATGAGCAGGTTGCGGTCCTGCCGGGCGGCCACCCGCTTGCCGCCCTTGAACACGACGGTCGAGTCACCGATGAACATGATCGCGGTCATGCTGTCGAGCGGCGCGATGTCGATGCGAAGCTTGCCGGGAATGGTGCCCGCCTCGTACCAGGTCTCGGCGGGATGGTCGGGGAAGGACGTGGTCTGCGTGAAGGTCAGCGTGTGGTACCACTTCCCGGCGTAGCGGGCGTGCATCTGGGAAATGAGCTCCCGGCCCGATTTGGGCGCGGGGTGGACAGCCAGCAGGGCGAGCAGGACGGCGAGGGAGCGCACGACGCCTCCGGAGCGAGGAGAGTGGCGGACTGGAACGCGACACCCCTACGCCACCGGGGGCGATGGGGTTTCCGGAGCGGGAAGAATAGCGGGCCCGTCAGGGGCGTGCCTCGCGCGCGAGCAGCGCCCGCTTGCGACGCACACCCCACCGGTATCCCGAGATCGAGCCGTCGGAGCGGACCACGCGGTGGCAGGGGATGGCGACTGCGATCGGATTCGCGGCGCAGGCCTCGGCGACGTCCTTCGCCGAAGCCGGCGGACCGATGCGGCGGGCGACCTCCGCGTAGGACTCTGTGGCGCCTGCCGGGATCGCTCGCAGCGCTTGCCAGACCTTCTGTTGGAACCCGTCGCCGCGAAGCTCGAGCTGCAGGTCGTCGGCGTCGCTCGGTGCGTCGAGCAGCCGCTCAACGCGCGCGGTGACCGGCGCCAAGGCGGCCCGGGCGAGGATGACGGTCGCGTCCGGCTCCCGGCGCTTCAGATCGGCTACGAGCTCAGCCGGGTCGTCGCCCAGCAGGATGGCGCGGATGCCGCGCTTTCCGGCCGCTACGAGGAAGCCGCCGAGCCAGGACCGGCCGAAGGCGTACGGAAGCTCGGTCACGGCGAGAGGAATGGTGAATGATGCGGACATGGCAGATTCTCTCCGGCGTATGCTGTTGGGTGCTTCGAGCGACGCACCAAGCCTAGCGACCGTTCGAGCGTAGGGCGCCCCGATTCTTGCGGCCGAATTCAGGCCGGAGAGAGAGCGTCTGGCGTCTCCTGTGAGGGACGGGCCGGACTGGGTCGCGACCGCAACGTGACCGGCGGCAGGAACGTCCCGACCAGGTCCCGCGACCACCACTGTCCCGATCGCCCCCGCTCGAGCCGGGTCGTGAAGCGGTAGTGGTAGAAGCGCGCGCGGATCCAGCGGGGCGGGGTGCCGGTGAACGGGTCGCGCCGCAGCAGTCGAGACATGCGAGCGTCGCCGGAGAGCAGCCCCTGCACGAACCGTGGAAACCAGCCCTCGGCGTAGCTCGGCGAGAGCGCCGCGAACCACATGAGCCAGTCCAGCCGGAGGTGATACGGCGCGACCTGTGGCGGTCGGCGCGCCGGGTCTCCCGGCTTTCCCTTGAATTCGTATTCACGCCACACGGCCGAGTCGTCGGGCGTCGCCGCATCCGTCCCCTCGAGCACGATCTCGTGCCGCTCCCGGGTGACGCTCCCGAACGCGCCGTACGTTCCCACCAGATGGAGCCGGTTGAAGGCGTAGTTCATGAGCTGGCGCCGAGCGAACAGGTTCCGGACCGGCCAGTAGCTGAGCACCACGACGAGCGCGGTCACGCCGAGCACGGCGGCGACGAACCACATCGGCGGCAAGGCTACGGTGGTCGGGGGGCCGCCACCCGGAATCACCGCGTGGAGAAAACGGTCCGGCAGGGCCGCCACCACGGTCACCATGGTGAGGACATTGAGCCAGGCGTAGTTCCCGCTCGCCACGAGATAGGCCTGCGTCGCGAGCATCAGGAGCGCTCCGATGCCGGCGACCGGCTGAGGCAGGAACAGCAGCACCGGCGCGCCCAGCTGGGCCACGTAGTTGCCCACGACCTCCGCCCGGTGGAACGCTCGCGGCATCCGGTGCGCGAACCAGCTCAGCGGGTTCGGCATCGGCTGGGTCTCGTGGTGGTAGTCCATGCAGGTGAGGTCCCGCCAGCAGGGGTCGCCCCGGAGCTTGATCAGTCCGGCGCCCAGCTCGACTCGAAAGGCCAGCCACCGGAAGAGCAGCAGCACGAGAAACGGAGGCGGCGTGCGGGCATTGCCGAGGAAGATCGCGAGGAACCCCGCCTCGAGCAGCAGCGACTCCCATCCGAACGAGTAGAACAGCTGCCCGATGTTGACGATCGAGAGGTAGAGCGACCAGAGCACGAGCCACACCAGCATCGGCAACCAGAGCGGCCCTGCCTGCGGCAGGCCCGCGACCACTGCCGCCGCCAGGAGCAGGCCCGTCGCGGACACCACGCGGAGGAGTCCGTCCGAATAGCGCAGGTGGAACAGGCTCGGCGCCTGGCGAAAGCGGACGAGGCGGAGATAATCGGTGGCGGGGAGCAGTCCGCGCTCGCCCAGCAAGGCGGGGAACTGCTGGAGGGCGGCCAGGAACGCCGACATGTAGATGAGGCCGAGGCCGCGCTCGATGACGGTCCGGGTCAGCCAGTAGCCCGGGGCGGAGAACCATTCCATGAGACGTGCTCCTGCCTGTGGGCGGGCGCCACGCTCGTCCGGTTCCAAGAATAGGTGGGTCACAATCTCGGCGCTGGGGGTCCCGGGAGCGGTCAGACCGCGGGAACCGGGTCGAACGGATCTGTTTCCAGGGAGGGCGAAACGGTACCTTTTTCAGGTCCGTATGGAGGGTCCGATGGAGAACATCGTCCTGTGGGCGCTGAGCACCGGATTCGTGACCGGGGCCGTCTGGGTCGGCATCGTGGCGCTCAGGCGCCGAGCGCGCCTCCTGAGCGGCGAGGACGGAACGCTCGATCGAATGCGGCACCGGCTCAACCGGCTCGACGACGTGCGCCAGCGGGTCGAACAAATGGAAGAGCGGCTGGACTACGCCGAACGCGCGCTGACGGCCCGGCCTTTTGCGGGCCCGCCCGACGTTGATCCCGTGCGGAGGACGTCCTGATGGCCGGCCGTGGATCGGCGGGCAACGTCATCGCCGCCCTCGCCAGCTTCTTCATTCCCGGGCTCGGTCAGCTGCTCCAGGGAAGGCCGATCATGGCGCTGGTGCATTTCTGCCTGGCCGCCGCCTTGTGGATCATTCTGATGGGATGGATCATCCACCTCTGGTCCATCCTCGACGCGGCGCTGTGGACTCCGGACACGGCATGAGCGCGGCCGCACCGACCACGTACGCCATCCGCGGCGGCGAGGACGGCGCGCGACGTCTCGACCTCCTGGCCCACACCATGGCTCCCACCACCGAGGCGCTGCTCGCGCTCGTAGGCGTGCGGCCCGGCATGCGCTGCCTCGACCTGGGCTGCGGCGGCGGCCACGTGAGCCGCTGCCTGGCCGGGCTGGTGGGTGCCACGGGCGTGGTCGTCGGCCTCGATTTCGATCCTGTCAAGCTCGATCACGCGACGCGGGCCAGCCGGGAACGCGGCCTGGCGAACACCGAGTTCCGCGCCGCCGACGTCACGGGGTGGCGCGAGCCGGAGTCGTACGATCTGGCGTACGGACGCTTCATCCTCTCCCACCTGGCCGACCGTGCGGCAATGCTCGCGCGCCTGTTCGAGGCGGTCCGTCCCGGCGGCACCCTGGTGCTGGAGGATATCGACTTCTCCGGGTCCTTCTGCTGGCCCGCCAACGAGGGCTACGCCTTATACTGCCGGCTGTACGAGTCGGTCATCCGCCGGCGGGGCGGAGACGCCAACGCGGGTGGTCAGCTCTACGGGCTGTGCGTGGACGCGGGCTTCGGGGAGGTCCAGGTGCGGATCGTCCAGCCCGTGCACGACGGACGGTGTGACGCCAAGGCGCTCTCGCTGATCACGCTGGCGAACATCGCCGACGCGGTGCTCGCCGAGGGGCTGGCCACCGCCGACGAGCTGGAAGCGGCGATCGCCGCCCTCCGCGCGTTCACCGACGACCCCCGCACGCTGGTGGGCTTCCCCCGCATCTTCCAGGTCTGGGGCCGCCGCCCCACCGCGTCCAGCCGGCCCGTCGGGTAACCGCCGCCCGCGGCCGCGCAGCGCTCCCTCGTCTCGGGCTCCGCCGTGCGTGATTTCCGTTTCTGGTGGGCGCTCTTCGTCTTTTTCGCCGTCCTCAGCGTGATCGTGGTGCAGCGGGGCTACCGCCGGTGGCGGTCCGCGCGCGACCTGTTGTCGGCGCCAGGCGCGCCGGCGTTGCACGCGCTGGATCGGCGGGTGCGGCGGGAGGGCTGGCGGCTCGCGAGCATGGTGGTCAGCCTCGTGGCGATGACGGCGCTGGTGTTCGCGGCCCTCCTGGGCGCGCCCCACGCGCTGCTGCTCACCCTCCGGGTCGCGGCGGTAGCGGGCGTCGCGGCGGTCCTGTGGCTGAGTCTCCGTTCATGACCGAGGACGGTCGCCGCAGCCGTTGGCTGTTCCTGCGGTTGCTGGGCCTCGTGTACTTCATCGCCTTTGCCTCTCTCGGCGTGCAGATCGACGGGCTGGTCGGCGCGCACGGGCTCCTGCCCGCCCGCGCCTTCCTCAGCGCCGCGCACGAGGCCTACGGCGGCCAGGCATATCGGCTGCTCCCCACGGTGTTCTGGCTCGGCGCCGGCGATGGCGCGCTCCGCTTTGCGGCGTGGCTCGGCGCGGCGCTCTCCGTGCTGCTGATCGTGGGACTGGGCCAGCGCGCCGCCCTGGCCGCACTGTGGGCGCTGTACCTCTCGCTCTCGGTCGCGGGCCAGGACTTCCTCTCGTTCCAGTGGGATGCCCTGCTGCTCGAGACCGGCCTCCTGGCGTTGCTCTGGGCCCCCGCCGGATGGTGGCGGGCGGACGAGGCGTCGCCGGCCTCCTCACCCGTCCGCTGGCTGCTCCTGTTTCTCGTCTTCAAGCTGATGTTCCTCTCGGGCGCGACCAAGCTCCTGAGCGGGGACCCGACCTGGCGACACCTCACCGCGCTCGACTACCACTTCGAGACTCAGCCGCTCCCGACCTGGCCCGGCTGGTACGCGCACCAGCTTCCGAGTGCCGTGCGCCGCGCCGCCACCGCGATCATGTTCGTCATCGAGCTCGGTGCGCCGTGGCTCCTCCTGCTGCCGTTCCGATTCCGGGGACCCCGTCTCGTGGGCGTCGCGGCGTTGGCTCTGCTGCAGCTCGGGATCGCCGTCACCGGCAACTACGGGTTCTTCAACCTGCTGGCGCTGGTTCTGTTGATCCCGGCGCTCGACGATCGCGCCCTCGCCCGGATCGTGCCGGCGCGAGCCGTGCCGACCGCGGTCCGATCGAGCCCGGGCCCGCTCGGGCATGCGGTCACCGCGATCCTGGCGCCGGTGATCGCGGCTCTCAGCGCGCTAGCCGCCTGGGCCGAGCTGGCTGCCACGCTGCCTGGCGGTGCCGGGGGTGCGCTGCTGCCGCGATGGGCGCTGGGGCTGCTCGGCGCCGTGGCCCCGCTCCGGTCGTTCAACGGATACGGGCTGTTCCGGGTGATGACGACCGAGCGGCCCGAGATCGTCGTCGAGGCGAGCCTCGATGGCCGCGCCTGGCGGGAGTACCGGTTTCGCTACAAGCCGGGGCCGGTCACGCGCAGGCCGGCGTTCGTCGCGCCGTACCATCCGCGGCTTGACTGGCAGATGTGGTTCGCCGCGCTCGACCCGATGAGCAACGCGCCGCTCCTCGGTTCGCTGGCGACAGGGCTTCGCACCGGTACCCCGGCGATCGTGGCGCTGATGGGCCCCGCTCCGTTTGCCGCCGCCCCGCGCTTCATCCGGTTTGCGGTGTACGACTACCGGTTCACGACATGGACGGAGCGTGAGCGAACCCGAGCCTGGTGGCATCGCGAGCTCCGGGGATATCTCCCCGAGCTCGGGAGCGAGCTTGACGCGCCGCGCGGGCCGTGATACGCATTGGGCCTCGCCGGACCAGCCCGTTCCCCCACTCGGGATGCTATGAGCTCGAACCATCGTCGTCTCGTCCACGATCCAGAAGGCTTCAATAGCGCCACGTGGCCCCTCCGGCAGGATCAGCTCGTCACCCCCACCGATCATTTCTTCACTCGAAGCCACGCCGCGTCGCCGGCGGTGGATCCCGACACCTACCGCCTCGAGATCGACGGGCTGGTCGAGCGGCCCGCCGGCCTGTCGCTCGCCGACCTGGCGGCGTTTTCGACGCGTGAGGTGTCGGCCACGCTGGTGTGCGCCGGGCTTCGCCGCGAAGAGTATCTGGCGCTCGGCCCCTTGCCCGGCGAGCTCCCCTGGGGCCCCGAGGCCATCAGCACGGGCCGATGGCGCGGCATCCCGCTGGCCGACGTGGTGCGGTCGGCGCGCGTGGCGCCCGGCGCGCGCTACGTGCAGTTCACCGGGCTCGATTGTGTCGAGCGTCAGGGCCGGCGGTTCGGCTTCGGCGGCTCGATCGACCTCGCCAAGGTGGACGACGTGCTGCTCGCGAGCGAGCTCAACGGTGCCCCGCTGCCGGCCGACCACGGCTTCCCGCTCCGCACCATCGTGCCGGGGTGGATCGGCGCGCGGAGCGTGAAATGGCTGGGCCGGATTACACTCGCGGCCGAGCCGTCCGCCAACTACTTCCAGACCAGGGCCTACCGGGTGCAGCGCGAGCCCGATCCCACCAACCCGCGGGACGTGTCGGGCGGAATCGCGCTGGGCGAAGCTCCGCTCAACGCCGTCGTGCTCGAGCCACTCCGTGACCAGACGGTTCGGGCCGGAGCAGTACGGCTGCGCGGCTGGGCCATGGGCTCGGGCGGCAGGGCAGTCACGTCGGTCGAAGTCTCGCCCAACGGCGGGGTGGACTGGGTCCCGGCGGAGATCACCATTCCTGGCGAGCGGTGGACCTGGAGCCTGTGGGAAGCCACGCTCCAGGTCCCGCGCGGCCGCCACGTGCTCGCGGTCCGCGCCACCGACGCGTCGGGCGCGAGCATGCCACCCGGCGTGGCCGAAACGTGGAATGTGAAGGGCTACGCCAACAATGCATGGCACCGTGTGACGGTGCAGGCGGAGTAGCGATATGCGACGCGTGACCCTCAGTCTCGCCGTGCTGGCCGTGCTCCTGCTCGCGCTCGCCGGTCCCGGCGTCCGCGCAGGGTTCTGGACCTTTGGCGCCGGGTTCCAGCTGCTTCGCTGGGGCGCGTATCTCGGAATCGCGGCCGGCGTGCTCGCGATCATCCTGCTCCTGCGCCCCGAGTGGCGCGCGCCGACGGCGTGGCCGCTGGTCCTGGCCGTTCTGCTGGGCCTGCTCGCCGTCGGCGTGCCGTGGTACTGGCTCCAGCGCGCGGAGCGGGTGCCCCCGATTCACGACATCACGACCGACACGCAGCGGCCACCGGCATTCCACGCCGTGCTGCCGCTCCGCGCCGGCGCGGCGAACGCGGCGACCTACGGCGGTCCCGAAGTGGCGGAGCAGCAGCTCAAGGCCTACCCGGACGTGAAGCCGCTCGTTCTGCCCACGACTGCGCCTCCCGCCGCGTTCCAGCGTGCACTCGAGGCCGCGCACGCGTCGGGCTGGGATCTCGTGGCCGCCGACTCCGCCGCGGGACGAATTGAAGCCACCGCGACGACCGGCTGGTTCGGCTTCAAGGACGATGTCGTGGTGCGGATCGAGCCGGAGGGGGCCGGAAGCCGGGTGGATGTGCGGAGCGTGTCGCGCGTGGGCAAGAGCGACGTGGGAACCAACGCGCGCCGGATCGTCGCGTACCTGAGGCGCGTGCAGTCGGGCTGACGGCGCCCGTCCCCGCGTCGCGCCCCATGCCGCCCGCCATTCGAACGCCCGACGCCGAACGCCGCGCCGAGCTGCTGGCCGAGCTCCAGCGGCTCGAGCGCGCCGCCCGGCCGCTC
>JAICJD010000292.1 GCA_025928645.1 Gemmatimonadales bacterium
CGCTTGAGCGCCTCCCGCGTGACCAGCATGCAGCCCCGCCCGGTGGCCTCCCGCCGGCCGAGCGAGCCGCCCATCTCGATCGGCTTGCCGGTCACGACCGCCGTCACGGTGTGGCGCTTGTGCATGGAGTACGTGTCCATGATCCACGCCATGATCCGTTCGTTCGTGTTGACGTCCGGCGCGGGAACGTCGGAGTCGGGGCCCAGGACCTCGATGATGGCCGAGGTGTAGCGGCGGGTAATGCGCTCCAGCTCGGCGAGGGAAAGATTGGGCGGATCGCAGATGACGCCGCCCTTGGCGCCGCCGAACGGGATGTTCACCACGGCGCACTTCCAGGTCATCCACGCCGCCAGCGCCTTCACCTCGTCGAGCGTCACCTGCATGTCGAACCGGATGCCGCCCTTGGCGGGGCCGCGGCTCGTGTTGTAGAGGACCCGGTAGCCGGTGAACACCTCCACCTCCCCCGAGTCGCGCGCGATCGGCACGCTCACGATGATCTGCTTCTCGGGGCTCCGGAGCACCTTGTAGAGGCCGGGGTCGAGGCTTAGGCGCTCCGCCGCGTAATCGAAGCGCGACATCATGGCCTCGAACGGATTCTCCTCGTTGAGGAAGGTGTCCTTCTCCGGGCGGATGAGCGGAATCGGGCGGCTCGTGGTGCTCATAGCGGTTCGGGGTGCTCCCAGGATTGAGTTAGAGGCGATCGACCGGCGTGACGACGGCGTCCAGCAGGGCGACGATGCGATCGCCGCCTTCCTCCCAGGTCAGATCCAGCAGCGCCACCAGCGGCTCGGGCACGGCTGCGGGCCACCGGTCGCGCAGCTTCACGGCGTCCTTCTGGGTGATCACGACGTGGTCGGCGCGGCGGGCGGCGTGCGCCAGCCAGGCCACGTCCTCGTCGCGATAGTCGTGGTGGTCCTTCCAGGTAGCCACCTGGACCGCGGCGCCGGTCGCCTTGGTCTGGGCCACGAAGGCGTCGGGGTCGGCGATGCCCGACGCCGCCACTACGCGCTTGCCGGCCAGAATCGACGCCGGACGCCGGGTGCCGCTCACCAGGCCCTCCAGCGTGCCGAGCCCGAGGTGAGCCACGGCGACGGGTCCGCGCACGCGGCCCGCGACCTGGCCCAGCAGCGCCTGGGCCGCCTCGGGCGTCGCCCGCTTGCGGGTGATGATGACGGCGTCGGCGCGGTCGAGCGCGTCCCATCCTTCGCGCCACGGCCCGGCCGGCAACGCCCACCGCACCGCCCGCGTGGTCTCGGCGCTCATCACCAGGATGTTGAGATCGCGGTGCACGTCGAGCCGCTGGTAGGCGTCATCGAGTACCAGCACCTGGGCGCCGTTGGCCAGCGCGCGCTCGGCGCCGGCGGCACGGTCCGGATCGGGCACGACGACGGCCTCGGGCACGGCGTGCCGGTGCACCAGCGTCTCGTCGTTGCCGTAGCCGCGGAGCAGGATGCCGGGTCGGAGCCCGCGCGTGACATAGTGCCGGGCGATCCAGGTCGCGATCGGGGTCTTCCCGGATCCGCCGACCGTGAGGTTCCCCACCGCGATGGACGGCAGCGGCAGATCGTGGACCGCGAGCCACCCGCGGCGATAGGCCAGTCGACGCGTATCACTGACGACGCGGTACAGCGCCGAGGCCGGCAGCAGCGCCAGACGGGCGAGCTTCGCGTC
>JAICJD010000147.1 GCA_025928645.1 Gemmatimonadales bacterium
CCGCGTTCCCCCCGACTTCCTCGGGCTCGGCTTCGAGATTCCCGTCATGGCCGACCCGCGACTCTCCGATCCCGTGCTCGCCCGCCTGCTCGAGAACCTCGGCCCCGGCTCGCTCCGGTTCGGCGGGGGCAGCGTCGAGACCACCGTCTGGACGCCGGTCGATAGCGGAACGGCCGGCGATTTTCGGCTCACGCCCGCCGACGTGGACGCCGTCTTCGCCCTCGCGCGCGGCATCGGGTGGCGGGTCACCGTCGCGGTCCCGCTTGCCCGCTTCGACCCCGCCGCGGCGGCCGCCGAGGCCGCCTACCTCGTCACGAGCGGCGGCGACGCGCTGCTCGGCGTCGAGGTCGGGAACGAGCCCAACCTGTACTCGCTGCAGGGACTGCGGTCGCCGCAGTACTCGGTGGACAGCCTGGCCGCCGACTTCGACGCGTATGCCGCGGCGATCCTGGCCCAGGCGCCGTCGGCGCCGCTCGTCGGGCCCACGACCTGGTGCACGGGCGGGGGCCTCTGGTTCGCCGGGTTTCTCGACCGGATCCAGGCGCCGCTCGCCTTCACCTCGCATCACTTCTATCCGATGGGGCGCACGGCGCCCGGCGACTCGCCGGAGCACGCCACCGTGGACAACATGCTGAGTCCGGAGCTCATGGCGCGCACCCGCGCGTGCGTGGACTCCGCCGCTTCCCCCGCGGCGAGCCGGAACCTCGCGCTCCGGGTCGACGAGACCAACTCGGCCTACGGCTTCGGCCAGCCCGGTGTGAGCGACGTGTTCGCCAGCGCGCTCTGGGGCGTGGACCATCTCTTCACGCTCGCGGAGCTCGGCGTGGCCGGCGTGAACGTGCAGACGGGGACGGATCCTCAGGGTGGGCTGACGTGCGCCGGGGTGTATCTCCCGGCGTGTGCGGATGACGGAGGGAAGTTCACCGCGCGGCCGTTGTACTACGCGATGCTGATGTTCCACCTGGCGGCGGTCGGACGGCTCGTGCCGGTGCAGATCGCCGCGCCCCCCGACGCCAACGTGGTCGCGCACGCCGCCGTGGGGGACGACGGCACGGTTCGGGTGACCCTCATCAACAAGTCGGACGCGACGCCGGTGGACGCGACCATCGCGCTCGACGCGGGAGCCGGCGCGCCGGCCGGCGTGCTGCGGCTTCGCGGCAAGTCGCTCGAATCCCAGTCGGGCTCGTTGGGGGATGCGGTGGTGAACGACGACGGGAGCTGGGCTCCCAAGCCTCCGGAGGCGCTGGCCGGCGGCGCGAGCTACGCCGTCTCGGTGCCTCCGGCGAGCGCGGCCCTGGTCGTGATCGGACCGGGCGCGACGACCCTCACCGCCGCCCGACCTCTACCCGGTCCAGCCGCAGGCTCCGCGCCCCGCCTCGCGCATATCCCACCGTTCCCGCGGTCCAGCCGTGGTACGCGATCCACCGCTGCCCCAGGCGGTCGCTGAACACCTCCGCACCGCCGGGGCCGGAGGTCTCCGCATCCGAGACCATCACGGGCCCATCGCCGATCTTGCGGCATGGCCCCAGCGGCGAATCGCAGCGGGCATAGCCGATCGCGTAGCGCTCGGTGTTCCACATGTTCGCCGAGTACAGCAGTCGCCAGCCATCATCGTCCCGCCACATCGTGGGCGCCTCGATCAGCCCCCCCTCCCATTCGCGGTCGCGATGCAGCAGCGGCGCCGGCGCGCCGAGCAGGGCGCGCGCGTGCGGATCCAGGCGCTGGCCCCACAGCGTCACCGGGCGCCCGCAGCAGTTGCCGTCGTTCTTCCACAGGAGATACGCGCTTCCGGAGGCGTCGCGCACCACGCTCGCGTCGATGGATCCGCCGAGCTCCGTCTGGCAGAGGAACGGCGCCGCGCTCGAGTCCACGAAGGGACCGGCCGGCGACGACGCCTCGGCGCGCCCGATGCATTGGAGGTTGGACCGGCGGTCGCGCGCCGTGAAGAACAGCACGTAGCTCCCGTCCACCGCCAGCACCGACGGCGCCCAGGTGAGACGCCTGCCGCTCACCGCCCACGCCGGAAGCGCGGGCAGCGCGTCGCCCCCGTCGGTCCACGTGACGAGGTCGCGCGAGAGGAGCACGGGCACGTTGCTCGAGGCGTGATTGGTGGCGAAGGCGTAGTACGCGGAGTCGGCGACGAGGACGAACGGGTCGGCGAAATCGCCGGGACGCACCGGGTTGGGCCGGTGGCTGAACCCCAGCGCCGGCTCGTGAGCGGGCGGGGTGGAGGCGGACTCGGTCGGGTCGGGCGAGGACGGCGTACCGGGCTCTCCCTCGCACGCGAGCGTCGCAGCAACGAGGACGAGCGCAGCCGTGCCTCGCCTGAAGAACGGCGACGGCATCGTTCGGCGGTGATCCGGGTCTGGGGAACACCCCGAGCCGTCACGGTGCGCGCGGGTTCGGGCACGAGGTCGCTCGGTGGCGACTTGTTGAAAGGCAAGTCAGGTGCCTTCGCCCCGAACGGGGTTGAGACGTTGAGAAATGATGCCATGCGTTGCACTACCGCGGACCCGGCGAACGTCCGCCGGCGTTCGGGGCGGCGGATCGCGGGCTCGCACCGCACCAGCGGCCGCCGGGCGGGCCGCTCGCGACCAGAAAATCGTCACTGGCGCATCTCTGATCGCCGACGCAGGGCGAGTGATCGTTCAGGTGTGGAGTCGGCTCGACGCGGGCGGGGGTTGCCGACGCGGCGCGAGTCTCTTGCAGAACGCCGACGGGACGAGGCTAGTGCAACGGTCGCTGCGTCATCGTGGCTCAGCGCGCCGCGAGGGGAAGGGCGGCTCGCCGCGCGAACAGCTCGCCGCCCGGGCCGTTATACAGCAGCCGGTAGGCGGGGTCCCGCTCCAGCGAATAGCGGAGCAGGCGGCAGCAGTCACGGTCCGGGCTCTTCGGGATGTACACGTGAGTGTATTGCTGGCCGGTGGCGCGGGCCCAGTCGCGCACGCAGCGCGATACCCAGCCGGCGCACCGCTGGAGGTCGTTGTACTCGCGCTTCTTCCGCGCGAACTGCCCGATCGGCCGCCACTCGAATCCTTGCACCGTGGCGACGCTCGTGCGCCCGGTGAGTGCCGGCAGCCACTCCGAGGTGCGGTCGATCTCCCACGGCGTGCCGGCCACGATCAGGAGCCGCGCGTCTCCCGGCGTCCGGCGCTCGACCGAGCCGAAGGCCGCGCGCTCCTGGGGCGAGAGCGCGCCCATGTCGCCGAGGCCGCCGGGAATCGGCGTCCGCACCACGGCGCTCACGGCCGCGAAGACCAGGAGCAGGCCCACGATCACCTCCGGCGACCAGCCCGCCCGGCCCGGGCTGCGCCGCAGGGTCGCGACCCGGATGCCGCGCAGCGCCGGGAGAAGCAGGTGGGCCACGGCGACCCCGGCGAGCAGCGCGATCGGCACGGTCGAGAAGGTCGAGCCCTGCCGCGCGTCGAGGGTCACGATCGCGATCCACCACGCCGGGAGCAGCCAGTCCCGCATCGCGAGCGAGTAGAAGAACCCGAGCGCCGCGAGCATGCCGATCACCGCCAGCACTGACTCCGCGGTGCCGAGGCCGAGTTGCGCGAGCGTGACCACCGCGTCGCGCAGGCTGAGCGAGCGGAAGATCGATCCGCCGGTCGCGCTCGCGGCCAGGAACGGCCCCATCCCGTGCATGCGGATCACCGACAGCCACCACGGCGCGCTCACCACCAGCGCGCCGGCCGCGGCGGCCAGCGACATCAGCACGGCCTGCCGGCGCCGACCGTACGCCAGCAGGAACAGCACGCCCGTGAACGCAACGAACGGCGCCGTGCCGAGGTGGCTCAGCGCGGTGGCGCCCGCCGTGAGCGACAGGACCGGCACCCAGCGCCACCGGCGCGTGGTGTACATCTCGTAGAGCACGCGCGCGCTGAGCAGCGCGAACAGGAAGCCGAGCGACCGCGTGAGGCCGCCGCCCATGAGCAGCCAGATGAAGCTGCGGGGCACGAGCGCGAAGGCGAGCACGGACGTGACCACCGCGGTGCGGGAGGCCAGGAGCGTGCGCGCGAGCTCGGCGAAAGCGACCACGAGGAGCGCCGACGTGACCAGCGGAAGCCAGCGGAACACGTCCACCAGCGTGAGCGGCGTCCAGTCGTTCAGCAGGCCGGCGAGGTAGAAGCCGAGCGGCGAATAGGCGTACGGAATCGCCGCGTTGTTGTACGAGGTGAACGCCGGCAGATGATAGTGCGCGGCCTGGAGGTCTCGCACCATGCTGAAGAACAGGCCGCCATCGTTGAGCGGGAAGTCGTGCGACAGCACGTGAAACGCGCGGACGGCCACCCCGAGCAGCACCGCCAAGACGAGCGCGATCCGGTACCGGCGATCGTCGGGGGCCGGGGCCGGAACCAGGCTCTCGCGGACCACCTCTACGGCCGGAGGGCGCCTGGGACGGACGGCATGCTGCAGCTGCGTTGCGCTCACGACGGTCTTCCTGAATGAGACACAGTCACTCCAAAACGAAGGAAACTACGTGTCGCGCCGCACAAATCCCGGATCGTCAGCCACACGCCCGCTGTGAGGCCTCTCACGCGCGGCCCTTTTGGCCGCGCCATCGGCACCCATCGTCGAGTTGCCGCTACAGCAGGCGGCCCAGCCGGATGAAGAAGGCGTGGTGGTGCCGGGTCGCCACGCCATACTCGAGGCGCACCAGCCCGAGCCGCGTGTCGAGGTTGAGCCCGCCGCGAACGCCCACGAGCCAGGGCCCCCCCAGCAGCGGGCCGCCCTCCGAGGTGCGCCCGGCGGCGATCATGCCTCGCAGCGACAGTGGGGCCACGATCGGCCGCTGCGCGTCGAGCGCGGCGGTGATTTCGTGGTCTCCCCGGTGGTTCACTGCCTTGAGCCCGGGGAAGCCGTCGTATCCGCCGGGCCAGAAGCCCAGCGCGAACGGCAGTCCCTCGCCCCAGGCGAGTCTCGCGAGCGGCCGCAGCCGAATGCCGGAGACCTCGAGGGGCCGCTCGACGTGGAGGACGAAGCGCTGGTAGCGCGGCGTCCAGCTGCCGTCCAGGAACACCAGCATGCCCTCGCGCGGCGGTAGGTGCGCCAGCCGCACCGAGGCCTCGAGATCCTGGCGGTCGGCGCCGCTGGGATTGCGCCACGCGTACCCGCGGAGGCCGGCGCTCACCTGCCACGCCGAGCCGAGGTCGCGCCCGCAGTCGGCGTACACCAGCAGGGCTCGAGCGTCGGCCGGCGCGTCGCGTCCGTCGGTGCCGAAGCCCACCGGCGCCTCGTCGCCTAATCGAACGCGCGGGTGTGGGCACCGGCTCGGGCGCACCAGGTCGCGCGGGCCTCCATCCAGTCCCGAGAGCCGGCGCCAGAACGTGAGTGCGACCTGCGCCGTCGCGCCGAGCAGCGCGCTGCCTGCCGGATCCGACCCCACGAACCCGGACCACATCCGCGGTCCGATGCCCTGGTCGTAGGCCAGCGCCATGCCGTTGCGATCCCGCGGCGCGGAGGCGAAGGGCAGGAAGTCGAAGATGGTCGAGTCCGGCGCGGCGGGGTCGCGGAGCCACAGGCCCTGATACAGCAGGGTCTCCCGAAGCCCGGGCGCGTCCTCGCGCTGATAGGTCAGCTCCACCGCGCGCCATCCCTGCGAGCCGATGTCGCTCAGGATGGAGCCGTCGGCGGACGGCTGCTGCGCCTCGAGGCTCCGGCACGTCGCCAGGACCAGGGCAAAGCGGAGCCAGGCCGGTGTGCCCATGAAAACGAGCGGCGCCGCGAGCGTGAGCTTCCGTGCGCGGCGCCTCCGAGGATCCAGATCACGTAGTTCCCGATCCGACATGCATCCGCCCGACAAGTGCGGGGCTAGCATTGCCCGCGATGCCCGCCCCGGCTGTGGCTGATGTCACATTGGCCGGAACGGCTTCCATCGAGCCTGCGGGACCCCCACATTTCGGGGGACCCCGGCATCTGCCACCCGCTCCCGCTGGAGGTCCACGCCATGTTGGCCCACGACGCCGACGCGCTCACCCGAATACTCACGAGCCACCGCGAGGCGGTCGCGGCGGCCAGGCTCGCCGCCGTCAGGCGCGCTCACGACGACGAGCACACGAGGCACGATTGCGAGGCGCCGCTGCGCGACGTCGCTCTGCCGCTGCTCAAGGACTGGTCGCGGCGCCTTGCCGTCGAGGGCTACCCGACCAGCATCGACGACCTTCTGGGCTGCCGTCCTCCCGCGCTGGTATTTCGCCTGGCGCCCCGGGGAGGCCCGGAGTCGTTCCTCACGCTCGGCTGCGAGCCCGGACCGGCGGTCCGTTTCCGAATCACCGTTGACGGCAGGGACGCCGGCGGCGACGTCCAGATCCCGCTCGCCGAGCTGCGCGCCCCGGTGGTCCTCGACCGACTCGCCCGGTTCGTGGAGGCAGCGCTCGCGGCGACCATCCCGAAGCGCAGCGACTGCGGGGGGTGAAGGCTGGCTGTGCCGCTCACCGCGGCCGCGGACCTCATCTCGCCCAGGTCCACAGCTCGAACCGTCCGGCCTCCATCGACACGATCCCCACGCGCCCCCGCCGCTCGTCCCTGCTCACGTCCGCCGGCGTCATCGTGAGCGGCCCGATCCGGCGGACGAGAGGCCCGCCCTCGAGCGTCGAGACGCTGGAATCGTTCCAGCTCGTGATCAGGATGCTGCCGTCGCGCCCGACATCCACGCCGTCGAACCGGCCTTTCCCGCCGGCCACGCTGTCCGGCTGCGGTGCGCCCGGGTGCCAGGCCTGCACCGCATTGCCCTGAAACGGCGCGACGATTACGCGCCCTTGGCGGGCGTCCCATCCGATGCCGTCGGGCAATACGAGGGCCCGACTCTCGAGGGCGACGCTGACGCGTCTATCGGTGCCGACGTGATAGAGTCGCCCCGGTCCGGCCGGCGCCGACTTGCCGTCCGGCCCTCTCCGGAGCCGCATGTCGCTCGCGTAGATCGAGCCGTCGGCGGCAAAATCGAAGTCGTTGAGGAAGAGCGCGCCGGCGGGTGCGAGGTCGACCGTCGCGAGCGGCTTGCCCGAGCGGGTGTCGAAGCCGCGCAGGGCGTCGATGTCGAGCACCCAGAGCGTGTCCCCGCGCACGCGCGAGCCCATGGGCGCGTTGAGCGTCACGCCGTTCCGTCCGCCCTGGATGAAGTGACGGTCCTCGAGGCTGCCGTCGCCGCTGATCCGCGTGATGAGGCCGTTGCCGTCCTTGACCCCGGTCTCGCCGTTGACGTCGCTCACGAAATAGGAGTCGGTGGCGGGATCATAGACGACCGCTTCGGCGTCGCCCAGTCCGTCCACCGCGGCCAGACGCCGCGGGGGCCACCCGCCCCACGGCGCCTGGAACGCGCCCGCCGCCGAGAGCGCCGCGAGACCCGCGGCGGCCGCCGCGCCGATCAGCGCCGCTCCGAGGATGGTTCGTCCCCCTGGAATCATGCGGCCTCACTCCGCCGCGAGCGACGCCGGTGTCATCGCGCCTACGACACAGCCGGCGGCGTGTCCGCCGGGCGCCCGCGAATCCGGGTCCACATCGTCCAGAAGAAGATCACCAGTCCCGCCGTCTGCGCCGCCCCTCCGATGACCACCGTCCATCGTACCGCCGCCGCGCCGTTCGCGGGGCGGAGCAGCTCTCCGGCGACCCGGGCCGCCGTTCCCAGCGTGATGAGCCAGTAGGCGGCCTCAGCCTTGCGCAGGTCGAACTGCCGGTCGTCCTTCGCCGGCCGCGGAAACATCCAGAGGGCCACGCCGAGGATCATCATCATCACGAAGCCCACCAGGATCGCGTGGGTGTGCGCGCTGATCCACCAGGGCGTTGGCCACACGCCGACGAGCTCGCGCCGGGCCAGCATGTAGAGTCCCAGCCCGATGCCGAACATGAGGTAGGCGACCGCGGTCTTGAGATAGCGGCGGACCAGCGGCGGCATGGATCAGTGTCCTCCCGCGCCCGCCGGCGCCCGATCCGGCTGCTGCCCCGGCGCGAGCGCGCGGAGGACGCCCACTCCGCCCTTGGTGGCGTCGGCGAAGGCGTGGGTGACGAAGGGATAGTCGCCCGGCTCGTGCAGGCGCACCTCGAAAATGCTGCCGCCGCCGACGGGGACGTTGGCCGTCTGGATGCCGGTGAGCGGCGAGCTCTGGGTCCCGTCCTGATAGACGCGCTCGAAGATCCCGCCCACCACGTGAAACGAGCTGATGCGGTTGGGGCCGGCGTTCACGACGTGAAGCCGGATCAGCTCGTTCGGGCGGACCTCCAGCGGGTGGCTGGCATACTGGTCGGCCCGTCCGTTGAACACGATGTAGTCCGGCGAGGTCCCGAGGAACCGCTGCCAGTCCAGGCTGCGCGTGCCGTCGGCTCCGGGCTTGGGCGTGAGATAGAACTCGCTCTGCACCAGCGCGAACTCGCGCGCCTTGGGGCGCGCCGTGGCCGGCTCGACGACCAGCGCGCCGTACATGCCGTTGGCGATGTGCATGGCCGCGGGCGCGGTGCCGCAGTGGTACATGAACGCGCCCGGGACGTGGGCCACGAACCGGTAGTGCAGCGAGTCGCCCGGCATGACGTTCACGTAATACTTGCTGGGCGCGATCTCCGCCGCGTGGAAATCCATGCTGTGGGGAATGTTCGCGCGGTTCACCAGGGTGAAGTCCACGGTGTCGCCCTGGCGGAAGTGGAGCGTGGGACCCGGCACGTTGCCGTCGAAGGTCCAGGCGGCGTAGCGGACCCCGGGCGCGATGGTGACCGTCGCGTGCACCGTCTCGAGCCGAATCCTGTGGAGCCGGCCTTTCTCGAGCGGGGGCAGGGCAGCGAGTACCGGCGGCGGCTCGCCCGCGGCGCCTCCGATCGGGGCCTCGCCGTGCGACACGTCGGCCGGCGGCGTGGTGCTGGGCTGCTGCTCCTCGGGGGTGGTGGTCTGCTGCGGCGCGGCTGGTTTGGCTTGGGCGCCCGGCGCAGCCGAAGCAGGGTGATTGGTCGAGGGCCGGCAGGCC
>JAICJD010000226.1 GCA_025928645.1 Gemmatimonadales bacterium
GCCGTCGCCGGCGCCGCCCGCGGGCGATCCGGGCAGACCGGATGGCGCCGAGAGCACGCGCGAGATCGCGATAGCGGCGCTGCGCGCGACGCGAGAGTTCGCGCCGCGGGAGCTTCAGGCGCTGCTCGAGCGCGCGGCGGTCACGCTCGGCGTTCCCGCATTTCTCGACCAAGTCGTGGCGCCGCTGCTCAGGGCGATCGGGCACGGCTGGGCGGTCCGTTCGGTGACCGTCGCACAGGAGCACATGGCGACCGCCGTCGTGCGTCGGGTGCTCGGCTGGATCCTCGGGCTGTACGAGGCCGGAGCGGACGCGCCGGGGATCGTGGTGGCGACGCCGCCGGGCGAGGGGCACGAGATGGGCGCGCTGATGGTGGCGGTGAGCGCGGCGGCGGAAGGATGGGCCGTGACCTACCTCGGCCCCGACCTCCCGGCGGAGGATCTGCTGGCGGCCGTGCGCCAGACGCGGGCGCGGGCGGTGGGGATCAGCATCGTGAACCGGGGGGAGAACGACACGGCCCCGGCCCTCCTCAAGGACATCCGGGCGGGCCTGCCGGATGACGTCGCGCTGCTGGTGGGCGGCGCGGCGTCGGGCGAGCTCCGCGAGGAAGCCGAGGCGATCGGCGCGCAGGTCATCGAGTCGCTGGCAGAGGCGAGGGCGGCGTTGCACCGGTTAATCGGAGAGGAGAGTTGACAATTCCGCGCGCGGCGTTTCATGCCACCCCATTGCACCGACCGGTCCTTTTCACCACATTGGCCACCTCTCCATTCACCTCAGCCGAAGCTCGCGCACGCGACGGGCACCTGACGTCAGCCCCTCGTAGCGCCGCCTCCGCATGGCGGCACAGGAGCCAGCACCATGACGCAGGCCTGCATTCACGCCGGCCGAAAGTCGCGAGGAGTCGTCCTCGCCCTCTTGCTCTTCGCCGCTAGTGGTTGTGACAGCCCGGACCGGGGCGTTTCCACCGGTCCGGCCGAGCTATCCGAGCCGACTGCCACCGCCTCCGCGACCTCCCTGTCCGGCATTCCGTTCGGGGCTTTCGCCCTGCCGGTCAGCCTCTACGGCTCGACGTTCACCGGCGGGCACATGAATCCATCGCCGCCCGAGTCGCTGCTGTCGCGACTTGCCGCGGTTCGGAGCGCCGGCGGGCACGTCGATCTCACGTTCGTGGGCTCGCCGGTCTACTACACGAACGCCGACGGGACGTTCAACTTCGGCATGTGGAAGACGCGTGTGGACCGATACGCCACCATCGACTTCAGCTCGTACATCACCGACGGCACCATCATCGGCCACTATTTGATCGACGAGCCGCAGTGCTCCTCCTGCTGGGGTGGGGAGCCCGTCTCACGCGACACGCTCGAGGCCATGGCCCAGTACAGCAAGCAGTACTGGCCGACCTTGAAAACGATCGTCCGCGCGGCGCCAACGTGGCTGGCGGGATATCCGGCCCAGTATGTCTACCTCGATGCCGCCTGGGCGCAGTACACATATCTCCAGGGCGACGTCAACGCCTACCTCGCGGACAACGTCGCCGCCGCCAAATCGAAGGGACTGGGGCTGATCGTGGGACTCAATCTCCTCAAAGGCGGTCCCAACCTCACGAGCCTGACGGCGAGTCAGGTGAAGACGCTCGGCTCCGTGCTGCTCGGCAGCTCGTATCCCTGCGCGTTCATCTCCTGGCAGTACAGCGCCGACTATTTCTCCCGGTCGGACATCAAGTCCGCGCTGGACTTCCTGAGCAAGAAGGCCAAACGGCACGCTGCCTCTTCGTGCGCGCCGGTCTGAGCTGACTGGAAACCGGGGACGGAGGGAGCGCGTGGTGCACACTCTAGATGTCCTCCCACTACGGTGGCCACGAATGCGCCTGAGTCCGTGCCGGGCATGGAGTCTCTTTCTGTGCACCGCCTGCTCGGCAGCGCACGCTGTACCGGACAGCGTGCCCTCGGGCGGGCTGCCGCGAGCTCCCCAGGGGTACGTTCTCGGGGCCGAGGGCGTGCGCCTCTTCTATCGCGTCGAGGGTAAGGGCGGCGACACCCTCGTCGTGCTCCACGGCGGCCCGGGCCTCAACCTCGAAGGGCTACGATCGGACCTCGCCCCGCTCGCTCGCCGCCACACCCTGGTCTATTTCGATCAACGCGGCAGCGGCCACTCGGAGATGCCGGACACGCTACGGCTCACGGCTGATCTGATGGTGAAGGACCTCGAGGCGGTCCGTCGGGCCTTCCGCATCGAGCGAATGACCCTGCTGGGCCACTCCTGGGGCGGCGGCCTCGCCGTGCTCTACGCGGCAGAATATCCCCGGCAGGTAGCCCGAATGGTTCTGGTCGGCTCGATCCCGCCGCGCCCCGGGAAGTATCTCGAGCAGTACAATGCTGCCCAGGCCGCGCGGCGTGACAGTGCCGAGACCGCTCGTCAGACGATTTCCGACAGCATTCAGAAGGTCGCGAAGGACCCCTATCCAGCCTGCCGGGAGTCGATCCGGATCTTCTTGCGCGGCGTCGCGGCCACAGGCGAGGCGGCGTCACGGATCCGGGGCGATCTTTGCGCCGCCACACCCGTCAACCTGAGGCTTCAGGGTGTGATGAACCGGAAGGTATGGGAATCGTTCTGGGACACCACGGCGGTGGAGGGCTATGATTGGCGGCCGCTGGCGCGCCGGGTGTCCGCCCCGACGCTCCTCCTGCATGGAAACCGCGATCCGCTGCCGCTTGCCGGCAGCGAGGAGTGGGCACGCGTGCTGCCTCACGCGCGGCTTCAGGTGATCGCCAACGCCGGTCACTATCCCCACGCCGAACAACCGGAGCAGTTTTTCCCGGCTGTCGAGGCCTTCCTCGCGGAATCGAAGTAACAACGAGGGAGGGCTCCAACTGGGCGGCTTGGGGCTCGAGCTGAACGGCTCACGAGCGCCACGTGGAGCCCAGACGAGACGCTCACGTTCGATCGCTCAGTGGTCGGACTGAGCGCCACTTAGCTGACAGCCCATGGACCTGCCGCAGCAGCCACGTTCACGGGCGCGGCCGCCGCGGGCGCGCTCGCGTGCCATTTTAGATTGGGCGAAACAGTTCCTCGAGGCTGAGCGCGAACGGTTCGCGGGCGGCGGACGGGCGCCACGCCATCCACTTGCACGCTTAGCGGCAGCTCACCAGCATTGCGCCGACGCTCGCCGCGAGCACCACCAGCGGCACGGCGCAGCCGACCGTGCTGCGGTTGTACACCCGGTTGTAGGCAGCCTTCTTCGGGTTCGTGATCCAGCCCCACCCGCGCGGCGCCTTGAGACCGAGACTGTGTCGCACCACCCGCTTCCACGATGTCCGCGCCGCGATGCGCTTCCGAAGCGAGGGCTTTCGAAAGCCGAACTTCACTGCAGGCTCTGCACGGCGAAGAACGCCCGGCCGGCGACCTCGTGCGCGCGGAAAGTGGCTTGGACCGGCGCCCCCGTGCTGATGTCGCGGTGCGGGATCGGCAGCCAGAGCGTATAGCTCACCTGGTCCGCGTCGATGAGGGTGAACTGGGTGAACCGGGCACTCCCGATGATCCCGTAGAGACGCTCGTATTCGAGCGTGCCCGGACGCGCCAGCGTGGCGAGCGATCGCCCGGGATAGACATCCGTGACGCATCCTTTCCGTCGCAGCGGAGCGGAACCGGACTCCGCCGGATCACAGCGCGTGATGTCGCGCTGGGGCTCGCGCGCCGGGGGAGCCGAGTTCTGTGACGGGGATGGAAAGGGCTCGGAAGCCGCGACCTTCCGCGCGCACGGATGGATGGGCCAGGGCGGCCCGACCTCATCGAACAGCACCTGCTTTCCGGCGCCGTCGGTGTGCACGAATACCTCGTCTCCGCACGCGGTGCATCTGCCGGGCACCGTGGTGGACTCGGGTCTCGAAGCGCACATGGTCACCCTCCAGCTGCCCGCGCGGGTACGCCGGCCGATGCCCGGCTGACGCAAGAGCGGCTCGCCCCGAGCTCGTATGGCGGGGCAGAACGCGCTGACGTGTTCCAGCTTGTCGTGGGTATGCCGGCGGGATCGCCGCCGGCGTCCCAAGCTACGGTTCGGAATGCTGGACTGCCAGTACC
>JAICJD010000011.1 GCA_025928645.1 Gemmatimonadales bacterium
GGCGCGGGGGGTCGCGGCGCGCTCGCCGGCGCCGACGAAGCGGACGGAGCGGGTGGACGCGCGGGAGCGGGCGGCGGGGCGGCGGGTGCAGCCGCCAGCGCCGGGGCCGTGGCCGCCGCGCCCGCCTCCGTCTCGATCTTCGCCACGACCGTCTGCACGGCCACCGTCTGGCCCTCGGGCACCAGGATCTCCGCCAGCACTCCCGCCGCCGGCGAGGGGATCTCGGCGTCCACCTTGTCGGTCGAGATCTCGAAGATCGGCTCGTCGCGCTTGACGGGATCGCCCACCTTCTTGATCCAGCGGGACAGCGTCCCCTCGGCGATGGACTCGCCCATCTGCGGCATGATCACGTCAATCTTGGCCATGGTCGTCTCCAGCTAGTACGCCGCGAGCCAGCGCGCGGCCCGCACGATGTCCAGGGTCTGCGGCAGGACGAAGTCCTCGAGCGGCGGCGCGTAGGGCAGCGGCACGTCGTGCGCGGCCACCCGACGCACCGGCGCGTCGAGCCACTCGAACGCCAGCTCGTTGATCCGCGCCGTGATCTCCCCGGCGATGCCGCCGGTCACCGTGTCCTCGTGGACCACCAGCACGCGATTGGTCTTCTTCACGGTGGCGACGATGGCGTCGTCGTCCATCGGGAGCAGCGACCGGAGATCCAGCACCTCGACCGAGAGTCCGTCCTCCCGCTCGAGCTGCTCGGCGGCCTCGAGCGCCTTCCACACCGTCGCCGCGTAGGTGATGATGCTGAGGTCCCGCCCCTCGCGTGCCAGCCGCGCCTTGCCGATCGGGACGACGACGTCACCTTCGGGGAGCGTCTCCTTGATCCGGCGGTAGAGGTACTTGTGCTCGAAGAAGAGCACGCAGTCGTCGTCGCGGATGGCGCTCTTGAGCAGGCCCTTCGCGTCCGACGCGGTCGCGGGATAGACGATCTTGAGGCCGGGCGTGTGAAGGAAGGCCGCCTCGGGATTCTGCGAGTGGAACGGACCACCGCGCACGTAGCCGCCGCTCGGCCCGCGCACCACCATCGGACAGGGCAGCATGGCGCGGTACCGGGCCGTGGCCACGTAGTTGGTGAGGATGCTGTAGGCGCACGAGACGAAGTCGATGAACTGCATCTCGCAGACGGGCCGCATGCCCATGTGGGCGGCGCCGGCCGCCGCGCCGACGAACCCGGTCTCGCTGATCGGGGTGTCGATCACCCGCTCGGCGCCGAACCGGTCCAGCAGGCCCTCGGTGACCTTGAAAGCGCCGCCGTAGGCGCCGATGTCCTCGCCCATACAGAAGACGCTCGGGTCGCGCTCCATCTCCTCGAACAACCCCTGGCGGATGGCCTCGAGGTAGGTCGCCTCAGCCATCGTGCGTCCCCCAGCTCGCCGGCCGCTCGTGGCGGTCGACCGCGCTGCGGATGCCTTCGCGGTACCAGAGCGCCGGCGCCTCCGGCGGATCGGCGTAGATCCCCACGAGGCAATCCCGCGGCTCTGGCGGCGGCGACTTCTCGGCAACGTCGGTCGCGTCGTCCACCTCCGCCCGAACCCGCGCGTCGATGGCCTCGAGCTCGCCCGGGTCCACGCCGGCGGCCCCGGTCAGCCGCGCCACGTAGCGGTCGATCGGATCGTTGTCCCGGGCCCAGCGGTCGATCTCGCCGGCCGGCACGTACGACTGGTTGTCGTGCTCGGCGTGGCCTTTCCGGCGGTAGGTCATCAGCTCGACGAGCGTGACGCCGTCGCCCCGCCGGGCGCGCGCCACGGCGTCCCGCGTGACCTCGTAGACCGCCACCACGTCGTTGCCGTCCGCGCGAAGGCCGGGGATGCCGTAGCCCGCCGCCTTGTCGGCCAGCCGCTCGGCGGCGCACTGCTTCGACGTGGGCGTGGAGTAGGCGTAGCGATTGTTCTCGACGACCACCACCAGCGGGCAGCGCTGCACCGCGGCGAAGTTGATCCCCTCGTGGAACGCGCCGGTGGACGTCGCCCCGTCGCCCACGTACACCAGCCCGACGCGCGGCTGCTTGCGCATCTTGAACGTGAGCGTGACGCCCGCCATGACGGGCACCATGTCGCCCAGATGCGAGATCTGGCCGATGAAGTTCCGCTCGGTGACGTCGCCGAAGTGGATGTTGAGCTCCCGGCCGCGGGTGGGCGAGTCTCCCTTGGCCATGTACTGGCGCAGCACCTCGAGCGGCGTCGCGCCCTTCACCAGCATCGAGCCCAGATTCCGGATGAGCGGCGACAGCACATCCTCCGGACGGAGCGCGTAGGCGCTGCCGACCGCGCAGGCCTCCTGGCCCAACGAGCGGAACAGCCCCCCCACGACCTTGGTCTGGCGGTACAGATTGACCAGCCGCTCCTCGAGCAAGCGGGTCAGGCGCATCCAGTAGTAGAGATCGAGCAGCTGGTCCCGCGACAGGTCCGCCCGGACGGCCGGATCGGAGGCGAGAGTACTGGTGACGGCCATGCAGTTCCCGGGTGGAGGAGGCGTGTTCCGGCGTGGAAAATCCTCGGACGCGGGAGGAGAGTCAAGCGAGCGTCGGCGCGAACGTTGGCGCCTTTCGGTGCATAGTTATCTGCTCGAACGCATAGGCGAGCCGGATCAGGATCGGCTCGCTCCAGGCGCGGCCGAAGAACGACAGGTTGACCGGCAATCCCATGACGAACCCCATCGGCACGCTGACGCTGGGATAGCGCGCCACGGCCGCCGGCGTGGAGCTCGAGCCGGTGAAGTGGTCGCCGTTCACGAGGTCGGTGGGCCAGGCAGGATTGCCGGTGGGCGCCACCAGCGCGTCGAGCCGGTGCTTCCGCATCACCACGTCGATGCCCTCGGTGCGGGCCAGGCGGCCGCAGGTCGCCAGCGCCTTCCGGTACCTGGCGTCGCCGAGGCCGCCCTTGGCCTCCGCCTGCACGAACAGCTCCTGGCCGAAGTAGGGCATCTCGCGGCCGCGCTCGCGCTCGTTGAAGGCGATGACGTCGGCCAGCGTGCGGACCCGCGCCGAGGGGCCCAGTCCCTTGAGGTAGGCGCCGAGGTCGGCCTTGAGCTCGTAGAGCAGCACGTCCAGCTCGGCGGCGTCATATTCGCCGGCGTGCGGAATGTCGGCCGGGTCCACCAGCACGGCGCCCTCCCGCTCGAGGACGTCGAGCGCCGCTTCGGCGAGCTTGTCCGTCGGCTCGCTGTACCCGAAAAATTTGGCGCGCGCCACGCCGATCCGCGCGCCCCGCAGCCCGTCCTTCTTGAGGAACTTCGCGTAGTCCGGCTGGATGCGGCCCGCAGCCGCGCGGGTTGCCGGGTCGCGCGGGTCCACGCCGGCCATGGCCGTGAGCAGGGCCGCGGCGTCCGCCACGGTGCGGCAGAGGGGCCCGGCGGTGTCCTGTGTGTGCGAGATGGGGATGATCCCGGTGCGGCTCACCAGGCCCACGGTCGGCTTGATGCCGACCACGCCGTTGGCCGATGCCGGGCACACGATCGAGCCGTCGGTCTCGGTCCCCACGGCGAGCGCGCCGAAGTTGGCCGACACCGCCGCGGCCGAGCCGGAGCTCGAGCCGCACGGGTTCCGGTCCAGCACGAACGGGTTGCGGCACTGCCCGCCGCGCCCGCTCCAGCCGCTCGACGAGCGGTTCGAGCGTATGTTGGCCCACTCGCTGAGATTGGCCTTCGCCAGCAGCACCGCGCCGGCGGCCCGGAGCCGCTCGGCGAGGTGGGAGTCGCGCGGCGCGATCGAGGCCTCCAGCGCGAGCGACCCCGCGGTGGTCGTCATCTTGTCCGCGGTATCGATGTTGTCCTTGAGGATCACCGGCACGCCGTGGAGCGGTCCGCGGACGCCCTTTTCCGCCCGCTCCTGGTCGAGCGCCTCGGCCAGCGCGAGCGCGTCGGGGTTGGTCTCGAGAATGGAGCGGAGCTCGGGTCCCGCGCGGTCCATGGCCGCGATCCGGGTCAGATACTGCGCCACCATCGCGCGCGAGGTCAGCCGGCCCGACGCCATCCGGCCCTGCAGCTCGGCGAGCGTCACTTCCTCGAGGTCGAAGGGCGGAGCGGCCGGCAGGCCGGCGGCGGCCGGCGCCGGCTCAGCGCCAGCGGAGAGCGGCAGCCCGCCCGCCACCGCCGCGCCGAGCACGGCGGCGTGGCCCAGGAACGCACGGCGGTCGAGCGGCTCGCGGCGATCGGGCATCGGTCTCTCCCGGCAGGGCACGGTGGCGTGAGGTGACGTCCAAGATACACATAGGGGACACGGTGGCCGGCACCGTGTCCCCTGTGGCGTGGCGGGAGCCGAGCCCGGGAGCTACGCCTTTACCGCCACCGCCTGCCGGGCTGCCACTTCGGCCTCCGGCGCCTCGATCCGCATCCCGTAGAACGAACGGTAGATGAAGAACAGCGCGATCGCGAGGAACAGCGCGGCGAGGATGTGGCTCAGGCCCGACCCCTGCTCGCTGGTAAGCGAGACCGCCAGCTCGACGGCCAGCAGCCCGAACAGCGTCGTGAACTTGATGATCGGGTTGAGCGCCACCGAGGACGTATCCTTGAACGGATCGCCCACCGTGTCGCCCACCACCGTGGCGGCGTGAAGCTCGGTGCCTTTGGCCTTGAGCTCGGTCTCCACGATCTTCTTCGCGTTGTCCCAGGCGCCGCCGGCGTTGGCCATGAAGATGGCCTGGTACAGCCCGAAGAGCGCGATGGAGATGAGATAGCCGATGAAGTAGTAGGGCTCGACGAAGGCGAAGGCGAGCGTGGCGAAGAACACCACGAGGAAGATGTTGAACATCCCCTTCTGGGCGTACTGGGTGCAGATCGCCACGACCTTCTTGCTGTCGCTCACCGACGCCTTGGTGGTGCCTTCGAGACGGATGTTGGCCTTGATGAACTCGACCGCGCGGTACGCGCCGGTCGTCACCGCCTGGGTGGAGGCACCGGTGAACCAGTAGATGATGGCGCCGCCCGTAATGAGTCCGAGCAGGAACGGCGGGTGCAGGATCGACAGGTTCGACAGCAGCTCGGGCTGGAGGCCCTCCGTGAGGGCCAGGATGATCGAGAAGATGAGCGTCGTGGCGCCGACCACCGCGGTGCCGATCAGCACGGGCTTGGCCGTCGCCTTGAAGGTGTTGCCCGCCCCGTCGTTCTCCTCGAGGTGCTGCTTGGCCGCCTCGAACTCCGGACGGAAGCCGTAATCGCGCTGGATTTCCGCGGCGATGCCGGGGAGCTGCTCGATGGTCGAGAGCTCGTAGACCGACTGCGCGTTGTCCGTCACCGGGCCGTACGAGTCCACCGCGATGGTCACCGGCCCCATGCCGAGGAACCCGAAGGCCACGAGGCCGAACGCGAACACCGCCGGGGCCAGCATGAGCCCGTCGAGCCCCATGGTGCTCACGCCGTAGCCGATGCCCATCAGCACCACGATGACGAGCCCCAGCCAGAACGCGCTGAAGTTGCCGGCCACGAACCCGCTCAAAATGTTGAGTGAGGCGCCGCCCTCGCGCGAGCTGGTCACCACCTCGCGCACGTGCCGGCTGTCGACCGAGGTGAACACCTTGACCAGCTCGGGGATGATGGCGCCCGCCAGCGTGCCACAGGTGATCACCGTCGAGAGCTTCCACCACAGCGAGCCGTCGCCGCCGATCGCCGGGATGAGCAGGTACGATACGAGGTAGGTCAGCGCCACCGAGATGAGCGAGGTGAGCCACACCAGCGAGGTGAGCGGCGCCTCGTAGTTCATGTGGTCGGCCGCGGCGTACTTGCTCCGGGCGACCGCCTCGTTCACGAAGTACGAGAGCGCGGCCGCCACGATCATCATGATGCGCATGGCGAAAATCCAGACCAGGAGCTGGATCTGCACGGCTGGATCGCGCACCGCGAGCAGGATGAAGGTGATGAGCGCGACGCCGGTGACGCCGTAGGTCTCGAACCCGTCGGCCGAAGGGCCGACCGAGTCGCCGGCGTTGTCGCCGGTGCAGTCGGCGATGACGCCGGGGTTCCGCGCGTCGTCCTCCTTGATCCGGAACACGATCTTCATCAGGTCGGCGCCGATGTCGGCGATCTTGGTGAAGATGCCGCCGGCCACGCGGAGCACCGCCGCGCCGAGCGACTCGCCGATCGCGAAGCCGATGAAGCAGGGCCCGGCGTACTCGCCCGGGATGAACAGCAGGATGCAGAGCATCATCACCAGCTCGACGCTGATGAGCAGCATGCCGATGCTCATGCCCGCCTTGAGCGGAATGGCGTAGCACGGGTACGGCTTGCCCCGCAGGCTGGCGAAGGCCGTGCGCGAGTTGGCGAACGTGTTGACCCGGATGCCGAACCAGGCCACGCCGTAGCTCCCCGCCATGCCGATGAGGCTGAACAGCAGGATGATCGCCACGCGCCCGGCCGGGAACCCGTGCACTATGGTGCTGGTCGTCGGGTCGGGGTACGTGGCCAGCTTGCCGAAGTACACCGCCACGGCGATGCCGATGAACACCCAGAGCACGAGCAGGAACCGTCCCTGCGTCTGCAGGTAGGTCTTGCAGGTCTCGTAGATCAGCTCGGATACCTCGAGCATCGAGCGGTGCACCGCCATCGCCTTGAGCTCGCGGTAGATCATGAGCCCGAACAGGAACCCGAGGGCGCACACCAGCAGGCCCCAGACCAGCAGGGTGTGGCCGTTGATCCCGCCGAGGAAGGTGGATTCTCTCAGATCCGGGAGCACGAGGGCCGCCTCGCCGCCGGCGTGGTGCCCGGCCGGCTCCTGGGCGACGAGCCGCGCGGCCGCGAGCGGCACGGCGGCGAGGGCCAGGAGCAGCGGGGTCAGAACGGGAACGGCACGGCGGAGCGCCGAGCGCAAACGGGTCATCGGGGAACGCCTCCTGAGTGGAACGTCAGGCCTGCATGGACATCAATAGGCACCGATCGGCCGGTGCGCCGGCTCCGCCATCGTGTGGACGACGGTGAGGAAGCGCTTGGCGAGCTTGTCCAGCTCGCTCTCGCCCACCTGGTTCGTCTCCACCGTGACCAGCGTGTAATGGCCGCCCTCGGCCTGGACCGTGACGCTCACCTGGCCGATCGTCCCGGCGAACCGGCGACGGCGCGGTTGCTCCTCGGCCGGCGTGAGCCGGGCGCCGAAGAAGGTCGTGGCCCGCACGAGGACCTCGTCGGGCGCGACCGAGGTGCGATGGAAGTACTTCATCGGCCGGCCGCCACCTCTTCCTGGTAGTACTCGATGCCGAGGTGGGTGATCTGCTCCTCGCCCATGAGGTAGCGGAGCGTGTTCTTGAGCTTGGTCTGCTGGATGAAGAGGTCGTGCTCGGGGTAGAGGCCCGGCGCCGTCTGCGGGCTCTTGAAGTAGAAGGACAGCCACTCCTGGATGCCGCTCAGCCCGGCGCGCTGCGCCAGGTCGAAGAACAGCGCCAGGTCGAGCACCAGCGGGGCGGCGAGGATCGAGTCGCGGCAGAGGAAGTCGACCTTGATCTGCATCGGATAGCCCAGCCACCCGAAGATGTCGATGTTGTCCCAGCCTTCCTTGTTGTCGCCCCGCGGCGGATAGTAGTTGATCCGCACCTTGTGGTAGAGCTCGCCGTACAGCTCGGGATAGAGCTTGGGCTGCAGGATGTACTCCAGCACGCCGAGCTTCGACTCCTCCTTCGTCTTGAAGCTCTCCGGGTCGTCCAGCACCTCGCCGTCCCGGTTGCCCAGGATGTTGGTCGAGTACCAGCCCGACACGCCCAGCATGCGCGCCTTGAACATGGGCGACAGCACCGTCTTGACCATCGTCTGGCCGGTCTTGAAGTCCTTGCCGCCGATCGGAATGCCTTTGTCCTTGGCCAGCGTCTCCATGGCGGGGAAATCGCAGGTCAGGTTCGGCGCGCCGTTGGCGAACGGCACGCCCTCCTGGAGGGCGGCCCACGCGTAGAGCATCGACGGCGCGATCGACGGGTCGTTCGCAACCATCGCCTTCTCGAACGCGTCCAGCGTCCAGTGCGCCGGCCCCGGGCTGATGAAGATCTCGGTGGACGCGCACCACACCATCACGAGGCGATCGCAGCCGTGCTTCGCCTTGAAGTCGCGGATATCCTGCCGAAGCGCCTCGGCCAGGTCGCGCTTGGTCTTGCCGGTCTTGACGTTCTTGCCCTCGAGCCGCTTCACGTACTTCTGATCGAAGACGGCCGGCATCGGCTTGATGCTCTTGAGGAACTCCGCGATCGGCTCGAGGTGGTCGTGGCGGTCGAGCACGCCGGCATGGCGGGCCGCCGTATACGCGTCATCGGGTACCGGGTCCCAGGCGCCGAAGACCAGGTCCTTGAGGTTGGCCAGGGGAACGAAGTCCCGGATGAGCGGCGCCCGCCCCTCCGTCCGCTTGCCGAGACGGATCGTCCCCATCTGCGTCAGCGAGCCGATCGGCTTCGCCGCCCCCCGCCGGACGTTCTCCACGCCGGCGATGAACGTCGTCGCCACCGCGCCAAGACCCACGCACAGCACCCCGAGCGTTCCCTGGGCGGGCGCGATGGAACGAGCCATCTGATCAGCCACGTCTACCGTCCTTTCGCCAAAGTATCGAGCGGCACGCCGGGCTCCCGCAGGCGGGCCGCCTCCTTGGGCGCGTCCGCGTGCCGGAACACATAGACGAATCGCTGCACGACCGTCACGACCGACGCGGCCGCGAGAAGCGCCACGATGGCCTCGAGCAGGAGCGCGTGCGGCCCCGCGCCCACCACCAGAGACGACACGCCGACCAGCAGGATCCGCTCGGCCCGCTGGGCGATGCCGACCTTGCACTCGATGCCGAGCCCCTCGGCCCGCGCCCGGGCGTAGCTCACGAGCAGCGAGCTGAGGATCGCCACCATGCATGCGATGGCCGCCGGCACCCGGTAGGCCACGTCGGGGGCCGTGAGCAGGAAGGCGCCGATCCCGATGAAGGTGGCGCCATCGCCCACCCGGTCGAGGGTGGAATCGTAGAAGGCGCCGAACTTGGTGACCATGGCCCCGCCGCGGGCCACCTGCCCATCGAGCGTGTCGGCGATGCCGCTCACCAGGAGCAGGAGCCCACCCAGGCGGATGTGCCCCAACCCGAACGCCAGCGCCGACAGCAGCACGAGGCCCGTGCCGATGGTGGTGATGGTGTTCGGCCGCACGCCGGACCGGATCAGCCGGGCCACCAGCGGGTCGACCGCCGCGTAGAACGGCTTCTCCAGCGCACCCAGCAGCTTCACGTCGTCTCGGCCCCCCGGAGAAGCGTGTCCGTGGCCGGTCCCCGGGCGGGCGGCCGGGGCAAAGGATAATCGTGAGAACCGCTTAGAGCAATCGGATCGCGCGCCGGCGGGGCGTTGCGAACGCGGCGTCGCGAGCCAGGACGTCTCACTCTGGATAGAGCAGGAACGGTCGCCGGCGCTCGAGGAACCGGCGCTGCTCGGCCGCCCAGCCCGCCACGATGGCGGCCGGCGCGACCCCGCCGTCGATCTGCTCGCGGAGGCGAGGGCCGCCGGCCAGCCGGTCGAAGTGCGCCGGGATCCACCGGAAAGCGTCCGGGTGCGTCGCGCGTACCGCCGCGAGGAGGGTGACGGCGGCCGCGGTCGGATCGTAGCGCCTGCGGTCGGTGAGCTCGAACCGTATGCCCGCCAGCATCGTATCGGCATACTTGCCGTCGCCCGGGGCGCGCGGCGTGAAGCGCACGCCCGAGAAGCGGACCCCGGCCAGGTTCGCCGCGCGTACACGTGCGAGCACGGCGGCCGTGTCGAGCCAGGGCGCACCGACCTGTTCGAACGGCGAGTCGCTCCCTCGGCCCACGCTCAGGTTGGTGCCCTCGAACAGGCAGGTGCCCGGATAGTGGTAGAGCGCCTCCAGCCGGCGCAGGTTCGGGCTCGGTGGCACGAACGGCAGCCCGGTCGAGGCCAACGGCTGGTCCCGCCGCCATCCGGCGGCCGGCACGACGTGGAGCTCGGCGGTGAGCCCGAGATCGGCGCGGGCTAGCCGCGTCAGCTCCCCCAGCGTCATGCCGTGCCGCATCGGCACGGCGAGTTGCCCGACCGGCGTGCGGAACGCCGTATCGAGCACGTTCCCCTGCACCGCCGCGCCGATCGGGTCCGGCCGGTCGAGCAGCACGACCGTGACGCCCCGACGGCCGGCCGAGCGCATCGCTTCGATAGTCGTGAACAGGTAGGTGTAGTAGCGCGCGCCCGCGTCTTGCAGGTCCACCAGCAGCACGTCGAGTCCCGCCAGCATCGAATCCGTCGGAGCGGTCGTCCGACCGTAAAGGCTGTAGATTGGGAGGCCGGTGGCCGAGTCGACGGACGACGAGACCGCCGCCCCCGGGTCCGCGGCGCCGCGGAAGCCGTGCTCGGGGCTGAACAGCGCCACCAGTCCGACCCCGGCCGCCCGCAGCCGCGCTACGTCACTGTTCCCTCGTGCATCCACTCCCGCCTGGTTGGTCACCAGACCGACCCGGCGGTCGCGCACGAGCGCGAGGCTGTCGCTGAGGAGCACGTCGATGCCCGGCCGCACCCGCGGCGCCGAGGCCGGCACCGCGTTCGGCCGGGCAGCCGGACAAGCGAGCGCCAATCCGAACATCCATCCGCAGAGTCCGATGAGCGATCTGTGCACGCGAAGCACCTTGCCGCGGTTGTAGTTCTGCTGGGCGCCTGCGGGCGCCCGGCGGGGGTGCCGTCGCCGTCACCCATTCCGACCGCGGAGGCGGTCGGCCCCGAGAGCAACGTAGAGGCGCTCCTGGCCGGGCTGTCGACGCGCGACAAGATCGCCCAGCTGGTGGTGCCGTGGATTCCGGGAACCTACGCCGCCTACGACGACGACGGCTTCGAGCGCGCCGAGGCGTGGGTGGACTCGCTCCACGTCGGCGGCCTCATCGTCTCGGTGGGCTCCCCGCTCGACGTGGCCGCCAAGCTCAACCGGCTGCAGCGGCGCTCGCGGCTGCCGCTCCTCGTGGGCTCCGATTTCGAGGGCGGCACCAGCCTGCGGCTCAACGGCGGCACTCTCTTCCCTCCCAATATGGGCGTGGGCGCCACCGGCAGCGACAGCGTGGCGTACGATGTCGGGCGAATCACGGCGCTGGAAGGACGGGCGGTCGGCGTGCAGCTCTGCTTCGCGCCGGTGGCCGACGTCAACAACAACCCCGCGAACCCGATCATCAATACCCGCGCGTTCGGGGAGGACCCGGAACAGGTGGGCCGCATGGTCGCGGCCGAGGTGCGGGGGCTGCAGGACCATGGGATGCTGGCCACCGCCAAGCATTTTCCCGGGCACGGCGACACCGAGACCGACTCGCACGTCGCGCTGCCGGTCATTTCGTCATCGTGGGCGCGGCTCGACTCCGTCGAGCTGGTGCCCTTCCGCGCGGCGATCGCCGCCGGCGTGGACGTGGTGATGTCGGCGCACATCGCGCTCCCCGCCCTCGACTCGGGGCGGGTGCGGCCGGGCACGGTCGTCCCGACCATTCTCACGGGACTTCTGCGCGACTCGCTCGGGTTCCACGGCCTGATCGTGACCGATGCGCTCAACATGGCCGGTGTGGCCGACGCCTACGGCGCCGAGGCCGGCGTGCGCGCGTTTCTGGCCGGAGCGGACCTGCTGCTCCAGCCGGCCGATCCGGGCGCCGCGATCGACGCCATGGCCCGCGCCGTCGCCCGCGGCGAGATCACGCCCGAGCGGCTCGACCGCTCGGTCCGCCGCGTGCTGGAGGCCAAGAAGGGGCTCGGCCTGTTTGCCGGGCGGACCGTTTCGCTCGACAGCATTCCGGCGGTCGTGGGGAGCGCCGCATTCGAGCGCGATGCGGCGGCGATCGCCCAGCGCTCGATCGTCATGGTGAAGGACTCGGCCGGCGTGATCCACGGGCTCGGGAGGGCCCGGCCGGGGCTCACCCTCGTGACGTACGCCGAGGAGGAGAACCGGACCGTCGGCCTGGCCCTGGCGGCAGAGCTCCGGGCGCGGGGCTTCGGCGTCACGCTCGCGCGACTCTGGCCGGCCAGCGGCGCGGCGAGCTACGACTCCGCGGCGTCGGCGCTCCGGCAGAATACGACCGCGCTCTTCGCCACGGCCGACCGGCCGATCGCAGGACGCGGATCGATCGGACTGCCGGCCGCGCTCGCCGCGCTCGTCGCGCACACGGCGCAGGAGCGGCCGACGGTGCTGGTCTCGCTGGGCAATCCGTACGTGCTGTCGGGCCTGCCGGAGGTGGGCTCGTACCTGATCGGCTGGCGATCGAACGCCTTGATCGAGCGCGCGGTGGCGCGGGCCCTCGCGGGCGCCGCGCCGATCACCGGGCGCCTGCCGATCGCGTTGCCGCCGAGCTACCCGCGCGGCTGGGGACTGCAACGCCGGGTACCGTAGAAGCGGTGAGCACTTGTCGCCCACCGAGCCACCATCCCTCTCCCCTGCGACCACGAGATACCGATGCATCTCGTCTTCTCGGACTGGCTGATCATCGCGCTCTACTTCGTGGCCTCCGCGGCCATCGGCCTGGCCTACACACGCCGGGCCGGCAAGTCGCTGGCGGACTACTTCGTGTCCGGCAGGTCGCTGCCGTGGTGGCTCGCGGGCACCTCGATGGTGGCGACGACCTTCGCCGCGGACACGCCGCTGGCCGTGGCCGGCCTGGTGGCGAAGTACGGCGTCGCCGGCAACTGGCTGTGGTGGAATGGCGCGGTGTCCGGGGTGCTCACGGTGTTCTTCTTCTCCCGGCTGTGGCGCCGGGCCGGCGTGATCACCGACGTCGAGTTCGCGGAGCTGCGCTACGGCGGCCGGCCGGCCGCGGTGCTGCGCGGCTTCCGCGCCCTCTATCTCGCGTTGCCCATCAACCTGATCATCATGGGCTGGGTCACCCGGGCCATGGCCACCATCCTCCAGGTCAGCCTGAACATCGATCCCTGGAAGGCCGCGCTCTTCCTCTTCGCCGTGACCGCCATCTACAGCGTGCTCGGCGGGCTCTGGGGCGTGATCGTCACGGACCTGTTCCAGTTCGTGTTCGCGATGGGCGGCTCGATTCTGCTCGCGGTGCTGGCGGTCCGTTCGGTGGGAGGACTCGATCCGCTCGTCGAGCGGGTCTCCACCCACTTCGGATCGCCCGAGGCCGCATTCGGGGTCTTTCCCCCCCTGAGCGCGCCGTGGCTCCCGGTGACGACCCTGCTCGTATGGCTCAGCGTGCAGTGGTGGGCCTCCTGGTACCCGGGTCAGGAGCCCGGGGGCGGCGGCTACGTGGTGCAGCGGATCCTCTCGGCCAAGGACGAGCGCCACGGGCTCCTGGCGACGCTGTGGTTCACCATCGCCCACTACGCGCTCCGGCCCTGGCCCTGGATCCTCGTCGGGTTCGTCGGGCTCCTGCGCTATCCCACGCTGGCGAACCCGGAAGAAGGCTACGTGCGGGTGATGGTGGACATCCTGCCGTCGCCGTACAAGGGCCTCCTGCTCGCCGCGTTCGCCGCTGCCTACATGAGCACGATCAGCACCCACCTCAACTGGGGCGCGTCGTATCTGGTGAACGACGTCTACCTCCGGTTCGTGAAGCCCGAGGCGAGCCCCCGCGCGCAGGTCATGGCCTCGCGGCTGGCCACGATCGTGCTGATGGTCTCGTCGCTGGTGGTGATGCAGTTCCTCACCAGCGTGGAGCAGGGCTGGAAGATTTTGTTCGCGCTCGGGGCGGGCACGGGCCTCGTGTTCATCCTGCGGTGGTACTGGTGGCGGGTGAATGCATGGTCCGAGATCAGCGCCATGGCGGCGTCGCTCGTCACCTCGCTCGCCCTGAGCCGGGTCGGGCATTCGATGACGGACCCCGGCAGCCGCGACTATGCGTTCACCATGCTGGTCACCGTGGGCGTCACGACGGCCGTCTGGCTCCTGGTCACCGCCCTGACCGCGCCCGAGTCGGACGAGACCCTGGCGCGGTTCTACCGCCAGGTGCGTCCCGGAGGGCCTGGCTGGCGCTCGGTGGCGCGACGTCTCGGGCTCGGCGAGGACTCCATTCCGGGGGGCGCCCTGTCGTGGGTCAACTGGGTGGCCGGCATCGTGGCGGTCTATGCCGCGGTCTTCGCCGGCGGGGCGGCGGTCACCGGCCAGCCGGTGCGGGCCCTGCTGTACGTTGGGGTCGCGATCCTAGCTTTCTCGTTGATCCAGCGCAACTTGCGCGCCGACCCCATACTGGCGGCCGACGTTGACACCGTCGTCGACGCCCGGTTACGTTTCGACTCCGGAGAATGAGTTTGCCGGCAGCCGATCCACCCAAGGAGCAGAGCATGAGCATCGAACAGCAGGCGCCGGCGGGCGGGTTCCTCATGACCCTCACCGAGCGGGCGGCTGAAGAGGTGCAGAAGTTCATCACCCAGGAGCAGGTCCCCACCGACACGGCGGGGCTTCGGATCAGCGTGCTGCCTGGCGGCTGCTCCGGCTTCAAGTACAGCCTGAACATCGAGGAGCGGGCCCTCGACGACGACCTGGTCCACGAAGTGAACGGCGTGCGCGTCTTCGTGGACGGCTTCAGCGCGCAGTACCTGACGGGCGTCACGATCGACTACGTGAGCTCGATGCAGGGCTCGGGGTTCACCTTCAGCAACCCCAACGCCACCGGCGGCTGCGGGTGCGGCAGCAGCTTCACGGCATAGTCCCGCGCCCGCGCATGAAGTCACCCTGAGCGAAGCGAAGGGGGCATGATTTAGGTCATGCCCCCTTGGCGCAGCCTGCCCTGAGCGTAGTCAAGGGGCTCAGGGTGACCCATGCGCCGGCGCGCATCCCTTACCCTCACCCGTCTCCGGCCCTGCACGCTCTCGACCTCGCCGTCGTCGTCCTGTACTTCGCGTTCACGCTCGGCGTGGGCCTCTGGGTCTCGCGCCATCAGCGGAGCGCCGCCGACTACTTCCTCGGCGCACGCGACCTGCCTGCCTGGGCGATCCTGTTCTCCATCGTCGCCACCGAGACCTCGGCCCTTACCGTCATATCGGTGCCGGGCATCGGCGCGCGCGGGGACCTGACGTTTCTCCAGCTCACCTTCGGATACCTGATCGGGCGGATCGGCGTGGCGGCGTGGCTCCTGCCCGGATATTTCCGGGGCCACCAGGAGACGGCGTACGCGCGGCTCGAGTCGCGTTTCGGCGTCGGCACCCGGCGACTCATCTCGCTCATCTTCCTCGTCTCCCGCTTCCTGGGCGATGCCGTCCGGGTGTTCGCCAGCGCCATCCCGCTCGCGCTGGTGACGGGGTGGAGCGTGCCGAGCGCCATCGTGGTGATGGGGATCGTGACGATGGTCTACACCTGGTTCGGCGGCTTCAAGGCGGTGGTGTGGACCGACGTCCTCCAGCTCGCCGTCTATCTCACCGGCGGGATCGGCGCGCTGTTCGTGGCCTGGCATCTCGCCGGGGGCGCGGGCCACGCGCTCGCCGCGGCCGACGCCGCGGGCAAGCTCCGCGTCATCGACCTCGCGCCGAGCCTCACCCACACCTACACCCTGCTGAGCGGTCTGGTCGGCGGCGCGCTGCTCTCTGCGGCCTCGCACGGGACCGACCACCTCATCGTGCAGCGCCTGCTTGCCACCCGCTCGCTGGCGGACGCGCGGGTGGCCCTCGTGGGCTCCGGCGTGATGGTCATCCTGCAGTTCAGCCTGTTCCTGCTGGTCGGCTCGGCGATCTGGGGCGCGGGGCTGGCCGGCACCGGTTCGGGCGACGAGGTGTTTCCGGCCTTCGTCGTGAACCAGCTGCCGACGGGCCTCGCGGGGCTCGTGATCGCGGGCATCCTGGCCGCCGCGATGGGCACGCACAGCTCCGCCATCAACTCGCTGGCGTCCTCCGCGACGCACGATCTCTACGCGTCGTGGACCGGCCGCCGCGATCCCGGCCACCTGCTGCGGGTCGGCCGCCTGATCTCCGGCGGGTGGGCGCTCGGGCTGATCGCGGGCGCCCTGTTCTTCCACTGGACGGCGGGCGGCGGCCAGACGCCGGTGGTCGTGCTGGCGTTGTCGATCGCCTCGGTGACCTATGGTCCGCTGCTCGGCACCTACGTGCTGGCCGGCCGCTGGCCGCGCGCGCGCGGCCGCGACGTCGTGGGCGCGGTCGCCGTGACGGTGGTGGCGATGCTGGTGGTGGTCTTCGCGAAGCACCTCGCCACGGCGCCGGCGCTCGCCTGGCTGGAGCCGCTCGGGCGGCTCGCCTGGCCGTGGTACGTGCCGCTCGGCACGCTGCTCGCCGTCGGCAGCGGTATCGCGCTCAGCTATCTTCCCGGGCGTGCGGCCCTCTCTCCAGCGCGCGTGAGCGCACCGTGAGCCGAATTCTCGTCGGCGCCGACGTCGGCGGCAGCAAGACCGCGGTCGGCGTGTCCGACGGCACGACGGTGCTCGCCCGTGCCGAGGGCTCCGGCGCCGCCGTGCGGCCCGGACGCGCGCTCATCTCTTCGTCGATCATCGCGGAGGTCGTGCGCCAGGCGCTCGCCGGCGCCGGGCGACTGAGCGGGGACGTGCTGTACGTGGGCGCGGCCGGCGCGGGACGCGAGCCCGAGCGGGAGGAGCTGCGGAAGGCGCTCCGGGGCGAGAACCTCGCGACCCGGGTGGTCGTGTCCACCGACATCGAGATCGCGCTGGCCGCCGCGTTCGACGAGGGGCCCGGCATCGTGGTGACCGCGGGCACCGGCAGCGTGGCGGTCGGGCGGGATCGCACGGGGAAGCAGCACCGCATCGGCGGCTACGGCTGGCAGATGGGCGACGAAGGGAGCGGTTACGCCATCGGCCGCGCGGCCCTCGGCGCGGTGAGCCGCGCGGTGGATGGGCGCAGCCCGCGGACCGCCCTCAGCGAGCGGGTGCTGGCGGCGTCGCGGAGCGCCGGCTTCGACGAGCTGGTGCGCTGGGCGGCGGGCGCCTCGCCGGCGGAGGTGGCGTCGCTCGCGCCGCACGTGCTCGACGTGGCGGCCCACGGCGACCCGCTGGCCCAGGGGATCCTGGACTACGCCGCGCGCGAGCTGACGCAGCTCGCCATCTGTCTCGTGCCGGTGATGGACATCGCCCCGCCGGTCGGCGTAGCGCTCACCGGCGGCCTGCTCTCGGCCGACGGCCCGCTGCGGCGCAGCGTGCTCGCGCGGCTGGGCCAGGAGGCGACGCTCCGGCCGGTGGAGACGCGGGTGGATCCGGTCGAGGGCGCGCTGCGGCTGGCGGCCCGGGAATCACCCTGACCCCGAGCGTTAGCGAGGGGGAAAGGGGACATGCGCTGACGCACGCCCCCTTCGCTTCGCTCAGGGTGACTCGTCGCTCAGGGTCGACCCCTAGGCCGACGACCCTTCCGTCACACCGCCGCCCCCGTCTCCTCCGCTTTCGCCTCGGCCTGCCTCGCCAATCGGCTGTTCCGCACGCCGTACGTGAAGTAGATGGCCAACCCCAGCAGCAGCCACAGCCCGAACCGGATCCAGGTGATCCTGGGAAGCTGGATCATCAGGTAGATGCAGGCCAGGATCGAGATGATCGGCGTGATCGGCACGAGCGGCGCGCGGAACGGCCGCGGCCGATCGGGCTCCTGCCGCCGCAGCACGATGACCCCCGCCGACACCAGCACGAACGCAAACAGAGTGCCGATGTTCGTCAGGTCCACCACCTCGGCGATGTTCGCGAACGCCGCGAACGTGGCCACGAACAGCCCGGTGATGATGGTGCCGACCCAGGGTGTCTTGAACCGCGGGTGGACCCGCGCGAGAAACGGCGGCAGCAACCCGTCCCGCGACATGGACATGAAGATCCGCGGCTGGCCGAGCTGGAACACGAGGAGGACGCTGCTCATCGCCACCACCGCGCCGAGTGACACGATGAAGCGCGAGATCGTGAGCAGCCGCGGCGAGCCGTCGGCCAGCGCCAGCGCCGTGATCATCGGCTCCGGTGTGCCCAGCCGCTGCCACGGCGCCATGCCGGTCATGACCAGCGCCAGCACGATGTAGAGCACCGTGCAGACGACCAGGCTCATGATGATCCCGAAGGGCATGTCGCGAGCCGGGTCGCGCGCCTCCTCCGCGGCCGTGCTCGTCGCGTCGAATCCGATGTAGCTGAAGAAGATGATGGCCGCCCCGGCGCTGATGCCCGCGAAGCCGTTGGGCGCGAACCCGCCGGTCGCGGGATCGTTCCAGTGGATCGGCTTGATCAGGGTGACGCCCACCGCGCAGAAGAACAGGATGATGGCGATCTTGAGCACCACCATCGCCGTGTTCGAGTTGGCGCTCTCCTTGATGCCGATGACCAGGATCACGGTGATGAGGGCGACGATGAGGAAGGCGGGCAGGTTGGCGATGACCGGCAGGCCGAACAGACGGGGCGCCGTGGCGAGCGCGGAGGCGAGATACTGGCTGCTCGGGTCGCTCGCGCCGTTGGCGACCGCGGCGGCCGCCATGTGGGCGGATCGGAAGTCCGTGGCGAGCCACGCCGGCATGGCCACCCCGAAGTGCGTCAGGAGCTCGCGGAAATAGCCGGACCAGCCGATCGCCACCCCGATGTTGCCGACCGCGTACTCCACGATCAGGTCCCAGCCGATGATCCACGCCACCAGCTCGCCCAGACTCGCGTACGCGTAGGTGTAGGCGGAGCCCGAGATCGGCACCATGGCGGCGAATTCGGCGTAGCACAGTGCGGCGAACCCGCAGGTGAGCGCGGTGAGCAGGAACGAGAGCACGATCGCGGGGCCCGCGCCGGGACGGGCCGGGTCGCCCACGATGGCCGTGCCCGTCGTCGCGAAGATGCCGGCCCCGATCGTGGCGCCCACGCCAAGCGCGGTCAGGTGCCACTTGCCGAGCGAGCGCTTGAGACCGCCGCGCTCCAGAATGTCGTTCTCGCAGTCCTCGACCGATTTCCGGAGCAGCAGCCGGTGCATGAAGAGTCCTCGTGCGGCGTGGGGAAGTGCGGGCGTCAGGAGCTGCGCTTGCCGGGCAGGGTGAAGGTCACAGTCGTAGTACCGGCCACGGTGCGGCCGTCGGGCGCGCGGGCCGGCGTGAAGCGGAACGCGCGGATGACCTCGTCGAATTTCCGGGCGTAGTCGCGGTCGGCGATCTCCGGCGCCACCTCGTAGCGCTCGACCCGGCCGTCCACCCGCACCCAGAAGGTCACCGCGAGCGACGCGCCCCTCAGCTCCTTGGGTGGCGTGTCGAATGGAAAGGCCAGATCCCGCAGCTCGGGCGGACGGATGCCGCCGCCCTGCCCGCCACCGCCGGCCCCGGGTCCGCTGCCACGGCCCTCGCCCGGGCCGATGCCCTGCCCCGCACCGCCTCCCGCGCCGCCGCCGGTGCCGGTCCCCGCGGCCGCGCCGCTCGCCACGCTCGTCGTGCCCGGAGAGGCCGCCGGAGCGGGAGGCTGCGTATCGACGGGGGGAGGCGCGGGAGCGGGAACCTCGGGTGCGGGTTTGGGCACGGGCGTCGGCACCGGCCTGGGCTCGACCCGCGGCGGCACCGGCGGGGGCGCCACGATCGGCGCGCGCGGCATGACCGGCGCGGCGGCTGCCGGCGGCGGCAGGGTAATATAGGCCACGCGGGGACCGCCGCCACCGCCGCCGCCCCCGCCCGCGGGCAGCGCGGGATCGCCCGGCGCGAGCGTGCGTGACCACAGCCGCTCCCCGCTCCGCATCGCCAGGAGCAGGATCAGCGCGTGCACCACCAGCGAGATCACCAGACCGTCATAGCGGCGGCGACCGGCGGGCAGGGCGAGTCTGGGCTGGGTGGGTTCGCGCGTAGCAACCTCGGAGCGTTCGCGGGCGACGCAGGCGAAAGATAATGGGCGCGGCCCAGCGCCCTCCCGAGAGACGCGCGGGCCATGGCCCGACGCACGCGCGGGGGCCGACTCGGCCCCCGCGCGGAAAACCATGCCGGCGACCGGCGCCTACTTCTGCTGGTTCGCCTCCTTCGGGGTGAAGCCGATGATCTGGACCCCGGCGCCCCGGGCGACGTCCATGGCCTCGACGACGTCCTGGTAGATCCGGTTGGGCCCGGCCTTGATGAACAGCAGCTTGGCCGGCCGCTGGTCGTAGATCGCGTGGATCTGCGTATCGAGCTGGTCCTTGGGCACCGGCTGGCCGTTGATGTTGTACCCGCCGTCGTCGCCCAGCTCGAGCACGATCTGGTTGGGCGGCGTCTTGTTGGTCTGCGGCGTATCGGGTGGCGGCACCTGCACGTCCATCGCCATCCGCGAGAGCGGCTGCGTGATCATGAAGATGATCAGCAGCACGAGGAGCACATCGATCATCGGCGTCACGTTGATGTCGGACTGGACGCCGCCGCTGGATCCTCCGGCGCTCATCGCCATTACTTCTTCTCCTTCTTGTCCGCCTGGAACAGACCGGTGTTCTTCGGCTCCGTAATGGCGGCCATCACGCGCACGCCGGCCCGCCGGGCGGTCTCGACGGCTTCGTCGATCTTGGCGAACTTGAGCTTGTTGTCCGCCTTGAAGTACAGGATCTTGTCCTCGGTCCGGGCCTGGAAGATGCCACGGAGCTGATCCTCGAGCGTCCCCTCGGGCAGCGGCCGGCCGTTGAGGAAGTAGCGGCCGAATTCGTCGATGCCCAGCACGACCTCGTTCTCCCCTTCGGGCCGCGGGTCGAGGTTCTTGCCTTTCGGCAGCGTGGCCTTGAACCCGGCGGCGATCAGCGGCGTCACGATCATGAAGATGATCAGGAGCACCAGCATGACGTCGATCATCGGCGTCACGTTGATGTCCGACTTGACCGCGGTGCCGCCCGCGCTACCCGTGGATATGGCCACTGCCGGTCACCGCCTTCTGGGCCTGGAATTCCTTGGTGAAGATCGAGCGCCCGAACTCGCTTCCCACGCTCTTGATCAGGTAGTCGATCAGTTCCTTCGAGGTGTAGGTCATCTCGACCGTGAGATTCTCGATCTTGGTGGTGAAGTAGTTGTAGGCCCACACCGCCGGAATGGCGACCAGCAGGCCGAACGCCGTCGTGATCAGCGCCTCGGCGATACCGGCCGAGATGCCCGCGAGGCCGCCGGAGGCGCCCTGCGCCGCCATGCCCACGAACGCGTTCACGATACCCATCGTGGTGCCGAGCAGACCGACGAACGGCGCCGTCGAGCCGACCGTGCCGAGCACGCCCAGGCCGCGCTTGAACTCGGCGAGCACGATCAGCATCTGGCGCTCCACCGCCCGCTCGGCCGAGTTGATGTCGGCGGCGGTGATGGTGGCGCGGTCGCGCAGCAGCGGCTTCACCTCGGCCAGCGCCTCGCCCAGCACGCGCGACACGTGGCTCTTCTTGTTCTTCTCGGCGAGGGTGATGGCCTGGTCCAGGTTCTCCTCCTGGATGGCGCGCGAGAACTGGGGTGCGAACCGCCGCGTCTCCCGCTCGCTGCGCTTCAGCTGGATCAGCTTGGTGAACACGATCGTGAGCGAGTAGATGGACATGATCGCCAGGACGAAAACGATGCCCTTGGCGAAGTAGCCCATCTGGGCCCACAGGTGCATCAGATCGAGACTCATGTTGCCGTGCCTCCCGGGCGTGATGATGGCCTACTGGCCGACCTTGAACGAAATACGCTGCTGAACCAGCTGCCGGACGGGCGTGCCCTTGAACTTGGCCGGCTTGAAGACGCCCTTCCGGATCGCTTCCTCGGCCGGTTCCACGAACGCGGGGTGCGTCGTCTTGAGGACCTTGAACGAGTTCGGCTCCGCGTGGCCGGTCGTGTCGACGACGTACTGCAGGTCCACGGCGCCCGCGATCCCGGCGCTCTGCAGCACCGGCGGATAGCGCGGTGTCGGAATCGAGATCGGCTGGACCGGATCGTCCAGCTGCGCCTCGAGGAACACCTCACCGCTGACCGGGCCGGTGCCCCCCACGACACCGGTGGCGACGCCGCCCTCGACGCCCTTCCCGGTGAAGTCCTTCGGGTCGAAGGGCTTCTCGTTCAGGTCGATGGGCGGAATGTCCTTCGGAATGTCCGTCGGCGCCACGACGGTCTGGAACCCCTTCGGCGGCGGGTTCGCGGACACGATCACGTCGGGCGGCGGCTGGTTGGGCGGCGGTGGCGGGGGCGGCGGCGGCTTGAGGAACACCATCGTGGTGTCGACCGGCCGGTTCTTGATGGTCTCGGCCACACCCTGGGTCGCTTTCACGGCGCCGAAAATGATGGCGCCATGGACGAGCACGGACAGCACGGTCTGTCCAATCGTCCGTTGACCCTTCTGCTTGGATTCGATCAGGTTCTCGAACACGCTGCTACCTCCAGGGGGGAGGATCGATCGTGCCCGACAAGCTACCACCGAAGGGATGACTCGCCAGTAGCCCGCACATGACAATTCGATGACAAGCGAATTAGGCGTCCGTCATCCCCGGCGCAGCGGTCAGGTCGTGTTCAGACCGGCAACTCGCCGGCCGCGTACCATGCGGGAGATCGGGTACAACCTCGGTGACCCGAGTCACACTCGGCCGTGCGGGACGAACGACTAGCAGAGGGACGAGGAAGGCGGCCCGCCGTGCACGGCGCTCAGGGAGCCTTCGCGGCCGGGGCCGCCGCGGCTTCGCGCGCGGGGGTGGAACGGGCGCCACGCGGAATGATCGGCACCGCGCCGGCGCGCGGCAGCCGAACGGTGAAGATAGTGCCGCGTCCCGGGCGGCTCTGCACCGTGATCGAGCCGCCGTGCGCCTCGGCGATCCACTTGGTGATCGCGAGCCCGAGCCCGGTGCCCGGGCGGTCGCCGGTCCGGGAGCGGGCCGGGTCCGCCCGCCAGAACCGCTCGAAGATGTGCGGCAGGTCGCCGGCGGCGATGCCGATCCCCGTGTCGAGCACCGTGATGCTCACCGCGTCCTCCTGGTCGGCGAGCGAGAGATCCACCGTGCCGCCCTGCGGGGTGTACTTGATGGCGTTGGTGATGAGGTTGAGCAGCATCTCGCGGATGCGGTGCGGGTCCACCGCGAGGCGCACCGGGTGGTCCGGCAGGGTGCTGGTGACCACGATGCCGGAGCTCTCGCCCAGCATGCCGGCGGTCTCCACGACGTCGCTCACCAGCGCGCGCAGGTCGGATTCCTCGACGGCCAGGGGGGCCCGGCCCTCGTCCGCGCGCGCCAGCGTAAGCAGGCTCTCCACCAACTCGGTCATCTCGTTGAGCTGCGCCAGCGTCTCATCCAGCGACTGGAGGATCTCCGCCGGCACGCCCGGGTGCACCAGCGCGCGCTCGACGCCCGCCCGGAGCACCATGAGCGGGGTCTTGAGCTCGTGGCTCGCGTCCGCGGTGAACCGGTGCAGGCTCCCGAAGCTCTGCTCCAGCCGGGCGAGCATGCCGTTCACGGTGAGCGTGAGCCGGGCCATCTCGTCGTCCGACATGGGAACGGCCAGGCGGCGGTGCAGGCTCCGCCCGTCGGAGATGGCCTCGATCTCGTCCATGATGTTCTGCACGGGGCGCAGGAAGGTGCCCGCGAGCCAGTAGCCCAGGAGCGCCGCCGCGAGCAGGATGATCGGCGCGATGATCAGCATCGAGCGCAGCAGCTCCGCCGGCCCGAACGCGATTTCGCTCGTGGGCGTCGCCACCATGAGGCTGCCGATCTCGGGGCCCGCCGCCTCGACCCGCAGCGCGACCCAGCGGAGCGAGCCGACGCCTTCCTCCAGATTGATCGTGCCGGCTTCCTTGGGCGCCCTGAGCGTATCGAGCGGCGCGGTCAGCCGCTGCAGCGCGTCGGCGTTGAGCGCCCGCGAGGCCTCCGACAGGGCGAGGACGTTCCCGCTGGTGTCGGCCACGACGACGTAGTCCCGTACCGCCTCGAGGTACGCGCTGATACCGGGGTCCAGCGACGGCCTCGACCCGGCGGTGGTCACGATCCGGCCCAGCACGTTGTACGACTCGCTGAGCCAGCGGTTGGCCAGGTCCACCTCGAGGCCGAGCCGCCGGTCGAGCTCGCGCAGCGCCGACTGGCGGCGCTCCAGGTACAGCAGCGTCCCGAACACGCCGAGCGTCACCGCCAGCGCGACCGTGTACCAGAAGGTGAGCCGCTGCCGGATGGTGTGCACGTCAGATCTTCACGACGTAGCCGACGCCCCGCACCGTGTGCACCAGCTTCTGGGCGTGGCCCGAGTCGACCTTCTTGCGCAGCCGGTTGATCACGACGTCCACGATGTTGGTGCCCGGGTCGAAGTGATAGTCCCAGGCGTACTCGGTAATGAGCGTGCGGGACATCACCCGCCCCGTGTGCCGCATCAGGTACTCGAGCACCGTGTACTCCTTGGGCGTGAGCTCGATCGGCTCGCCGGCGCGGCGGACCTCGCGCGTGGCCGTGTCGAGCTCCAGGTCGCCCACCCGGAGCACCGGGTCGCGGATCGCCTGCGGGCGCCGGCCCAGCGCCTCCACCCGCGCCAGCAGCTCCTCGAAGGCGAACGGCTTGGTCACGTAGTCGTCGGCCCCGGAGCGCAGCGCCTGGACCTTGAAGTCCACGGCGTCCTGGGCGGTGAGCACCAGGATGGGGACCGTGAGGCCGCGGTCACGCAGGGTCCGCAGGACCTCGAGTCCGTTCATGCCGGGCAGCCTGAGGTCCAGCACGATCAGATCGTACCGTCCCCCCGACGCGAGCCGCAGCCCCTCCATGCCGTCGTCCACCAGATCGGTCTGGAAGTGCTGCTCCTCCAGGCCCCGCTTCACGTACTGGCCCACCGTGCGGTCGTCCTCGATCACGAGGATCTTCATGCCGCCGCCGGCAGGAAGATTCGGAAGGTGGTGCCGCGACCCGGCGTGCTGTCCAGCTCGATCCGTCCGCCGTGGTCCGACACGATCCCGTAGCAGATCGAGAGGCCCAGCCCGGTGCCCCGCCCCGGCGGCTTGGTGGTGTAGAACGGCTCGAAGATCTTGCTCTGGTCGGCGGCCGGAATCCCCACGCCGGTATCCTGCACCTCGAGCACGATCTCGCCGCGGCGGCCCGGGCTCGCGCCCGTGCGCACGGTCAGCTCGCCCCCTTCCTCCATGGCGTCGACCGCGTTGAGCAGCAGCGCCATGAGCACCTGGATGAGCTGTTCGGCGCTGCCGGCGGTGCTCGGCAGGTCGTCGGCCAGCGCCCGCACCACCCGCAGCTTCTTGAAACGCTGGTGGTGCTTGAGCAGGAAGAGCGACTCGTCCACCAGCGCATTGAGCGAGACCGGCCGCCGGGGACCGGCCTTCGGCCGGCTGAAATCCAGCAGCCCGTCCACGATCCGGCTGCAGCGGTCGACCTCGCGGTCGATCGTCTGGAGATATTCCACGGCCTGCGCCGAGCCGGGAGCAACCGGCAGGCGACCCTCGATGGCGGCGACGCACGCGCTGATGGTAGCGAGCGGGTTGTTGATCTCGTGCATGACGCCGGCCGCGAGCTGGCCGATGGCCGCGAGCTTCTCGCTCTGAAGGATCTGCCGCTGGACCCGGTGCTGCTCGGTCACGTCCTCGCCGATCGTGATCACGTGGGTGATCTCGTCGCCCTCGAACCGCATCGGGATCTTGCTCAGCCGGAACCGGCGGACGTCGCCCCCGAGGTTGACCTCATGCTCGGTCTGCTGGATCTCGCCGGTCTCGAACACCCGGTCGAACTCGGCGCGGAGCTGGGCCGCGGGCTGGCGGGTGAGCACGTCGAACACGGGTCGCCCGACCACGTCGTCGCGGCGAAGTCCCTGCGTGCCGGTCTCGCGCTTCCGGTTCCACGCCTGGATCCGGTAGTCGCGGTCCACCACGTACAGGCCCACCGGCAGACTGTCCACGATGAGACTGGTGAAGCGCCGGTGCGCCTCGATCTCGCGCGACTGCGCCGCCACCTCGCCGGCCAGGTCGGCCGAGAGCTCCGCCGCCGCGAGATAGGGGGCGAGCACGTCGGCCACGACCGACAGCACGGCGGCCTGATCCGAACCGCCGCCGCGCGCCTCGAGCAGGCCGAGGCACACGCCCTCGTGCTCAAGCGGATAGCGGCGCCAGCCGTCTCGGAGCGGCACCTGGTCCAGCGAGCGCACTGGTGATGTTCGGCCCGGCATCGCGGGTGTCGCGACCGCGCGGAACGCGGGCGAGGCATGCTCCCGGGACCAGACCGTCACCGCCTCCGCCGGCAGCCCCCGGCGAAGCGTCTCCACCACCGCCGAGAGCGTGGCCTCGGTGCCGAGCTCCTCGTTCAGGAGCTTGGCCACCGCTCCCACCAGCGTCAGCTCAGCGTTGGGCACGGGGCGCTCCGGGCTGGAGCGGCGTGGCGGCGAGGCTCAGGATCCGCCACTCGCCTCCGATGCGCTTGAGCACGAGGTGCTCGATCCAGTTGCGCTCGACGGAGGATCCGGCCACCGGCAGAACGCGGCGCGTCGTGACCCACACCGCCGCGAGGTCGCCCTCCTGGCGGTAGTCGGAGCGGAGCACCCGCACGTCGAACCGACCGGCGTCGAGGCCTTCGACTCGGCGGGCCAGCACGCCGAGGGCGTAGTCGATGTCGACCGCCTGGTGGGTGTCGGCGCCGGCGGGCAGCATGGGGCCGGAGTAGGTGGCGTCGGGCCAGAAGAGAGCGCGGGCACCGTCCCAGTCGCGGTCGGACAGGGTGCGCGCGTAGCGCGCCACCAGCCCCTGCACCGCTTCTTCGTCGTGCCGGGTCCCGGTCGGCGTGTGGTCCTCGATGCGGCAGGAAACCGCCGGAACGAGGCAGAGCACGGCACAAAGGCGGAGAAGATGGAAAGGACGGAGAAGGCGTCGTCGTCCCCGTCCTCTCCACGCGCTCATCGATCCTCGAGCGCGCGCAGCCGCTGGAGGAGCTCGCTGTTCTCCCGGCGCGTGCGCGGGGTCTCCTCCGCGTAGGTCCAGCGCACGATGCCGTCGCGGTCGATCAGCACGTAGACCCGGTTCGAGTAGAAGCGATCCTCGATCAGGGTCCCGTAGCGCCGGCTCACCTCCCGCTTGAAGTCGCTCAACAGGTCGAGCCCGAGCCGCTCCTTCGACTTGAACTCCTTGAGGGTGGGGACGGAGTCGACGCTGATGGGAAGCACCACGGTGGCGGCGCTCTGGAACTGCTCGTAGTCGTCGGACAGCGCGCACAGCTCGCTGGTACAGGTACTGGTGAACGCGAGAGGAAAGAACGCGAGCAGCACGTTCCGCCCGCGCAGCGCGGACAGGGTCACGTCGGTGCCGGCCGTGCTCGGCAGGGTGAAGTCGGGGGCGGGCGCTCCGACGGCGGGGAGCTGCCCCGTCGCCGGCGCCGTGGGTGCCGCGCTCACTTGCCCTTCGCGCGATCGAACCGCCGGCCCACGTCGGTCCAGTTGACCACGTTCCACCACGCCACGACGTAGTCGGGCCGTCGGTTCTGGTACTTGAGGTAGTAGGCGTGCTCCCAGACGTCGCAGCCCAGGATCGGCTGCTTGCCGCTCATGAGGGGCGAGTCCTGATTCGGGGTGCTGTCGATGCTGAGGCCGCCGTTCCGGTCGGCGATGAGCCAGCCCCATCCGCTGCCGAACCGGCCGCCGCACGCCTTCTGGAACTGCTCCTTGAACTGTGACAGCCCGCCGAACGCTTTCGTGATCGCCTCGGCCAGCGCGCCTGAGGGCTCCTTCGCGCCGCCGGGGGCCATCATTTCCCAGAACATGGTGTGGTTGACGTGCCCGCCGGCATTGTTGCGGACCGGCGTGCGGATGTTCTCGGGAAGCGCGTCGAGGTTCGCGACCAGCTCCTCGACCGACTTCTTCTGCAGGTCCGCGTGCGACTCGAGCGCGGCATTCAGGTTGTTGACGTAGGCGGCGTGGTGCTTGTCGTGATGGATCCGCATCGTCTGCTCGTCGATGTGCGGCTCCAGGGCGTTGTAGGCGTATGGCAGGGGGGGAAGGGTGAAGGCCATGACCAGCTCCTCGAACGGGAAACGTGCTGACGCTCGAACGACTTGAGCGTGCTCAGGCCGCGAAATATGCCGGCGCATCCGGGAGGAATCAACGCGCACTTGGCGCGCTCGGCGGACCCGTTCACATTCCGCGCGTGACCCCGTCGACCCCATCGCTTCGCCCGCTCGAGCCCGTGATGCTGGTGAACCGGCTCCCGGCGCTTCACCGTGAGCTCATCGCGCTGCTCCGCGGGCTCGAGGCGTCCGACTGGGAGCTCCCGACTGCGTGCGCCCTCTGGTCGGTCCGGGACATCACGGCGCACCTGCTCGACGACGACCTGCGGCGGCTCTCGTTCCACCGTGACGGCCAGGCGCCGCCGGCCGCGGGACCGCTCGCCGGGCGCGCGCTGATCGACTTCGTGAACGCGATGAACGCCGAGTGGGTGGCCGTGGCCCGGCGCATGAGTCCCCGCCTCCTGATCGACCTGCTCGAGCTGACCGGCCCCTGGGTCGTGGAGCTGTTTCGCGCCACCGACCCGTTCGCGCCGGCGCACTGGGGCGTCACCTGGGCGGGCGACACCGAATCGCCTCACTGGTTCGACGTGGGGCGCGACTACACCGAGCGCTGGCTCCACCAGCAGCAGATTCGCGACGCGGTGGGCGCGCCGCCCCTCACGGCCCGCGAGTGGCTTCATCCGGTGCTCGATCTGTTCGTGCGCGCGCTGCCCCACGCGTACGCGGCGACCACCGCTCCCTCCCAAACCACGGTGCGGGTCACGGTCGAGGGAGAGGCCGGGGGCGCGTGGACGCTTCGCCGCGAGAACGGGATCTGGCGGCTCTACGGCGGGGTCGCGCCCTCCCCGGCCGCGGCCATCGCCATGAGCGATGACACCGCCTGGCGGCTCTTCTCGAAGGGTCTCGCGCCCGAAGCCGCCCGCGCGCGCGCGCGGCTCGAGGGCGATCAGGCGCTCGCTGCGGTCGCGCTCGGCGCGCTCGCCGTGCTGGCCTGAGCCGGCGCTCTCCGCGCCGCGGCGGCCGCCAGCGCCGCCACCGCGAGCACGGTGTACACCACCTCCACGTGCAGTCCCGCCGCCGTCGCGAGCAGGGCGCCGGCGCCGCCAGACACCGCACCCGCCACCCGAACCAGGAGCGCGGCCCTCGGGGCGACCGTAGCCATGCGGTCGGACAGGGCCAGGAGGAGCGCACCCAGGAACAACAGGGCCGCACCGAGCTCTCCCGTGGGGGTCGCCGCGAGCAGCCCGATCCAGGCGAGCCCTGCGGCGGCACCGGCCCGACGAGCTGACATCGCCGCGTGCCAAAGGCCCGCAACGACGAGCGGCATGGCGAGCGCCCGCCAGTGCGCGATGCCGTCCGCAGCCGCCGGAATGGCCACCCGCGCGACGAGCAGCGCGCCCACCGGAGCGGTGAAGAGGGAGGGCACTTGGCGGTGGAGCGGCCACAAGCCGGCGAGGGACCATGCCGATACCAGAAGCACGAGGGCGAGCGCCAGCTCGGCGGCCGGACTCCACGGCCGGTCGGCCAGGCCGTGGATGGGGAGGCCCTCGGGGCCAGCGATGGTCGCCATGAGCCACCAGGTCGGCAGGAGCAGGAGCGTGAGCACCAGGGTGACCGGAATCCGGCGCGCTCGGGCCGCGTCAGCCAGGTAGCCGCCCAGGGCCGCCATGGCGACACCGAGGAAGACCGGGCCGACGCTTGGCGCGAAGCCCGCGAGCGCGGCCCCGATGAGCATCGCGACCGCGCTCCCGGAGCGCACCGATGCGGCGGGACGGAGCTCTGGAACGCCGGGCCACCGCCGGCCGACATAGGCGATGAGCGTGGCGGCGACGGCGAGGATGAGAAAGGCGGGGAGATAGCTCGCGGGCCGCGAGCCGGCGAGACAGCCAACGCCGAGCCCGCCGAGCCAGAGTCCGGCCACGCCGACGGCGACCGCTCCAGGGAAGTCGCCGGGTTCTCGACGCTCCCGTGCGGCGACCAGCGCGCCCGCAAGGGCGAGGGCGGCCCCGGCCAGGAACAGCGCGGCCTCCACGTCGAGAAACGCCGACGGCAAGCCCGCCAAGCCGGTGCCGGGGGCGGCGCCGCCCGAGCCGGCGGCGTGGAGCGCCGCGAGGGCGGTTCCGCCGGCAACGGCCGCGGACCACGCCAGACGGGCGGCGCGAGGCCTGGAGATCACAGCCGCGCCCGCCACGAGAAGCGGAAACGAGAGGTGGATCATATCTTGCACGGTCCCCGCTCCCAAGCGCGCCATCCATCCGCGGACCGGCGCCGTTCCCTCGCGCAAACGCCGAAGTCAGGCGCACGTATCGCGAAGTCATCGTTCGAGATCAACGGTATTACGCAACCCGAGCAGGTTATCTGCAAGGCCTCCGTCGAGGAAGGAATTCAACCCCTGTGACCGTCGCGATCGATAGCAACATTCTCCCCTCCCAGGACACCCCGTCCGAAGGCGACGATCGCCGGCGCCAGATGCCCAAGCGGCGCGCCTGGCGTCCGGCCACCGAGCTGGCCGTAGACCTGGGCACCGCCAACACGCTCGTGCTGGTGAAGGGCGAGGGCGTGGTGCTGAACGAGCCGTCGGTCGCCGCGGTGGATCAGGCGACGGGGAACATCATGGGGATCGGCCTCGACGCCAAGCGCATGCTGGGACGGACCCCCGAGGGGATCCTGGCGGTGCGCCCGATGAAGGACGGCGTCATCGCCAACTTCGAGGTCGCGGAGAAGATGCTGCGGCACTTTCTCCGGCTGGTCATCGATCGCACGATCTTCAAGGTCAAGCCCACGGTGATCGTCTGCGTGCCCTCGGGCATCACCGAGGTGGAACGCCGCGCGGTGCGCGACTCCGCCCGGTCGGCCGGCGTCAAGCGGCTCCTGATGGTCGCGGAGCCGATGGCGGCCGCGATCGGCGTCGGCCTGCCGGTGGACACGCCGGTGGGCAGCATGGTGATCGACATCGGCGGGGGGACGACCAACATCGCGGTCATCGCGCTGGGCGGCATCGTGTGCGACGCTTCGATCCGCACCGGCGGCGACGAGCTGGATCAGGCGATCGTCCAGTTCATGCGCAAGAACTACAGCCTCCTCATCGGCGAGCCCACCGCGGAGCGCATCAAGATCCGGCTCGGCTCCGCGGTGCCGCTCGACTGCGAGGAGGAGATGGACGTGAAGGGACGCGACCTGGTCTCCGGCCTGCCCAAGACCGTGCGCGTGGATTCTTCCGGAGTCCGTGACGCCATTCAGGAGCCGGTGTCCCGGATCGTGAACGCGGTCCGGCGCGCGCTCGAGATGACGCCGCCCGAGCTCGCCAGCGACATCCTCGAGCGCGGCATCGTGCTCACGGGCGGCGGCTCGCTGATCCGCGGACTGGACATGCTCCTGATGGAAGAGACCGGTCTGCCCGTCCGGGTGGACGAGGACCCGCTGACCTCGGTTGTGCGGGGCACCGGGCGGATTCTCGACGATTTCCCGAAGTTCGGCAGCGTCCTGACGACCTGATCCCGACGTTCCCGGCCCTTCGGCCGGGATCCCCGTTCCGCACGCCGCCGGCCACGCCCCAGGGCGAGGTCGGCGGCGTGCGGTCGTTTTGTGGACCCGGCCCCACACCGAGGGGCTCGAGCCGTGGCTCGGACTCCTGCTGCAACGGATGTCAGGGTGGCTGGAGAGTACACACCTCGCCGGGATAAACCGTGCGCGGCGCGTTCCTTACCGTCGCTGTCGCGGGATCGGGCAGGTCCATCGGACCGATGGCATGTGTCTTTCACCTGAAGGAAACGCAGGACATCAGTTCAAGGTCCTCTCCCATGATTCCTTCGAGGAGCATCTCGTGTCGTCGCCCACCCTGTTCAGCTTGAGCTATGGCGCGCTCACGCTTGGCTGTCCGCCGGCCGGCGCACAATCCCAGCCGGCGCCCTCGACTCCCACGTCGAGGCCCCGCCCATGATACCTGAGGCGGAAGTGCTGCTTATCGAAGACGAGGAGACGGATCGCCTGCTGGTGCAGGAGCTCGTGGCTATCAAGGGGCGCGGGCGGGTGCGCGTGACCGAGGCGCCCGACCTGGCGACCGGCCTGGCGCTGCTGGGCTCGCGCTCGTTCAACCTGGTGCTGCTGGACACGAAGCTGCGGGAAGCGTCGGCGCTCTCGGCGCTGCGCGCGGTCGGAGAGTGCGCGCCCGATACGCCTATTCTCACCCATCCGGCGTTCCTGACCGTCGAGACCCGGCAGGCGGCCCGGCAGTGCGGCCCGTGGGACGTAGTCGAGCGCGGCGCGCTCAACCCGATGTGGGCCGCGATGAGCAATCTGCTGTTTCAACCCTCCTGAGCCGCCGCTAGACCTCGCGGCGGCCGGAAGTCCGCCGGGTGGAATGGGCGCGCCCTGAGGCGGTTGGCGACATCGGCGGGGCCGGTGTCAACGTCGGCGGACCCAGCTTCTCGCGCAGGAGCGCATACAGCTCGCCGAAGCCGACCGGCTTGGCGAGCATCGGCAGGTCGCGATAGCCCGCCAGCAGCTCGCCGGTCTCGCCTTCGGCGCCCGCCAACAGGACGATCTGAAGCCGAGGATCGAGATCCTTCGCCCGCTCGGCCAGCTCCGCCCCGTCCATGCCGGGCATTCCCACATCCGCGAGCATGAGCCGCACCGACCCGGGGTGGGCATCGAGATATCGAAGCGCGTGCCGCGCGGTCTCGAGACTCTTGGCGCGGTACCCCAGCCCGCGCACCATCCGGCACACGGCCGCCCGGGGTGCCAGCTCGTCATCAACCACCAACACCAGCGGCGCGCCCGCGCCGGCTGCGGGATCCAGCTCCTCGTCGTCGAGCATGAGGCCTCCGGGCGGCCCGAGGGTCGCCGTTGGCCCTCCCCACGAAGAGGGCGTCCAGGGCTTCCGGCGGATTACCCGCCGGGAAGCTGCATGTCGGTCAGACGCGTTCGCCCGCCGCCGGATCCGGCAGGCCGGTCGCCGCCGCCGCGAAACTCGAAGTGACGGTCGTCGAGCGGCCGCCCCCGCAGCAGCTCGCCCGACGCCCGTCCGCCTCTGAGCCGCGCGGACGCCACGCAGTCGAGCAGCTCACCGATGGGCCGCCACTCATCGGTCGGCACTCCGGGGTAGAGCGGAGCGAACTCGGGCCGTAGCCGCGCCTGACGCCTTCCTCTCTGCATGATCGCCCACCTGCGAGTGAACCCCCAAAGATAGGGCGCGAACGGCGCCCGTGCTGTGAGGTGAGTTCCCGGGCCCGCCGGGCCTGGCCCGCCCCCCTCAGAACTTCACCTGGGCCTGGGTGATCAGCATCCCGCGCCGCACACTCGACGTGCCGATCTTGCGTGAGACGTAGTCGGCCAGCAACGGACCTTGCCGCCCTCGAACTCCACGTTCACGCCGCCCGTCGTGGCGCGGTTGCGGACGGCGGCGTTGATGGACGAGCGGCGGAAATCCTCCCGTTTGGCGACCAGCTGCACCCAGGGCAACACGCGATAGCTGGCCTGCACATACCAGCCCTTGACATCGAGGGCCCCGCGGTCCCGATGCTGGCCGACGTATTCGCCCTTGAGCCCCGCGCCGAAGTATTGGACCGCCGCGTCCACCTCGCCTGCAGGTAGCCGCTCAGTCGAACGCTCGGCTTCGCAGGCGCAGGGGTCACCCGGCGCGTTGCCGAGTCGGTTTGCGCCCGGGCGGGACTTGGCATCCCGTAGGAATCTCTCTCGAGCTGGGGGTTGGAGAACCAGCTACCGGCTTCGACCCCAAGTTGAGTTGCGTATGGTCGTCCATCAAGTACTTTAGAGATATCTATGGGTCTATTGAGCGCGAGCCAGGCGGCTTCCTATCTCCACCTCAACGTCAAACGCGTCCAGGCCCTCGCCCGCGAGGGCAAGCTCCCCGGCCGGCGGGTGGGCCGGAAATGGCTGTTCGACGAGCGCGACCTGGACACCGCCCTCGGCCGAGCGCCGCTGGGTGATGGGGGAGGCCTGGATCTGAGCGCGCGAAATCAGCTCCGCGGCCGCGTGGCGGGCCTTCGGGTGGACGGCCTGATGGCGGAGGCCCGAATCGCAATCGGTGATCAGGAGCTGATCTCAGTCATCACCCGCGCGTCGGCGGAGCGGCTCCGGCTCGCGGTCGGCGACCCCGTCTTTGCGGTCGTCAAATCCACCGAAGTCATGATCGCGAAAGGCTCCGCCATCACATGAGCCTTCTGCTCCGCCTGACCCTGGTGGCGCTCGGCCTGCCGTCCGCGGCCGCGCCTCACCCCGACTCGGCGCCGACGCTCACCGTGTTCGCGGCCGCCTCGCTCACCGGTGCCTTCCGCGAGCTTGGACGGATACTGGAAGCTCGGCGTCCCGGACTCACCGTGAAGTTCAACTTCGCGGGTTCGCAGCAGCTCGCCCTGCAGATCGACCAGGGCGCGCCGGCCGACGTGTTCGCCTCGGCGGACCAGCGATGGATGAACGGCGTGAGGCAGCAGGGAGAGGTCGAGGGCGAGGCTCCGGTCTTCGCCCGCAATCGCCTGGTCGTCATCGTGCCCCGCACCAATCCCGCGCGGATCCGCGGCTTGGCCGAGCTGGTGCGCCGAGGGACAAAAATCGTACTCGCCGCCGAGGCGGTGCCGGCCGGGAAGTACAGCCGGGAGGTGTTGCAGAAGCTCGCGTCGCGCCGCGAGTACCCTGACAGGTATGACCGGCGAGTGCTCGCCAACGTGGTGTCGCAGGAAGAGAACGTGAAGAGCGTGGTGAGCAAGGTCCAGCTCGGTGAGGCAGACGCCGGCTTCGTGTACCGCTCGGACGTGACGCCCGCCGTGGCTCGCTACGTGAGCGTGATCGACATACCCGACGAGTCGAACGTCCTGGCCGAGTACCCGATCGCCGTTCTCACATCGGCGCAGAACCCCGAGGCGGCGCGACTCTTCGTGGCGCTCGTCCGGAGCGACACGGGTCAGCGGATCCTCCGGCAGCACGGTCTGATTCCGGCGCCCGCAGCGCAGCCGGCCGCTCAGCCCTGAGATCCTGTGGCTTCCGCCGAGGGCCGCGGAGAACTCGGGGCCTGGCTCGCGCGGGTCGCGGGCGCTTTGCTCGCGGGCGGCCTGATGGTCCTGCTCGGGCTTCCGCTCGTGAGCCTCGTGCTTCGGATCGACCCCGGCGTCCTGGCCGACCGGGTGCGCGAGCCGCTCATCCTTCAGGCGCTCCGTCTGAGCCTCGTCACCAGCCTCTCCGCCACCGCCGTCGTGGTCGCGTCCGGCCTCCCGGTGGCCTATCTGCTCGCGACCCGTGAATTCCGCGGCAAGCGCGTGCTCGAGACCCTGATCGACCTGCCGATGGTCCTGCCGCCGACCGTAGCCGGTGTCGCCCTGCTCACCGCGTTCGGGCGAAACGGACTCGCGGGCCACGCGCTGAGCGGCGCGGGGATCACCCTGCCCTTCACGACGCTCGGCGTCGTGGTGGCGCAGGCATTCGTCGCGGCGCCGTTCTTCGTCGGCGCGGCACGGGCGGGCTTCCAGGAGGTAGACCGCAAGTATCTCGACGCCGCGGCGACCCTCCGGGCCTCGCCGTTCCATGCGCTCGCCACGGTGCTCGTCCCGCTCGCGGCCCCCGCCCTGCTGGCCGGCGCGGCAACGAGCTGGGCCCGTGCCCTGGGCGAGTTCGGCGCGACGATCACCTTCGCCGGCAACATGCCCGGTGTGACCCAGACGATGCCGCTCGCCGTTTACCTCGCGCTCCAGAGCGATCTGGACGCCGCGATCGCGCTCTCCGTGCTGCTGCTGCTGTTCTCGCTCACCGTTCTGCTCTCCATCCGGCTCGGTCCCTGGCGGCTCGCGGCCGTCCTCGCCCGTGCTCGACGCGCATCTCGTTAAGCGCCGCGACGCCTTCGCCCTGGACGCCGCGTTCCAGGCGCCCGCGGGGAGCACGACCGTGCTCGTGGGCGAGAGCGGCGCCGGCAAGAGCACCGCGCTCCGGCTGCTTGCCGGGCTCGACCGTCTCGACCAGGGACACGTAGTCGTCGGTGCGGAGCGCTGGGCCGACGTCTCGGCCGGGCGGCACCTGCCCGCCTGGCAGCGAAGCATCGGCTTGGTGGCCCAGGACTACGCCCTCTTTCCGCATCTGTCGGTGTTCGACAACGTGGCCTTCGGTCTCAGGGCGAGCGGGCAGCCCCGGCGCCACGCGCGCCCGATGGTTCAGGAGACGCTCGACTCGCTCGGCATCGCGGCACTCATCGACCGGCCCGCGGCCCGGCTCTCGGGAGGCCAGCAGCAGCGCGTCGCGCTGGCTCGCGCGCTGGTGTTGCGCCCGAAGCTCCTGCTGCTCGACGAGCCGCTGTCCTCGCTCGACCTTCAGACCCGCCGGGCCGTTCGAGGCGAGCTGCGCGCGCTCCTGCGGCGGCTCCCCTGCGCGACGGTCTACGTCACGCACAGCCCGGTGGAGGCCCTGGTCTTCGGGGATGGGATCGTGGTACTGGAACGCGGGCGCGTCGCGCAGGCCGGGTCGCGCGAGGACCTGCTCAGGCACCCGCGCTCGCCCTTCGTGGCCGAGCTCGTGGGCACCAACCTGTTCGTGGGGCGGCCGGTCACGGGCGGCAGGATCGTGACGCCCACCATCCGCACCGCCGAAGGTGTGCTGGCGCTGGACGCCGAGCCGGGGCCGGACATGGTGTATGTGACCGTGAGCCCGCGCGAGATCACGCTCTTCCGTGAGGCACCCGGGGGCAGCGCGCAGAACGTGTTCCTCGGCACCGTACGCGAGATGGTGCCGGAACCGCCTGCCGGCGAGCGCGTGCGCGTGGTGCTGGATGCAAACCCGACGCTGGTCGTGGAGGTGACGCGCGAGGCGGTGGCTTCGCTCGAGCTGCGCGAAGGGATGCGGCTGCACGCCGCGTTCAAGGCGACGGGCGTGCGGGTGTACAGCTAGAGGAAATCGAAACGGCCCCGCCGCGCCGAGGCGCGGCCGGGCCGTGAGTTGGAGCAGTGGAGCGTACCGGGATCGAACCGGTGACCCCCTGCTTGCAAAGCAGGTGCTCTCCCAGCTGAGCTAACGCCCCGAAACAGCGAATTGCGCGGTGGAACCTAACAACGCCGGCCGAGCCTCCGCCAGCGAGTGCCTCAGTCCCCCTGCAGCCGCAGGCGGTCGGTGGCGCGCCGGCGAAGCGCCGGGTCCGAGGCCGGGGCGCCCTCGTGACGGAACTCGAAGTGCGCCGGGTCGAGCACCCGCGCGGCGAGCGAACCGCCCCCCTGCTGCAACCGCCGCGACCACACGATGTCCGCCATCGTCGCGGCCTGAATCCAGATGTCGGGCGTGATTCCCGGAAACAGGTGAGCCGACGCGCCCCTGAGCCGCGCCTCGCGCGGGCGGTCGTGAGGGCCGCTCCCCCGCTTCATGCCGGGACCTCGCTGCGGTACCACCTGCTCATGTGCGATCTGCCTGCCATTGCTTCGTACCCGCTTACGTGATCGGTTCAGCCGTCCCTGCCTTTCGGTGCCGGCCGCACGCTCTCGAGGCGTTCGACGACCCCGTGACAAGATAGCGCGCAGCCGGACCGGTCGCGCCCATCGCACCGGCCGCGGTCAACCCGCGGCCCAATCCCTCGGCTCCAGCATCCCCATCAGCTCAGCCTCGAAGCTCCCGGGCTCGTAGCTGGGCGCGTAGTCCCACGCCGCGAGCGGGGGCAAGCTCATGAGCACGCTCTCGATGCGGGCCTGGGTCTGCAGTCCGAACACGGTCCCGCGGTCGTGCACCAGGTTGAACTCGACGTACCGGCCGCGGCGCGCGAGCTGAAACCGCCGCTCGCGTTCGCCATACGGAAGCGACCGCCGCCGCTCGACGATCGGCGCGTAGGCCGCCGGCAGCACTCCACCCACGTCGCCGACGAACGAGGCCAGCCGCTCCGAGCCGAGCCCGCTCTCTTCCGCCCGGAGGTTGTCGAAGAAGATGCCGCCGATGCCGCGCCGCTCGTCGCCCCGGTGCGTGTTCACGAAGTAGTGATCGCACCACTGCTTGAAGCGGGAGTACAGGGTCGGCTGGTAGCGGTCGCACACGGCCCTGAGCGCGCGGTGGAAGTGGACCGCGTCCTCGGGAAACGGGTAGGTCGGCGTGAGATCCGTCCCGCCGCCGAACCACGCGTCGAGCACCCCGCCGCGGGCGTCGGTGATCTCGAAGTAGCGCACGTTGAGGTGCACCGTCGGCACCATCGGGCTTCGCGGGTGAACCACGAGGCTCAGGCCGGTGGCGTAGAACTCCGCATCGGCCCCGGCGGGAACCCGGGCCCCGAGCCGCTGGGCGGCCTGCGCGGGCATCGCGCCGCTCACGGCGGAGCTGTTGATGCCCGCCTTCTCGAAGGTGCGGCCCTCGGTGAGAACCCGGGTGACGCCGCCGCCGCCGCCCGGCCGGTCCCACCGATCCTCACGAAACTCACCGCCCCCGTCGAGCTCGCGGAAGAACGCCGTGGCCTCGTCGTGCAGCCGCACCACCATGTCAGCCGCATCGCTGCGAAGGCGGGGCCCGGTCACGCGGGCCGCCACGCCTTGACCGCGTCGATGAACGCGCGCGCATGCGCCACCGGCACGTCGGGGTGGATGCCGTGGCCCAGGTTGGCGATGTGGCCGCGACCGCCGAACGCGTCGAGCATCGCCCGGGTGCGAGCGGCGATCTCGTCGGGCGCGGCGTAGAGCCAGGCGGGATCCAGGTTGCCCTGCAGCGCCACGTCGCGTCCGCCGAGCCGCCGCCGCGCGTCGCCGGCGTCGGTCTGCCAGTCCACCCCGACGACGTGGGCGCCGGTCGCGTCGGCCAGCTCCTCGAGCGCCCAGCCCGCGCCCGGCGCAAAGGCGATCACCGGCACGCCCGACGCGCGTGCGAGCCCAACCGCTTCCGCCAGGTACGGCAGCGCGAACTCCCGAAAATCGCGGGGGCCCAGGGCCGCCGCCCACGAATCGAAGACCTGGAGCACCTGCGCGCCGGCCGCGGCCTGCGCCGCGAGGAACGTCCCAACGGCCCGGGCCAATCGGCCAAGCAGCGCGTGCGCGCGGTCGGGGGCCTCGACCAGAAGACGCTTGGCCTGCGTGAAGGCCTTGGAACCCTGCCCTTCCACCATGTAACTCATGAGGGTCCACGGCCCGCCGGCAAAGCCGATGATCGGCACGCGTCCCCGCAGTTCGCGGCGCGCGAGCCGGACGGCATCGAGCACGTAGCGCAGCTCGCGCTCCGGATCGATGTCGGCCAGACGGTCGAAATCGGCCGCGGCGCGGAGCGGGCGGTGGAAGCGCGGTCCCACGCCTTCCTCGACCGTGAGCTCCATGCCCATGGCCTGCGGCACCACCAGGATGTCGCTGAAGATGATCGCCGCGTCCACGCCGAGCAGGTCCACCGGCTGGAGCGTGACCTCGACGGCGAGCTCCGGCGTCCTCACCATGGTGAGAAAGTCGGCGCGCTCGCGCACCGCCCGGTACTCGGGCAGGTACCGGCCTGCCTGCCGCATCATCCACACGGGCGGCCGCTCGACCGGCTCGCGGCGGCAGGCGCGGAGCAGCAGATCGTTCATCGTTCAGCGAACGGTGAGCACCGCGCGCACCGCGGCCGCCAGCGCCTCGGCGGTGGGCCGCGACGCGACGCGCGCGGGCGGCCAGCCCGACGCGCGCGCCGCCGCAGCCGTCGTCGGGCCCACCGCGACGAGCGCCGGCCGCACGCCC
>JAICJD010000161.1 GCA_025928645.1 Gemmatimonadales bacterium
GCTCCAGGCGGAGGACCACATCGCGCACGGCGAGGCGGTGCACGAGCTGATGGAGACGCATGAGCACCTGGCGCTCATCACGCTCGCGATCTTCGCCGTCGTGGCCGTCTGGCGGCTGGTGCGGGAGACGCGGATGGGCCGTGGCGAGCGGGGCGGGGTGCTGGCGCTGTCGGTGATCGGTCTGGGCTTCCTCCTCACCACCGCCGCGTACGGCGGCAAGATGGTGTTCGAGCATGCGGCGGGCGTGCCGACCCCGGTGCTCGAGTCCGAGATGCACGAGCGCGCCGAGGGCCACCACCATCACGGCGGCGAGGACGCGGACCACGACCCCGACGCGGACCACGAGCACGCGCCGGCCGACTCCGCGATCGACACGGCGCCGCCCCCACACACCCACGCACCTGGCACCCCGCCCCACAAGGACTGAGCCCGTGCGCGGCGTCCCGCTGTTTGCGCTGGCCATCGCCGCCGCGGGCCTCGCCGCCTGCCGCCCCAACACGACCCGGCCGGCCTTCCCGCCGGTGCCCGAGGCGGCGTCCACCGAGATCCGGCTCTCGCCCGCCGAGGCGACCCGGGTGCTCGCCGACGCGCTTCGCGCCGACTCCATCCCGGTCGCCCGGGTCCAACAGCTCGACACCTGGCTCGAAACGGGCTGGTTCGACGCGGCGAACGGCCGGCCGACCCACCGCCGTCCGCTCGGCCTCAACGTCGTGCGGGTCCGCGCCTGGGCCGACGTGACCCATCCGGGCAACAGCAAGATGACGGTGGAGACGGTCTATCGCCCGCTGGCCGACCCGTCGCTGCCGCCCCGCGAGCTCGACCGCCAGGTCCCGCGCAGCCATCCGGTCGCCGTCAAGGTCCGCGCGGCGTTGCAGGAGCTGGTGAAGCGGTACGGAGGACCGCCTGCGCAGGAGCAACCGCAGACCCCGGTGCAGCAGCCGGAGGAAGAGACGGAGCAGGAATGAGGGGAGTCACCCTGAGCGAAGCGAAAGGGGGCATGCCCAAACGCATGCCCCCTTTCGCTTCGCTCAGGCTGACTCCCGGCCGCCCGTTACACTACATATGCCCGCACCCACTCCTCCAGCTGCCCCAGGTTGAGCATCGCGTCCTTGCAGGGTCCCATCGGCAGGGTCATCGTCAGCCCCAGCACCGGGATCTTGCCTGCCACGTCGTGCAGACCGCTCACCATGTCGCGCTCGCAGGCGACCGCGACCACCGCCTTCGGCCGCCGCTCTCGGATCACCCGGCGCGCGAGTTGGCCGCGGGTGGCCACGAACACGGGGACGCCGTACTTCCCCGCGATGCCCAGCACGCCGTCGAGCGTCTCCTTCGACAGACAGCGCGGGATGAGCACCAGGAGCTCGCCCGTGCCGACCTTTCGGTTCCGGAGCAGCGCCAGCGCGTTGTAGACCTTGACCGACGCGTTCTCCACCCAGTCGCGCCGGCCGAACCGGTTCGCGACCCGCGAGGTGAGCGACATGAGCCGGAGGAACGGCCCGCGCTCGGCCAGGCGCTCGGGAAGGAGCGCGCGGCGGGTGGCGAAGGAGAGCGCGAGGGCGGCCCACCAGGCCCAGAGCGCGAGCCCCGTCACGACCAGCGTGATCCAGAGCACGCGCGGCACGGCGGGATGGATCTGGCCGAGGCGGGGACCGAAGAGGTAGAGCGCGAGGCCGGCGAGCAGGAGGCCCACGACCAGCGCCAGCGCGGACCAGGCGAAGAAGAGCGTCGGGGAGGAGTCGTAATCGCCGCGGTTGGGCAGCGGCTTGCCGTCCCACTCGTCCCACTCGTGGCCGAGGCGGCGGTCCACGTCGATGTGGATCAGCTGCGCGCGGGGGGTGTCCGACATACGGAACCAAGATAGTTAGCTTGTTGCCATGCTGCCTCCCCCGCCGGTCCGGGGCCTGTTCCGCACCGACCTTCGCGCGCGCGCCGCGTACGCCGAGGGCGCCGGGATCTTCCGGATCCTGCCGGCGGCCGTGTGCGTGCCGCGCGACCGCCAGGACGTCGCCTCGCTGGCGCACTGGGCGTCGGCGCATCGCGTCACGCTGGTGCCGCGGGGTGCGGGGAGCGCCATGGGCGGCGGCAACGTGGGCGACGGTATCATCGTGGACCTGACCGGGCTGCCCCGCACCCTGGCGCTCGACGGCGAAGCCCGCCGGGCCCGGGCCGGAGCGAGCGTCACGCCCGCCGAGCTCAACCTCGCCGCGGACCGCGCGGGCCTTCGCCTGCCGCCCGATCCGTCGAGCGGCCGCTGGGCCACGCTCGGCGGCATGATCTCCACCAACGCGGCCGGCGCCCGCACGGTCCGCTACGGCAGCGTGCGCCGCTGGGTCGAATCGCTCGAGCTGGTCACCGCCGACGGGGAGATCACGGAGCTCCGCCGCGGCCGCCCGCCCGAGCCGCGCACCCTCGCCACCGACCGGTTCGAGGCCCAGGCCGCGCCCGCGCTCCGCGGCTCGGCGGACCTGCTGCGCTCCCGCTTTCCCCACACCCGCAAGAACTCCTCGGGGTACGCGCTCGACGCCTGGCTCGACTCGGGCGACCTGCTCGATCTTGTGGTCGGCGCCGAGGGCACTCTCGGCTTCGTGACCGCGGCCACGTGGCGGCTCGACCCGCTGCCCGGCGCACGAGCGGGCCTCCGGGTGACGCTGCGCACACTCGACGCCCTGCCCGATGCCGTCGCGGCGCTGCTCACCGTCGAGCCGTCGGCGGTGGAGCTGCTCGACCGGAGCTTCCTCGAGCTGGTGGGCGAGCCGGGCGAGGCCGTGCTCCTGGTCGAGATCGAGCGCGACGACGAGCCCGCCGCGCGGGATGCGGCGCAGCGCGCGGCGCGCGCGGTGGCGCCGTGCGCCGACTCGGTGGACACGGCGCTCACCGCGGCCGCGGCCGAGCGGCTCTGGGCGCTGCGCCACGCGGCGAGCCCCATCCTCGCGGGCCTGCCCGAGACCCGCCGCTCGCTCCAGGTGATCGAGGACGGCTGCGTCCCGCCGGCGCGCCTGGGCGACTACGTGCGCGCCGTGCGCGAGGCCGCCGCCGCGCGGTACCTGGCGGTCGTGATCTTCGGCCATGCAGGCGACGGTCACGTCCACGTGAACCTGCTGCCCGAGCTCGCGCGGCCCGACTGGGAGGCCGCCGTCGCCGGCCTGCTCGACGCCGTGACCGACGCGCTGGTCCGGCTCGGCGGCACGCCGTCCGGCGAGCACGGCGACGGCAGGCTCCGCGCGGGCCTCCTCGCGCGGATCTACGGCGACGAAGTGATGGCGCTCTTCGCCCGCGTGAAGGCGGCCTTCGATCCTCTGGGAATCCTGAACCCGGGCGTTATCCTTCCGTCCGCCGCCGAGCCGCCGGTGAGCCGCCTCAAGGTCGGCGCGGGCGCGCTCCCGCTCCCCGACGACATCGCCCGCGGGCTCCGGCGCATCGAGCAGCGCGGCGGGTACGCCGAGAGCCGTCTGGCGCTGGCGGACGGCGCGCCCTCTCACCTCTGACCCACGCGAGACCATGGACATCCTCCGCGAGCCCCGCGTCACCCTCATCGCCCGGCCGCAGTTCCTCGAGCCCGCCCACCTGCCGGTCCAGTGGCAGGGCGACGCGAGCGACGGCGAGCGGATCGCCGAGTTCGCCGGGCGCCTGTGCTACATGAGCCAGCACAACCCGGCGGGGCGCACGACCGCGGAGTACCTGCGCAACATCCTTCGCCAGGGGCACGGCTCGGTGTTCGAGCACGCGAGCTACGTCGTACTCATCGAGGGGATCTCGCGGAGCTGCAGCCACGAGCTGGTGCGCCATCGGGCCGGCTGGGGCTACTCGCAGCTGAGTCAGCGCTACGTGGACGAGTCGCACGCGGCGTTCGTGATGCCGCCCGCGATCCAGGGCGACGAGGCGCTCGAGGCGGCATGGACCCGCCAGATCGAAGCGGCGCAGGCCGCCTACGTCGCCGCCGTCGAGCAGCTCATGGCGCGCTACGAGTGGGTCGAGAACAAGGTCCACCGCCGGAAGCTGGCGCGCGAGGCGGCCCGGAGCGTCCTCCCCAACGCGACCGAGGTGAAGATCGTGGCCAGCGCGAACGTCCGCGCGTGGCGCACGATGCTCGAGCTCCGCCTCGGCGAGGGCGCCGAGCTCGAGATCCGCCGGATGGCGGTCGCGTGCCTCCGCGTGCTCACGCAGGAGGCCCCCGCGCTGTTCGACGACTTCGAGATCTTCCGCTCGGAGGAAGGCGGCGAGGCGGGAAGGGTGGGATTTCACAAGGTGTAGGGCATTTTGAGAGGGCGGAGAGGACGGAGAGGGCGGAGAGGTCGGAGGGCGTGAAGGATGAAGAGGTAGGCCGACGGGCGGGGCGCGGGCGGAGCGTACGCGCGCGAGGGAGCGCGGCAAGAGGCGGAGTGGAAGCACCGGTCGTGGTGGTGCTGGGCGGGGCACGCATTCGCTGCGACGTCTCGTGGAGGAAGCGAGGGGCCCGCTCGGTGGATGGCTGGTTCCCTCCTCCGAGCGGGCCCCTCGCCGCATTTTCCCTCGGAAAGTGCGCCGCGTCACACTCCTCTCGCTCGATCGCGCGACTTCGCTCCTGCACGTCCTCCTCTCGCTCGACGCGCCTCATCCCGCTTCCACACTCACCTGCCCACGCCGCACCTCTCCTCCTCTTCCCTCGCGCTCCCCTCCTGTCCCTCCCGCGAGACCTCGACTCTCGGTCCTCCCCGAGCGCTTCATCCCTTCTCCGTCCTCTCCGTCCTCTCCGTCTTCTCCGCCCTCTTTGGCATGACCTTCGCCAAAACCCCGAAAAAACTATTGTGCCGCTAATCGCTTTTTCTTACTTTAGGTTCGTCGAAGGCCCAGCGCGTCGCGGCTCGTCTCTCGTGGACGGCCTTTTTTGTAGAGGAGATCCTTTGGCAGTTCGGATCGGACTAGCCTTCAATCTCAAACCCAACGCGCCGGCGGAAGCAGCAGCCGGGGCCACGCCCGACTCCCCCTCGTCCGACGATTCCCGTCGGCTCCGCGACGATCTCCCCCAACCCGATCTCTACGCCGAATGGGATGAGCCCGCCACCATCGATGCGGTGGAGCGCGCGCTCGGCGCCGTCGGCCGGGTCTATCGCCTCGAGGCCAACGCCAGCTTTCCCGCGCGGCTGGCGCTGGTGCAGCCGGACTTCGTGTTCAACATCGCCGAGGGCCTCTACGGCGCGAACCGCGAGGGCCACGTGCCCGCCATCTGCGAGTTCCTCGGCATCCCGTACCACGCGTCCGACCCGCTGACGCTCGGCCTCGCCCTCGACAAGCGCCGCGCCAAGGAAGTGCTCTCGTATCACGGCGTGCCCAGCGCGCCGTTCGTCCTGGCCCGGAGCCCGGCCGACGCGCGGAACGTCTCGCTCCGCTTCCCGCTCTTCGTGAAGCCGGCCTTCGAGGGCTCGGGCAAGGGCGTGAGCGTCCGGAGCATCTGCAAGACGCGCGGCCAGCTGGTCAAGCAGGTCTCGAAGCTGCTCGCCACCTACGCCGAGCCGGTCCTGATCGAGACCTACCTGCCCGGCCCCGAGTTCACCGTGGCGGTGCTCGGCAACGGCGACGAGGCCCGCTGTCTCCCCATCGTGGGCATGGACTTTGAAACCCTGCCCCGGGGCGCGCCGCCGATCTACGGCTACGAGGCCAAGTGGCTGTGGGACTCGCCGACGCACCCGCTCCAGATCTTCCAATGCCCGGCCCGCATTCCCGAGTCGCTGGCCGAGGACATTCGCGCCGCCGCGCTGGCGGCCTATCACGCCCTGGACTGCCGCGACTGGTGCCGCATCGACATCCGGTGCGACGCCGACAATCGCCCCATGGTCGTCGAATTGAACCCGCTGCCGGGCATTCTGCCCGATCCGCGGGACAATTCCTGCTTCCCGAAGGCCGCGCGGGCCGCCGGGATGAGCTACGACGAGCTGATTCAGGAGGTCGCCGACATCGCGTGGCGCCGGATCAGCGGCCGATCACTCCTGGCGGAGGTGGCGTGATGAAGGTGGCGATCCTGTACGACGCCGGCAGCGACGAGTGGAGCCCGCAGGACGTCGCCGCCGTCGTGGGCAACGTCCACGAGGTGCGCGACGTCCTCCGGCGTCGCGGCCACGAGGTCGAGCTGCTCCCGGTCCGGCTGGGCGACTTCCGCTGGCTCACCCGGGTCCGCCGGGCCGATATCGTCTTCAACCTCTGCGAAGGCATCAACGGCCACGCGAGGTACGAGGAGATGGTCGTCGGCGCGCTCGAGCTCGCCGGCGTCCCCTTCACCGGCTGCCGCACCTGGCCCACCACTGTCTGCCACCGGAAGCACGTGGCCAACACGCTGCTCGCGTCCGCGGGCCTTCCGGTCCCGACCTTCACCCTGGCCCAGGCCAACAAGACCCCGCCCGAGTTCCCGCTGCCCGCCATCGTGAAGCCGTCGGCGGAGGACGCGAGCGTCGGCATCGACAACGGGGCGGTCTGCACCTCGAAGCGCGCCCTCAAGAAGCGGGTCGCGCTCATGCTGGAGCAGTTCGACGAGGTGCTGGTCCAGGAGTACGTGGCCGGGCGGGAGTTCAACGTCGGCTTCATCGGCAAGCGCATGCTGCCCATCGCCGAGATCCGCTTCGACGGCATGCCCGACGGGTCGTGGCCCATCGTGAGCTACGCCGCGAAGTGGATTCCCGGCAGCCCCGAGGACGAGGGCACCGAGCCGATCTGCCCCGCGGAAGTCCCCGCCGACCTGGCCAAGCGCATCGGCGACACCGCGCGCGAGGCCTGGGTCCACATGTGCGGCGGCGAGGGCTACGGCCGGGTGGACCTCCGGGTCAACCCCGACGGGCAGCCCTACGTCCTCGAGGTCAATCCCTGCCCCGACCTCTCCAGCAACGCCGGCCTGGCCCGGATGGGCCGCGCCTTCGGCTGGAGCTACGACGACCTCGTCATGCAGATCGTGGACGAGGCCCTCATGCGCTCCCACAGCCACAGCGCCGCCGCCGCCCTGGTCAGCGGGGTGTCTGCCGCGTGAGCGGCACCATTACCCTGCCGTCCCTCCGATACCTCACGGCGGCCGACCGGAGCCGCGTCGAGGAGATCAGCCGTGCCGTCGGCGTCTTCCACGCCGACGAGATTCCCGTCGCGCTCGAGGTGTTCGACGGCGCGGTGGCCGGCTCGCCCGACTACCTCGCCCTGGGCGCCGAGCACGCAGGCCGGCTCGCCGGCTGGATCTGCTGGGGCCCCACGCCCTGCACCCTCGGCACCTACGATCTCTACTGGATGGCGGTGGACCCGGCCCATCAGGGCTCGGGCCTCGGCACCGCCCTCGTCGCGGCCATGGAGCGGAGCTTGCCCGGCGTGGCCCGGCTCGTCGTCGTGGAGACGGCCGGACGCGCCGACTACGCGGCCACCCGGGCGTTCTACGAGGCGCGGGGCTACCGGGCGGTGAGCCGGATCCCGGACTTCTACGCGCCGGGGGACGATCAGGTGGTGTACGTGAAGTACCTGTGAGGCGTCTGGTGAACAACCGCCACGGAAGAAGACTAGGGTGACAGCACACCGACAAAGCCCTTGCTCCTGGAACCCGATTGGTGTGCGGTTGACCAAAAGGTGTTTCCGTGGCGGTTGTCCGTGTTTTCCGTGGTTCCGTGGTGAATAGTGAGCCCGGATCTCTGAATCCGTCCGCCAGAGCCGCCGGTATCTGAGGAGGCAGTCATGGAAACGTGGCAGGAAGTCCTCAAGACCAACTCGATCCGCTCGCTCGATCTGCTCGCGGCCAAGTTCGGGCCCGAGCATTTTCCGGATCTCGACCGCCTCCGCCAGGCGGCGGAGAACTTCGAGTTCAAGATCTCGCCGGCCATGGTGGAGCTGATCAAGTCGCCCGACGACCCGATCTGGCGGCAGTACGTCCCCACGGTCGAGGAGCTCGACATCCGGGACGGCATCGTGGACTCGCTCAACGAGGACGCGGACAGCCCGGTGCCCAACATCAC
>JAICJD010000195.1 GCA_025928645.1 Gemmatimonadales bacterium
ACCGCGGCGATCATGACCACGCTCGGCTTCAAGACGCTCTATGGCAGCGGCTGGCAGCTCGCCGCCACCAAGAGCATGTACCCGGATATCGGGATCTACCAGTCGCACCAGATGGTCGAGCTGGTGCTCGAGCTCAAGAAGGGCATCGAGGGGGCCCGCAACACCCGCTGGTACGATACCGAGGGCAAGGAGTTGATCGACGCGCCCCCGGCCTTCGTGGACATGGAAGCGGGCTTCGGCGGGCCCACCCAGACCTTCACCCTCGCCACCGAGCTCATCCGGGTGGGGGCGGCCGGCGTCCACCTCGAGAACCAGGATCCCTCGAACCGCACCTGCGGCCATATCGTGAACGTGGGCAAGCAGAAGCGGAGCAAGGTGCTGGTCACCCGGCAGCAGTGGCTCGCCAAGCTCAAGGCCATCAAGGCCGCGGCCGAGGCCACGGGCATCAACATCGTCACCATCGCGCGAACCGACTCGATCGACGGCGCGCTGCCCGACCAGGACGCCGGCGGCGTGAAGATGGCGATCGAAGATGCGTGGGAAGCGGCCGAGCTGGGCGTGGATGTCATCTGGCCGGAGTTCAACAATACCGAGCTCGAGCAGCCGCAGGAGTTCGCCGAGGGCGTGCGCAAGCACTACCCGAATCAGATGCTCGGCTTCAACCTGTCGCCGTCGCTTTACTTCGGAAAGGCGAAGAAGGCGGGCACGCTCATCACCAACCAGCAGCTCGCGGACCTCGGCTTCATCCTGCAGTTCTCGACCCTGTTCAACTTCCGCACGGCGGGCATGGCTTTGGAGAAAGGCCTGAGGAAGTTCCTCAAGAGCGGCATCGACGCGCTGGCCGACCTCCAGATCGAAGAGGACGCGCAGGACCCGCCGCCGATCACCAAGATGCACCAGAAGTTCGCCGGCATGAACCGGTGGCTGATTCTGGAGCAGGTGCTGAGCAACGGGGGGTGAGGGGAGACGGTCAGACGGTCAGGCTAGCGGGCAGGTCCAGGCGTGCGTATGGGCGCCGCTTCATCCCGAGCGCAGCGAGGGATGAAGGACACCGCCAGTGCTCCCGTTCCACTAACCGACCGTCTGACCGTCCGACCGTCCGACCGTCCTATCCCGCCATCCTCTCTTCCCCCCGCTCCGCCACCACCTCGACCCCTTCCCGCACCAGCTTCTGGATCTGCCAGCGGTCGAGCCGCACGCGCACGTCGAGTACCCCGTCCTGGTCCGCGCGCGACAGCACCTCACCCTCCCGGTACAGCGCGGCGAGCCGGGCGCCGTCGGACACCGGCAGCCGGACGTGGACGATCGGCCGGCCGGCGCGGTCGAGGTCGCGGAGCACCGCTTTGAGCGGCATGATGCCGTCGGTCCGCATGGTCGTCGTCACGATGGCGCCGGGGTACAGCTCGCGCACCCGCGCCGCGAAGACCGTCGGATCGGGCACGGCGTCGATCTTGTTGAACACCGGCAGGATCGGCCGGTCGGCCAGGTCCAGCTCCGCGAGCACCCGCTCGACCACGTGCATCTGCCCCTCCCAGTCCGGGTGGCTCGCGTCCACCACGTGGAGCAGCAGGTCGGCCGAGCGGGCCTCCTCCAGCGTGGCGCGGAAGCTCGCCACCAGATGGTGCGGCAGCTTGCGGATGAAACCCACGGTGTCGGTGACCCGCGCGCGCTGGCCTTCGCCCAGGTCCACCTCGCGGGTCAGCGTATCGAGCGTGGCGAAGAGGCGGTCCTCGACCACGATCTCGTGCTGCCCCGAGAGCGCCCGAAGCAGGCTCGACTTGCCGGCGTTGGTGTAGCCGACGAGCGCGACGCTCAGCATCGCGTCACGCCCGGCGCGCAGCGTCTCCCGGTGCCGCTCGACACCCTTGAGCTTGGCCTTGAGTCCCTGAATCCGCTGGCGGATGATCCGCCGGTCGGTCTCGAGCTGGGTCTCACCCGGCCCGCGGAGGCCGATGCCGCCGCGGATACGCGACAGGTGGGTCCACATGCGGGTGAGCCGCGGCAGGAGATACTCAAGCTGCGCCAGCTCGACCTGCAGCTTCGCCTCGTGGCTGCGCGCCCGGGTGGAGAAGATGTCGAGGATGACCTCGGGCCGATCCATCACCCGCACGTTGAGCTCGCGTTCGAGGTTCATGCCCTGCACCGGGCTCAGCTCCTCGTCGAAGATCACGAGCGTGGCGCCCGACTCGGCCACGGTCGCGGCCACCTCCTCCACCTTGCCTTCGCCGATCAGCGTGGCCGGACTGGGCGAGGCGATCTGCTGGGACATGCGGCCAACCACCTCGGCCCCGGCGGTGTCCACCAGCCGGGTCAGCTCATCGAGATGCTCGGTGACGTGGCGGGCGTCGCTCGATCCCTTGCGTGGGGCGGCGACGAGGACGGCGCGTTCGATCGGATCGCGTACCTGAATCGGTGTCCGGATAGGGGACTCCTTGGCGCTCGGACTACTGCCCGGTCGCCCGGGGGGTCAGCGCCCCGACCCGAGTCAACGGGGCGCGGCCCGAATGGGTGAAGGGCGCCTTCTGCTCACCGATCGGCGTGGCCACGGTGAGTTGCCCTTTGATGGTGTAGGGGAGCTCGCCGCTGTTGAGCGCGGTGCGCGCGGCGCCGGCGAGGCCGCTCCAGGTGACGGCGAGCGGGAGCGTCAGGACGGTCGTGTCTCCCTGCTGAGCCTGGAAGTCGCTGTCGTAGACCAGGTCGCCGACGTGCGAGTCCTCCACGTCGAGCCCCAGCTGCAGCCTGGTCCCTTGCAGGTTGAATTTGTTCGGATTGTACACTCCAACCGTGAGATTCAGGGTCCCGCCGGTGAGGCCCACGCCGCGGACCGCAACCTGCCGGAGGTTGACGTCCGGCTGCTCGAACACCCCCGGCAGCCCGGCACAGGCCGCGAGCAGGGCGGCGCCGAGGACGCCGCGGGCGACCCTGCGCCCGCCCCCGACATTCCCGACGCCTGAAATATAGCCGGCGATCATGTCCGACTATGGCCGGAACGGAAGCTGCCGGCGGTGGGCGGCGTCACAGGGGCCCTTCATCCCGAGCGAAGCGAGGGACCTTGCTCGGCTCGGCTCGAAGCTCGCGGCGGCCTTCCGGAGCATCGGAGAAGGTCCCTCGCTTCGCTCGGGATGAAGATGGTGTCACCCGATTCCCTCCCCCGCCTCGCCAGCCTCTCCTCCGCCCCGGCCGCTTTCGCCCCCAGCCGCCTCCTCCGCCTTCTTCCGCTCCCACCAGGCGATCCGCTCCGCCACCTTCTTCTCGTAGCCGAACGCGCCGGGCTGATAGAGCGTCGTGCCACGCAGCACGTCGGGCAGGTATTCCTGCGGCAGGTAGGCATCGGGCGAGTCGTGGGCGTAGCGATAGCCCCTGCCGTAGCCGAGCTCCTTCATGAGTCCGGTCGGTGCGTTCCGGATGTGGAGCGGGACCGGAGCGGCCGGCGTCTCGCGCGCCGCCGCCATCGCCGCGCCCAGCGCGACCTTGGCGCTGTTGGACTTGGGTGCGGTCGCGAGGTAGATGGTCATCTCCGCCAGCGGCAGGTATCCCTCCGGCGGCCCCAGCATGTGAAACGCGTCGCGCGCGGCCACGGCCATGACCAGGGCGTTCGGATCGGCGAGCCCGATATCCTCCGCCGCCATCGCGATCGCCCGGCGGAAGAGCGTCATCGGATCTTCTCCGCCGTCGATCATCCGCGCCATCCAGTAGAGCGCACCCTGCGGATCGCTTCCCCGGAGCGACTTGTGGTAGGCGGAGAGCAGGTTGTAGTGCTCCTCGCCGGTCTTGTCGTAGCGGGCGAATCGCTTCTGCATGGCCTCGCGCGCGACCTCGACGGTGACGCGAGCGCCGTCGCCGACGTGCGCGACGGCCGCCTCGAGCACCGTGAGCGCCCGGCGCGCGTCGCCATCGGCCTCGACGGCGATGGACCGGAGCGCGTCCTCGTCCACGGTGATGCCGCGCCCGCCCAGCCCCCGTTCCTCGTCGGCGAGCGCGCGGCGGAGCAGGTCCTCGAGGTCGTCGGCGGTGAGCGGCTCGAGCACGAACACGCGTGTGCGCGACAGGAGCGCGCCGTTGATCTCGAAGCTGGGATTCTCGGTCGTGGCGCCGATCAGGGTGATGGTGCCGTCTTCGGACGGAGGCAGCAGGCTGTCCTGCTGCGCCTTGTTGAGCCGGTGGATCTCGTCCACGAACATGATGGTCTGCGCGCCACCCGCCTCGAGCCGGCCGCGCGCGGCGGTCACGATCTCCCGGATCCGCGGCACGCCCTCGGTGACCGCGCTGAACGGGACGAACACCCGTTGCGACGCGCTCGCCACCAGGTGCGCCAGCGTGGTCTTGCCGCTGCCCGGAGGCCCCCAGAAAATCATCGACCCGGGCACGCCCCGCTCGATGGCTTCCCGAAGCGGCTTGCCCGCGGCGAGCAGGTGCTCCTGCCCCACGAACTCGTCGAGCGTCCGGGGCCGCATGCGCGCGGCGAGGGGCTGCGCCTCGCGCGCGGTGGCCGCGAACAGCGACTCCGACGCGCCGGCCTCCGGGCGCTTTCGCGGAGTCATCCGGCCCACGCCTCGAGCAGACGTTCGGCGAGGAAGTACGCCAGCGCGCCGCCGAAGAAGGCCGCGGCGGTGGGGCCGCCCCGCTTGCCCTGAAACTCCGGCACCAGGTTGGACGCGGCCACGTACAGCGTGACCCCGGCCGAGATGGCGAGACCGTGCCGCGCGAGCGGCGCCACCTGGTCGGTCAGCAGCACGCCGAGAATGGTGGCCGCGCCGAGCACCGCGGCGGCGCCGATCGCCCGGCGGCGGCTTTGTCCTCCCGCCACCATGACGCTCGCGATCGTGACGCCCTCCGGCAGCTTGTGCAGCAGGACGGCCAGGAACAGCAGCACGCCGAGCCGGCCGGACACCAGAAACCCGCTCGCGATGGCCACCCCGTCGAAGAACGTGTGCAGCGTGAGGCCGAGCATGGCGGAGACGCCGGCCCCGGCGCTCACCCGGTGGGTCTCTTCGCCGAAGTGGAAGTGCGGCGTCAATACGTGCTGGGCCAGGTGCACCGCGAGGTAACCCGCGAGGACGAAGATCGCGTCCTCGGGCGCGCCTCCCAGCACCACCGGCAGCATGCCGAGCGTGGCCACGGCGAGCATGAAGCCGGCGCCGAACGCGAGGCAGGCGTCGATGACGTGGAGGCTCCGGCGCTCGCCCCGCACCACCGCCATGGCGCCCGCCACGTTCCCGAGCGCGGCGGCCAGCGCGAATCCCAGCGACGCGAGCGACGCGCTCGTCACCCCATCTCCCGCGCGAGCGCGAGCAGCGTGTCGCGCTGGTTGAGGGCCGGCTCGTCGAGCACGCGGTCGAGCAGCGCGCCCAGGAGCTCGCCCACTCTCGGTCCCGACGCCCCGATCGCCTGCAGGTCCCGGCCGCTGACGGCCAGGTCGCCCCGCGCGAGGGGATCCCCGCGCTCGCGGATGCGCGCCGCCGGCTCCGCCCACGACGCCGCCCCGCCGGTGCGGAGCGCCTCCAGCGCGAGCAGGTCGTCGGCGGCCCGGCCGGCCGTCGCGAGCCAGCGGCGTACCGAGCGCTCGTCGCCGCCGGCCGGGCGGGCCGGCCCGCGCGCCATCGCTGCGGCGCGCTCGATCTCGGCGTTCGACGCGCGGAGCCGGCGGAGCATGGG
>JAICJD010000221.1 GCA_025928645.1 Gemmatimonadales bacterium
GCCAAAGCCGACGCGGCGTGGGACCGCAACGCGGCCAACATCGCTTCCTTCCTCGCCGGTGCCAATCCGAACTGGCCGGAAAAAGACGTCGCTGACCTCCTCGGGCAACATTTGACGCTGACCAAGAACGAGGCTGTCGCCCGGCTGAACAGTCGCTGGGAGGATGACATCGAGGCCTTCGACCAGATCTTCACGGAGATCCTGACGGTGGCAGACGTGCTCGCGGCGGGCATCGTCAAGCAGTTCCCGAACAAGTTTTAGGCAATGGCGAGGCAGCGCGTTGCATCGTCGGCCGTCGAGTTCGAGGACCTCCGTGGTGTGGACGGCAGAAGCCATTCGTTGTCCTCATTGGCGGGATCGCGGGCGACCGTCGTCATCTTCATCGGTAATGGTTGCCCGACTGTTCGCTCCTACGAGGACAGGCTGATGGCGCTGGTAGGCAAGTGGCGCTCCAGTGGTATAGAACTTGTCGCAATCAATCCTAACAACGCGAGCCTGTCTCCATCCGACACCCTTGCCCAGATGGTCAAACGCTCGACCACTCGGGGATATAACTTCGCCTACTTGAAAGATGCGGACGGCGCGGTGGCAAGAAGCTATGGTGCAGTCTGCACTCCGCACGCTTTCGTACTTGATTCGAATCGCCGCATCGTCTATCGCGGTCGGATCGATGATTCACGCATGGGCAACACCATAACCAGCCGCGATCTGGAGAACGCCGTCGCGGATGTTGTGGCTGGTCGATCGGTTGCGGTCAGTGAGACGGAGCCGTTTGGATGCACCGTCGTCTGGTAGCAAAGGAGGGATTTCGGCCTATCGCATGACCAAAGGTGTCCATATGGATTACCGCGACTGCTTCCCCCGTTTCCCACTGCCGCCCGGCCAGCCTGACCAACTCCTAGCCGAACTGCACGAAGCGCAAAATGCACTGGCGATCGTAGAGCATTACGTGTATTCCTCCGTAGCTCATGAGTCCTTGCATGAGGCGCGTAACATCATCGATCGCGTCATTGAGATGCTGCGAATCGAAGTAGCGGGACCGATCGCCGACCAGACAACGAGGGATGAATAGACCGACGATCATCACGTCGGCACCGGTATCCCCTCGAACGCGATCACGCGGCCCGGGGCGTTCGCAGCTGGATGGGAAGCCGCCGGGCGATGCTGGCCGCCGCCAGGTTCGCCGGGTGGACGTGCCGCGGCCTGCCTGAGTGCCGCAACATGCGCGGTTGCGCAGACGGGCGAGCGGGCGATACTACTGCGAGGATCACCTGACCATCCCCCTATTCCTACGCGAGCATGGTGGAGCGATGACGGCGGATCAGCTCGCGAGTACCGGCGAGGGTCAGCTGGCTTGGGCCCGTGCAGTCTTCGCGGTCAACGATCTCTGCCAGATCGCCGCCGAAGCGGAGTCCGTCGAGGGGGTCTACGAGGCTGCGCTCATCGCGCTCGAGCGGGCCATCGGCGTCGAGCGATCGTCGATCCTGCTGTTCGACCGCCAGGGCGTCATGCGGTTCGGCGGCTGGCGGGGGCTTTCTAAGACATACCGGACGGCGGTGGACGGGCACAGTCCCTGGTCTGCCGACGCGAAGGATCCTGAACCGATTCTGGTGCCGGATGTTGCGCTCGATCCTGAGATGGCTGCACTTTGTCCGGTGTTCGACGCCGAACGCATCGTGGCGCTCGCGTTCATTCCCCTGGTCCACGCCGGCCGCCTGCTCGGGAAGCTCATGCTCTATTACGACACTCCGCACCCCTTCGCCGAGGAGGAGGTCCGCGTCGCATCCTCGATTGCGCAATTCGTCGCCGGGGCGGTCGACCGCAAGCGCAACGAGGTGGAACTTCGCCGCAGCCGCGAGCATCTTTCCCTCGCGCTCGAGGCCGGGGCGATGGGCACCTGGGAATGGGACATGGCGTCCGGGGACGTCGTCTGGTCGCCCATGTTGGAACGGCTCCATGGGCTCGAGCCCGGGACATTCCCCGGGGCGTTCGAGGCTTTCCAGCGCGATGTCATCCCGGAGGATCTACCGGCTGTGCTTGCCGCGGTGCGCCGGACGACCGAGGACGGCGCCGGCTATGAGGTGACCTACCGGATCCGTCGCCCAGACGGGGCGCTGCGGCGGATCGAGACGCGGGGAACCGTGGTGCACGACGAGACGGGCGCGCCGGTCCGGATGGTGGGGGTGTGCACCGATGTCACGCAGCGACGGGTGGGCGAGGCGGAACGGGCCCGGCTGCTCGAGGCCGAACGGACCGCCCGGCTCGAGGCCGAGACGTCGGCCGCCCGTCTCGACACGCTGCAGCGCGTGACGGCGGAGCTGTCCCGGGCGGTGGCGCTGGAGGACGTCGTCGATGTGGTGCTCGGCACGGCGGTACGCGAGCTCGGTGGGCAGACCGGATCGCTGTGTCTGCTCGACGGCGACGACCTCATCATCGCCCATGCGGTGGGATACCCCCCTGAGGTCACCGGGCACTGGGGTCGGTTCCCGCTCTCGGCGGACCTGCCGGCGAGCGAAGCGGTCCGCACCGGCCGCGCCGTGTTCATCGAGTCGCCCGAGGAGCGTGATCGCCGGTATCCCGTCTTCGCCAGCACGCCACTGGTCCCCGACGAGGCATATGCGGTCGTGCCGCTCGCCGACCACGACCCCAGCGGGTGCCTGGTGGTGGGGTTCGCCGAGCCCCGGGGGTTCTCCGCCCAGGAGGAGGACTTCTTCTTCGTGCTCGCCAGCCGCTGCGGTGCCGCGCTCGACCGCGCCCGCCTGTTCGAGGAGCGCGAGCACGCTCGGGCCGCCGCCGAGGTGTCCCGGGCCGCAGTAGCGTTCCTGGCCGAGGCGTCCGCCCTACTGGCTTCGTCCCTCGACTACGAGCGCACCCTCATGCAGGTTGCCGAGCTTGCCGTTCCGCGCCTGGCGGACTGGTGCGGCGTCTATCTCACCCGCGAGGGAGGCAGCATCGAGCCGGTCGCGCTCACGCATGTAGATCCCGAGCGGGTTCGTTCCGTCCTGCAGTTGCTGGAGCGGTTCCCCATCCGCCTGAGCGATCCCGTCGGTATCGCGGACGTCATCCGAACCGGCCATGCGCGGACCTACCCGGAGATCACCGACAAACTGCTGGCCGCCGTTGCCCAGAATGATGAGCACTTCGAGCTGCTGCGCGCCGTGGGGCTCGGTGCCGGAATGGCGATGCCGCTGCAGGCCCGGGGACGCGTCTTCGGAGTGTTCTCCCTCGGCACTGAGCGGGGGCAGCCGCTGAATCCCGACAACGTGATCCTTGCCGAGGAGCTCGCGTCCCGAGCGGGGACCGCGATCGACAACGCCCGCCTGTTCGCCGAGCGCAGCTATGTTGCCCAAACCCTGCAACGGAGCCTGCTGCCAGGCAAGCTCCCCAAGTTCGACCGGCTCGCGCTGGCCGCGCGCTACCTACCCGGTGCGACCGATGTGGCCGCCGGTGGTGACTGGTATGACGTGCTGGCTCTGGAAGAGCACCGAGTCGCCATCGTGGTCGGCGATGTCGTCGGGCAAGGCGCCGAGGCGGCCGCCGTGATGGGCCAGCTGCGCACCGCGCTGGCCACTGCGCTGCTGCACGGGGACTCCGCTGCGGTAGCGCTGGAGCACCTGGATCGCATGGCGGCGCGGATCCCTGGTGCGCTGGCCTCTACCGCCGCCGTGATGATTCTTGACCTGCTGACCGGGGATCTGTGCTGGGCCCGCGCCGGGCACCCGCCACCCCTGCTGGTCGAGCCCGAGGGCGTGCGATACCTCACCGATGGCGCTGGCGGACCGCTGGGCATCCCGGGCCGTCCGCCTTACCCTGATGGCGCCACCCGCATCGAACCGGGTGCGTGCCTGCTGCTGTACACCGACGGGTTGATTGAGCGCCGCGGGCAGGTCATCGACGAGGGTCTGGATCATCTGGCCGCCACCGCCGCAGCGTTGTGTTCCGAGCCGCCCACCACCCTGCTTGACGGGCTGTTGGCCCGTGCGTTGCCCGACACCGGGCCTGCCGATGACGTCGCCCTGATCGCCGCCCGGTACCTGCCCACGCCGCTGCATCAGCGGCTGTCCGCTGACCCAGCCCAGCTGTCCGTTCTGCGCCGCGCGGTGCGCGCCTGGGTACGTGCCGCGGCGTTGCCCGCCGCACTGGGCGAAGACCTGCAGCTCGCTCTCGGGGAAGCCGCCGCGAACGCCGTTGAGCACGCTTACGCCAGCACCGGCGAACCCGGCGAGTTCGCCTGCCGGCTCACCCACCGCGGTGACGGCGCGGTCGACGTCGAGGTGTGTGACTTCGGTCGGTGGC
>JAICJD010000086.1 GCA_025928645.1 Gemmatimonadales bacterium
AGGCGCCGCCCGTCTTGTGAAACTATTCACAATATGGCAACCACCCCCCGGTTGCGCCAGACCCCCGGCCGGCCGGGCCCCCGCGAGCCACGCAACTTCATGCAGTGATGGGCCCTGCTTATACTTGGGCACCCATGTTCATCACCAAACCGTTCGTCCGGGATCGGAAGATCCGGTTCGCGCTGGTCGGCTGCGGCCGCATCTCCGCCAACCACTTCGACGCGCTCGACCGGCACAAGGAACGGGCGGAGCTGGTCGGGGTCTGCGACATCGACCCCGCGGCGCTGGCCCGCGCGGAGAGCCGGACCGGCGCGCCGGGGTTCCGAAGCCTGGACGCCCTTCTCAGCGGGACCGATGCGGACATCGTCATCCTGAGCACGCCGAGCGGCCTGCACGCGGATGAGGCCATCCAGGTGGCCGCCAGCGGGCGGCACGTGATGACCGAAAAGCCGATGGCGACCCGCTGGCGGGACGGGAAGCGCATGGTGCAGGCGTGCGATCAGGCCGGGGTGCACCTGTTCGTGGTGAAACAGAACCGGCGCAACGCGACCCTCCAGCTGGTGAAGCGGGCGATCGACAAGAAGCGGTTCGGCCGGATCTACATGGTGAGCATCAACGTGTTCTGGAGCCGGCCCCAGTCGTACTACGATAGCGCCGCCTGGCGCGGCACCTGGGAGTTCGACGGCGGCGCCTTCATGAACCAGGCGAGCCACTACGTGGATCTGCTCGACTGGCTCATCGGCCCGGTCGAGAGCGTGCAGGCTTACACGGCCACGCTCGAGCGTCACATCCAGGTCGAGGACACGGGGGTCGTGGCCATCCGGTGGCGTACCGGCGCACTCGGGAGCATGAACGTCACGATGCTCGCCTACCCCAAGAACTACGAGGGCTCGATCACCATCATCGGCGAGACCGGCACGGTGCGCGTGGGCGGCGTGGCGGTGAACAAGATCGAGCACTGGGCCTTCGCCGACCAGGATCCCGACGACCAGGCGGTCGAGCAGGCGAGCTACGATACCACGTCGGTGTACGGCTTCGGCCATCCGCTGTACTACGACAACGTCATCAAGTCCCTCCGCGGCGAGGCGGCGCCGGACACCGACGGCCGCGAGGGCCTCCATTCGCTCGAGATCCTGATCGCGACCTACATCTCGGCGCGCGACGGGCGCCGGGTCGCCCTGCCGCTCGAGGTGTAAGCGTGGCCAACGGCCAGGCGGTGGGACGCAGGGGGATCATCCTGGCCGGCGGATCCGGGACCCGGCTGCATCCCGTGACCCGGGCCGTCTGCAAGCAGCTCCTCCCCGTCTACGACAAGCCGATGATCTACTACCCGCTGTCGACCCTGATGCTGGGCGGCATGCGGGAGATCCTGATCATCTCGACGCCGCAGGACCTGCCCGCCTTCGAGCGGCTTCTGGGCGACGGGAGCCAGTGGGGGCTGTCACTCTGCTACCAGGTGCAGCGCGCGCCTGAAGGCCTCGCGCAGGCGTTTCTGCTGGGCCAGGATTTCCTGGGGGCGGCGCCGTCGTGTCTCGTGCTCGGCGACAACATCTTCTACGGCCAGGACCTGAGCCTTACGCTGCAGCGGGCGGCGGCGCGTGCCGAGGGCGCCACCGTGTTCGGCTATCACGTGCACAACCCGTCCGCGTACGGCGTCGTGGAGTTCGACGGGGCGGGGCGGGTGATCGGCATCGAGGAGAAGCCCGCGGACCCGCGGTCGCCCTATGCGGTGACGGGGCTCTACTTCTACGACCACCGCGTGGTCGACATCGCGCGGGAGATCCGGCCCTCGGCGCGGGGCGAGCTGGAGATCACCGACGTGAACCGCCGGTATCTGGCCCTGGGCGCGCTCAACGTCGAGATCTTCCGCCGCGGCACGGCGTGGCTCGACACGGGCACGCACGAGTCCCTGCTCCAGGCGGGCACCTTCATCCAGACGATCGAGGAGCGGCAGGGGCTCAAGATCGCGTGTCCGGAGGAGATCGCGTTCCGGATGGGGTACATTGACGCGGAGCAGGTGGACCGCCTGGCCCAGCCGCTGGCGAAGACGACCTATGGCCGGTACCTGCTGCAGATCCTGCACGACTCGAGTCGTCCGTGATCGTCACGCCCACCGCTCTCCCGGACGTTCTGCTGGTGCAGCCGACCGTCCACGGCGACCACCGCGGCTTCTTCGTCGAGACCTGGCAGGAGACGCGGTACGCCGACGCCGGAATCACGCTGCCGTTCGTTCAGGACAACCAGAGTCGGTCGGTGCGGCACACCCTGCGGGGTCTGCACTACCAAGTGGAACGCCCTCAGGGCAAGCTCGTCCGGGTCGCCGCGGGCTCCATCTTCGACGTCGCCGTGGATCTGCGCCGCTCGTCACCGACTTTCGGCCGTTGGGTGGGCACGATGCTGAGTGACGAAAGTCATCACCAGCTCTGGATTCCTCCGGGCTTCGCGCATGGGTTCTACGTATTGACCGCGCACGCCGACGTCGTGTACAAGTGCACGGCGTTTCACGTGGCTGACCTCGATCGGACGCTGCGGTGGGATGATCCCGACCTGGGCATCACCTGGCCCTTGGCCGGGTCCACGCCGCCGCTGCTCTCGACGAAAGACGCCGCCGCTCCGCTGCTGCGCGACGTCGAGGGCTATCCGTGACCGACTCGCTCCCGCATCGGGCGCTGATCACGGGCGCGGGCGGGCAGGTAGGGCTCGAGCTTCAGGCGGCGCAGCCGAACGGGTGGAGCGTGGTGGCGTGTGGGTCGGCGGAGCTGGACGTCACGCAGGCGGACCGGGTCCGAGCGGTGGTGCGGCGTGAGCGTCCGGACGTGGTGATCCACGCGGCGGCGTTCACCGAGGTCGATCGGGCCGAGTCCGACGTCGAGCGCGCGGAGGCGGTGAACGTCAGGGGAACGGAACACGTGGCCGAGGCGGTGCGCACCATCGATGCCCGGCTGCTCTACGTGTCCACTGACTTCGTGTTCGACGGCGCGAGCGGCCGACCCTATACGCCGGATGATACGCCCAAACCGCTCGGCGTGTATGGCAGGACGAAGCTGGCCGGCGAGCGAGCGGCGCAGCGGATTCTTGGGGACCGCGCGCTGATCGTCCGTACGGCATGGGTGTACTCGTGGCACGGGCGCAACTTCGTGCGGACCATGCTCTCCCTCATGCGCGAGCGGCAGGAGGTCCGGGTCGTCTCGGATCAGGTCGGCACGCCGACGTGGGCCCGCTCGCTCGCGGAGGCGCTCTGGTGCGCCGCCGCCAGGCCTGCGTTGCACGGCACGCTGCACTGGACCGACGCGGGGGTAGCCAGCTGGTATGACTTCGCCGTGGCGATCCAGGAGGAGGCGCTTGCTGCGCGGCTGCTCGAATGGGCGGTGCCGATCCGGCCGATCTGCACCGAAGAGTATCCCGCGCCGGCTCGGCGGCCTTCGTCGGCCGTGCTCGACAAGCGCGCGTCGTGGGCGGCACTCGGCCGCCCGGTCCGGCACTGGCGCGAATGTCTTCGCCTCATGCTCCGGGGAGCCGCCAACTCGTAGCGGCCTCGGCGCTTGAGTCCTCTCCTGCGGGCTGCTTTATTTATGGGCTCGGGTAGTTCTGAACAGTCCCATAGTCCAGGAGCGTCGGCGCCGTCAGATGTCTGCCCTCGTTGCGTAATCTCCTCGTTACCGGCGGCGCTGGCTTCATCGGTGCCAACTTCGTCCACTACTGGCTGCGTGCGCACCCTGGCGATGGCATCATCGTTCTGGATGCGCTCACCTACGCGGGGAATCTCGCCAGCCTGGAGCCCGCGCGATGCTGGGCCGAGTTCCGCTTCGTCCATGGGGACATCCGGGATGCCGCGCTCGTAGCCCGGCTGCTCCGTGAGCACACCGTGACGACGATCGTCCATTTCGCGGCGGAGTCGCACGTCGATCGCTCGATCGAGGGCCCCGACGAATTCATCGCCAGCAACGTGGTCGGCACCCATACGCTGCTGCGAGCGGCTCGGCAGGTGTGGCTCGAAGAAGGTCGGTCAGGCGAAGGTGTACACTTCCATCATGTCTCGACCGACGAAGTGTACGGCTCGCTCGGGCCCTCCGATGCCCCCTTCAGCGAGTCGAACGCCTACGCTCCCAACTCGCCCTACGCCGCGAGCAAGGCCGCCTCCGACCACCTGGTCCGCGCGTACCATCACACCTATGGCCTGCCGGTCACCACCAGCAACTGCTCGAACAACTACGGGCCGTATCAGTTTCCCGAGAAGCTGATCCCGCTCATGCTCGTCAACGCGCTCGAAGGTCGGGCACTGCCGGTGTACGGCGACGGGCGTCAGGTCCGCGACTGGCTCTTCGTGGATGATCATTGCCGCGCGGTCGAGTCGGTCATCCTACGTGGGCGGGTGGGCGAGACCTACAATGTCGGTGGCCGAAACGAGTGGACGAATATCGATGTCGTGCACCTGCTCTGCGGCCTGGTTGACGAGGCCTTCACCGCCGACGCCGCGCTGTGTCATCGTTTCCCGCAGGCCCCTCCGGCGCGTCGCGGACAGACGGCGCAGCTCATCGCCTACGTGAAGGACCGGCCGGGGCACGACCGCCGGTACGCCATCGACGCCTCGAGGATCGAACGTGACCTGGGTTTCTCCCCATCCGAAAGCTTGGAGAGTGGACTCCGGCGGACCGTCTCGTGGTATCTCCAGAACGAGCCCTGGTGGCGCGGGGTCATGGACGGCAGCTACCGCAACTGGATCGAGCGCCAGTACGGCGGAGCCGCGTCATGAGCGCTGGCGGCGAAATGGGGGTCGCGGCCACCACGAGTGAGGCCGCCCGGGTCGGAGGTTTCCGGGGGCTGCTGGGGAACAGCGCGTGGCTGCTCTCGGCCAACACCGCCGTCCTGGGTCTCGGGTTCGTGCAGATGGTGGTCGTCGCGCGCGTGCTGGGCCCGCGGAACTACGGATTGCTGGCCCTCGTGATGACCTATCCGTCTACGGTCAACCAGGTGCTCGACTCCCGCGCGTGGGAGGCGGCGACGACGTACCTCGTGCGGTATCGGGCCGAGGGAGACCTTCCCCGCGCCGCCGCGATGGCCAAGCTCTGCTACATCATCGACGCGACCACTGGCCTCCTCGCGTTGGCCGTCGTGGCCGTGACGGCGCCCTGGGCCGCCCGGGTCTTCCTCAAGGACGAGGCTCTCGCCGGACTCCTCATCGCCTTCGCAACGACCATTCTCGCCAGCGTCCCTGCCGGAACGTCCCTGGTGCTCCTGCGGATCACCGGGCAGTTCAGGCTCGTGGCGTTCCAGAACGTGCTCACCGCGGTCCTCCGGTTCGGGGCGGTACTGACGGCGCTGTTCGCTGTCGGAACAGTCCAAAGCGTCGTCTGGGCGTATGTGGCGGCGACAGCTGTGGGGGCGTGCGTGGCCCTGTGGTCGGGCTGGATGGGCGCACGCTCGCTCGGCCTGAATGATCTGAGCACGGTCATGCGTGCGCGTCTGGGCCTGTTGCGGCGGGATTGGCGCGGGATCGCCAGATTCCTTACCATCACCAACATCACTGGCTTGCTGAAGGTCGGACAGCGGCAGGGAGACGTGCTCCTCGTCGGCTACTTCCTCGGGCCGACGTCTGCCGGATTCGTGAGGCTCGCCCGCTCGTTCGGCGACATGCTCAACGTTCCCGTGGCCCCGGTGTACGAGGCGAGCTACCCGGCGTTCGCCTCGCTCTGGCGGCACCGGAGAATCGCCGAGCTGAGGGCACTGGTCCGCCGGGTCACGCTCTCCTCGACCGGTCTGGGCATCCTGGGCACCGTGGTTCTAGTGGTCGGGGGCGGCGACCTGGTCCGACTGACGGCGGGTCCGCAATACGCCCCGGCGGTGCCTCTGCTGCGACTCTTCGCAGTCGCCATGGGGCTCGCGGTCTCGACCAGCATCTGGCACCCGCTCCTGGTGGCCACGGAGCATCCCGAACGATCGCTCATGGCGATGGCGGCCGGGGTAACCCTGCAGTTCGGGATTCTGCTGGCGGGCGTGCCCGTGCTGGGGACATCGGCGGCCGGCCTGGCCTACCTCGGATGCTATCTCGCCTGGATTCTCGTCGTGGGGCTCAACCTTGCCTCGATCAACGCTCGTGTGCGCGGCTGAGCTTCGAGCCGAGCCAGTCTTTCGTTCCCGCGCCGCCGGCTGGCGCGGGGCGCGGCGGTTCATCATTCCGGGATCTGCGCAGGCATGAAATCATGGGCATTGGACCTGCTGCGCTGCATCCGCTGCGGCTCCTCCGTGTGTGCGGTGGGGTTCGAGGGCGGCGCGGACGGTGAGATCATGGCGGGAATCCTGCGGTGCACCGGCGCGGCATGTGAGGCGTGGTATCCGGTCACGGGCGGCGTCCCTCGCATGCTTCCGCCGGAACTCCGCCAGAACCTCACCGCAGCGTTCGCCGAGGAATACCGGTCGCGGCTCGCGGCGAACGGCGTGGCGCCGGCCGCGCCCGATGCTCCGGCGGACGACCCGCTTCGCGGCTTGAAGCGCCACACGATCCGAAACTTCGGATTCGAATGGCTCGAGTACGCGCGGTTCGGCTGGGACGATCCGGTCTGGAATATCGGCCACGAGGAAGCGCTCTTTCGCCGGAAAGCGCTGCTCGAGCCGGCCGATGTCGAGGGTCGGCTGGTGCTCGACGCCGGCTGCGGGAACGGCCGCTACTCTTACTGGGCGGCCCGCTACGGGGCGCGGGTGGTAGGCGTGGACCTCGGCGACGGGGTGGAGTCCGCCGCGGCCAACACCCGGGATCTGCCCAACGTCCAGATCGTCCAAGGTGACATCTTCCGGCTCCCGTTCGCCAAGCGGACGTTCGACGCGATCTTCTCCATCGGGGTGCTGATGCACACCGGCGATGCCCGGCAGGCGACGGCCAGCCTCGCCCGGCTGGTCCGATCCGGCGGCAGTCTGACCGTCCACCTGTACGGGAAAGGCAATCCGGTCTATGAAGTGATCGACTGGAGCCTTCGCCAGTGGACCACCCGACTCTCCATCGACCGTTTGCAAGCGGTCACCCGCCGCTTGTACCGCGGGCGGCAGGCCCTCGAGCGGGCAGGGCTCGCCGATTTCGTCAACCGCTTCGTCCGGATCGGCTCGCATCCGCACATCATCTTCGACTGGTACGCGGCGCCCATCGCGACGCACCATACGTACCGCGAGGTGCTAGGCTGGTTCGCCGAGATGGGACTTCCGGTGGTCCGCACTAACGAGGAGACCGATCTGCCGCTGAAACAGCGCATCGTGCGGCCCATTGTGGGCCTGCCGGGGATCGTCACGGTGAAGGGGACGGTGCCGGCCTGATGTGCGGGATCGTCGGATTGGTGCGCGAGGCGGGATCGGATGAGGCGACGGTCTCGAGGATGAGCGAGGCGGTTCGCCATCGCGGCCCCGACGACAGCGCGATCCGGACCTGGCCTGATCACGGGGTTACCCTGGGGCACCGGCGACTCTCGATCATCGACCTGTCGCCGCTCGGCCGGAATCCGATGGCCAACGAGAGCGGGGACATCTGGATCGTGTACAACGGCGAGATCTACAATTTCCAGGCTCTCAGGCGCGAGCTGGAGGGCCTCGGTCACACCTTTCGCTCCCATACCGACACCGAAGTCGTCCTTCACGCCTACGAGCAGTGGGGTGACGATCACGTTCACCGGCTGCGAGGGATGTTCGCGTACGCCATCTACGATCGTCGGCCTCGGCCCGGCCCGGCGCGATTCCGCCTGCTCCTCGTTCGGGACCGACTCGGCATCAAGCCGCTCGTCTATTACCACCGCCCGGACTGTTTCTGCTTCGCCTCGGAGATCAAAGGCGTCCTGGCGTGCGACGGGATCGATCGCGCCATCGACTGGAGCGCGTTGTACGACTTCCTGACGTACCTGTACGTTCCCGCTCCGAAGACCGCCTACCTGCACGTCCGCAAGCTCCCGCCGGGCCACCAGCTTGTGCTCGACGAACGCGGGATCACGGTGCGCGAGTACTGGACGCTCCGTCCGGGTCACACTTCGGGCGCCGAGACGCCCGCGGAAGGTGTCCACCTAGTCGCGGAGACCCTCGGGCGCGTCGTCCACGACCATCTCGTGAGCGATGTCCCGCTCGGAGTCCTGTTGAGCGGCGGCGTCGACTCCAGCGCGATCACGGCCCTCGCGAGCGGGATGGTCAAGCCCGCGCTGCGCACGTTCTCGGCGGGTTTCGACGTCCAGGAGCACAGCGAGCTCGAATATGCCGCCGCGGTGGCGGCGCACTGCGGCACTCGGCACACCGAGCGGGTGGTCGGCCACGAGTCGTTGGACCGCATGCTTCCGCGGGTTCTCGCCATGTACGACGAGCCGTTTGCCGACACGTCCGCCATACCGACCTACTACATCACGGCCGCCGCCGGCCGCGAGGTGAAAGTCCTCCTGGCCGGCGACGGCGGCGACGAGCTGTTCGCCGGGTATACGTGGTACGCGACCTGGCTCGCTCACCGAAGGTTCGATCGGCTGCCGGGGCTGGCGCCTCGGGCCCGGCTGGGAGCGCTCGCGGACTGGTGGCCGCCGGGGCGGCCCGGGAAGGGCCTGCTGACCGATCTCTCGCGATCGCCGCTCGGCCGCTATGCTGCGCTGATGGAGCTCTTCTCGCCTCACCAGAAACGCGCGCTCCTGTCGCCCGACCAGGCCGAGGAATTCGCGGAGTACGACGACTACTGGTACTACCGTCAGCACTGGCGCGAGGACCTCGATCCGCTCACCCGGCTCCAGTACCTCGACCTGAAGACCTTCCTTCCCGACGATATCCTCACGAAGGTGGATCGCGCGAGCATGGCGTCGTCGGTGGAAGTCCGGCCTCCATTGCTGGATCACGAACTGGTCGAGCAGGTGTTCGGGATGCCGGCGGCCTGGAACGTCCGCAACGGGGAACGGAAGTGGATGCTGAAGCGGGCCGTGGAGGCTCGGCTGCCGAGCGCCGTCCTGCACCGGACCAAGAAGGGGTTCAGCGCCCCGATGACCCCGTGGATCGCGGCGGAGCGCGCCTGGGTCGAGCAGGAACTCGCGGCCTCCGCACGGCTCGCTGCGGGGGGATGGCTCGCGCCCGACCTCGCCGATCGGGTCGGTACGTACCGCCGGGGTGCCCAGGTCTGGGGGCTTCTGCTGCTCCAGCGCTGGCTGGCGACGGAGACGGGTGGGGCGAGCGTCGCCGGGGCGGGGGTCGGGCCCGCCGCCGAGACACCCGTGTTTCTGCAGCCGAGCCCGTGAGGATCGCCTATGTGGCCGCCTCGCCCATTCCATCGAGCGTTGCGAGCAGCGTGCAGGTGGTGAAGATGTGCCAGGGCATGGCCCGGCTGGGCCACGAGGTTATCCTCCTCGCGCCGGATCGCGCCGAGATCCGAAGGGATGTGGCGGACGTGCCTGCCTTCTACGGCGTCGATCCTTGCTTCGAGTTTCGCCGGGCCTCATGGCCATCGGCGAGCGGCCGCCTGTACTACCTGAGTGCCGCCGCCCTGGCGTGGGCCGCGCGGAAGGCTCGCCCCGACTTGGTCTATGGGCGCTTCCCGGAGGCGACGGCCGCGAGTGCCGATCTCGGCTTACCGGTGATCTTCGAGACGCATCTGCCCGTCCGCTCCGGCGGCCTCAGGGGGCTGCTCCACCGACGACTGCTGGGGCACCGACACCTCCGGCGGATCGTGGTGATCTCGAACGCGCTCAAGCGGGAATACGTGCGTCGCTATGGCGCCCGCGAAGACCTTCTCGCGGTCGTGCCCGATGCGGCCGACGATCCGGGTGAGGCTGTCGCCAGGCGGCTGGGCCCTCCCGAGCGGTTGCAGGTGGGGTACATCGGGAACCTGTATCCGGGGAAGGGGGTCGAGACGGTGCTCGCACTGGCCGTTGCATGCCCCTGGGCAGATTTTCATGTGGTCGGCGGCGAACCGGAGCAGGTGCGCACGTGGGCAGAGCGGGCCTCTGGACTCGCGAATTTCCGGCTGCACGGCTACGTGCCGCATGGGCAAACGGACCGCTATCGGCTCGCCTGCGATGTGCTCCTCGCTCCGTATCACCGGCGGGTCGGGACGCACGGCGGTGGCGAAGCGGGGCAATGGATGTCACCTCTGAAGCTGTTCGAGTACATGGCGGCCGGTCGTGCGATCGTGGTGTCTGACCTCCCCGTGCTCCGGGAAGTCGTCCGGGACGGTGTCGACACCATCATGTGCGAGCCCGAAAACACGGTGGCGTGGTCTGACGCGCTGTGCCGACTCGCCGCGGACCCGGGGCTGCGCACCCGCCTCGGACGCGCGGCACGTGCCGAGTTCCTGCGGGCGCATACCTGGGTCGCGCGGGCCCGAGCGGCACTGGAGGGGGTCGCGCCGACCCCCTCCAGTTAGAAAGGGGCTCGAAGGTGGCGCGAACCCTCGACGGCGCCCGGAGGGCTCTGCATCGGCAGCTCGTCCGGGAACGGATCACCGACTTCCTGCGGCCCCACAGCACGACGCGCCGCGTACTGGACCTCGGCTGCGGCAACTCGCCGTACGCCCATCTCTTTCCCAACCGGATGTGCCTGGACATCCGGCGGAAGCCCGGGGCCGCAGTCGTGGCGGATGCCCACGCGCTCCCGTTCGCCGATGATTGCCTGGATACAATTCTCTCCACGGAGATGCTCGAGCACACGCTCGAACCTCAACGGATCGTGGACGAGATCCGCCGCGTCTTGCGCCCGGGAGGCCGTGTGTTGCTCACCACGCGCTTCATTTTTCCGCTACACGACGTGCCGGGCGACTATTACCGTTTCACCAACTACGCGCTCGCGCATTTATTCCGCGGCTGGTCGTCAGTGCAGGTCGAGGCCGAGGCCACGACGCTCGAGACGATTGGCATTCTGCTGCACCGCCTGACCATGCAGGCGGAGCTTCGCGCGCAACGTCTGGTGCGTCCGGCGCTCCTGGTCGTCGCCAAGCTCATCGGCCGACTGGACTGGCTGATGATCCGGCAGTACGGTGACGGAGCGCGGACCCGACCGGTACCGGAGATGCTGGTCAGCGGCTGGCACGTTGCGGGGACCAAGTGATCGGGCGGTGAGTCGCATACTGCACTTCTTCGAGTGGTCACGACGGCATGTGGACCCGGCGCGCCCCTGGCTCATCCTCGGCAAGGGCCCGAGCTTCGCCCAACGGGCGCGCTTCGATCTGTCCGGCTACGCGCTGCTCAGCCTGAACCACGCGGTGCGTGAGCAGCCCGTGCAGCTCGCGCACATGATCGACCTGGACGTCGTCACTGCGTGCGGAGCCGCGCTGCTCAGCCATGCCGAGTACGTCGTGCTCCCGTGGTATCCGCACGTGCAGAACGCGCCGGGCGCCCGGTCCCTCGACGAGCTGGCTCCCGACCACGAGCTCCTGCGCCGCCTGGCCGAGCACGGCCGCCTCCTCTGGTACGACCTCAGCACCGCTCCTCGCCGCTACGGTCCAGGCCCAGTCGTGCAGGCGACGTATTTCAGCGCGGAAGCCGCGCTCAACCTGCTGGCCCTCGCCGGCGCACGGGTCGTGCGCTCGCTGGGTGTGGATGGGGGAGCCGGTTACAGCACGCACTTCGAGGACCTCGCGCGGCGTACCCTGCTGGCCAACGGTCAGCCGGCCTTCGACCTCCAGTTCGCCGGGATCGCCCGGACGATTCTGCAGACCGGCCTCGACTTCGCTCCGCTCGACCAGCCGTCCCCCATCGTAGCCTGCGTGCTGTCGCCCGAGCCCGCCCCGCTACCCGAACGGGTGCTCGAATTCTCGATGCGAAAGCACACCAGCATGAGCGTCGCGGTGCACAGGATCGGGTCCCCGCACGACCTCGATCATGTTCGCCTGGCTTCCGCGGACGAGCAGGGGCACACCGGGGCAGGTGGCCTGTACCGCGCGATCCTCGTTCGCTCGGATGCGCTGGTTCTGGACGATCTCCGCAAGCTGTGGTCGCGTCCGATGGAGGGGGAGGGGATCGCCGTGCCGAGTGAGCCGATGCCCTGCGGCTCGGACGGCATCCCTTCCATCGCCCTGATCACCGCTGCCGTGGAGCGCCGGCACGAGGCGATGGCCGCTGCCGCCGACGTACTCGGTGGCCGGCCACCCGGCCTTGCCGGCGCGCCGCCGGTTGCTTCGAGCCTGCCGGCCTCCTGGAACTGTTGCGGCCGGTCCGAGGCAGACATGGGCCTGGTGTCGTTCCGCGCTCCGGGGCCGCCCCCGTGGCTCGCGCGCGGACACCCGCTCGGTCACCTCTGGGTCGCGACCCTGATTGAGGCGGTGCAGGCGGGGTTCGTTTCTCTCGACCTCATCCGGACGGAGGTCCGCCTCGGGCGTGTACGCCCGTCGCTGGTCGAGCAGGTGGAGACGGGCAATCCCGAGGGCCTGCTCGTCTCGCGATCCGCACGCCGGCTCGACGCCGGCTTCGTCGCGCCGTACGGGCCCCCCGCGAGCCAACCGGAAAATCGCCCGATGCTTTTGCTGCGTGCTTTCGCCCGGCAAGCCCGCCGACGGGTGCGCGCATACCGTCAAGGGGGCGCCAGTCGGCGGTAGCCGCGCACGACGCCTTCTGCTGCCGGGCCAGGCGCTGCTCCCGCCCGTGCCGCGCGCCTATGGCGGTCGGCCCCGGGCACTTAAGTTTGGGCCGAGGGGCGAGCCAGGCGCAGCGGACACCTGACGGGGGAGATTCATGGACAGGGAACAGGGCGGCAACGGCACTAACGAAGTCCCGGTCCGGGTCTATGTCGGCAGCCAGGAAGCCCAGATGGTTCCGGTCAAGCTGCTGGAATACTCCATCCGGAAGCGCACCAAGCTCGCCGTCGAGGTTTTCCCCCTCCACCACTCCGGCATCGAGGTCCCGATGCCGCGGGACGTTCGCAACCGCCCCCGTACGCCGTTCTCCTTTCAGCGATTCTACATCCCCAAGCTGGCCGGCTACCATGGCCGCGCGATCTATCTCGACTCGGACATGCAGGTCTTCCGTGACATCCGGGAGCTCTGGTCCCTGCCGTTCGAGGGGGCCGATCTCCTGGCCGCGGCAGAAGTGTCCGAGAGCGTCCGGCGACCCCAGTTCAGCGTCATGCTGCTCAATTGCGACGCCCTGAAATGGGACATCGCCGAGATCGTGCGGGCGCTGGATCGAGGGGAGCTGACGTACGAAACCCTGATGTACGAGATGAAGGTCGCTCGGCACATCCGGCCGGCCATCGATCCGGTGTGGAATTCGCTCGAGCGCTATGAGGAAGGGAAGACCGGGCTGCTGCACTATACCGACATGACACGCCAGCCGTGGATCTCGCGCGACAACCCGCTCGGGTTCCTGTGGGTGCGGGAGCTGATCGAGGCAGTCGCGCAGGGAGCCGTTGATCGCGGGATGATCGAGTCCCACGTGCGGGAAGGATACCTCAGGCCGTCGCTGGTGTATCAGCTCGACCATGGGCTCGACGATACGACGCGATTGCCCGCCGCCGCGGTGGCGATGGATGCGCGATTCGTTCCGCCGTACAAGCGGATGGGCGCTCACGCGGGCGCCGGAAGGCTCGCCCTCCTGCGACACACGCGAGGTCTCCTCCGGCGCCTCTACGAGCGCACGCCCTTCTTCCGGGGGAGCCACCCCGTTCAGAAGGTCGAAGGCTAGGCAGGCGCCGCTCCTTCGCCGATGGACAGCCAACCGACCCCGCGGGAACCCGGCGCCGGGCGGCCGCTGGCCATTCTCCTGAGCAGCTACAACGGCGCGCGGTTCATCGCGGAGCAGATCGAGAGCATCCGGCGGCAGACCTGGAGAGAGTGGACGCTCCGGGTGCGCGACGACGGGTCCTCGGATGAAACCGTCCGGATTGTCGAAGCCCTCGCACGCGTGGACTCGAGGATCGTGCTTCACCGGGACCACCGGGGCAACCTGGGGCCGGCGCAGAGCTTCGGCGTCCTGATGCAGGCGGCGCTGGACCTTGGCGCCGAGTACGTCGCCTTTGCCGACCAGGACGACGTGTGGCAGGCCGACAAGGTCGAGAGCCAGCTGAACCTGATCCGGGCACGCGAGAGCGCCCTCGGCACCAATGCCCCGCTGCTGGTGCATTCGGACCTCGCCGTCGTGGACGAGACGCTGCGCCCCATCCACCCGTCGTTCCTCGCGCTCCAGGGTCTGGGGCGGGATCGGGACATGCCGCTGCGCCTGCTCCTGACGCAGAATTTCGTGGCGGGCTGTACCACTCTGATCAATCGCGCGCTCCTGCGGGTCGCGCTGCCGCTTCCCGAGGTGGTGATGCACGATTGGTGGCTCGCGCTCTGCGCGGCCGCTCTGGGCGAGATCCGGCGCAGTCCGCGCGCGACGGTGCTGTATCGGCAGCACGGGGCCAATACGGCCGGCAGTCGGTGGTGGCTCCTGGCGTCCTTCGACGCCGCGCTGCACCCGATCCGCTGGTGGCGGTCGTCATTCGCCGCCTTCGCGGCCGCCGTCATCCAGGCCTGCCACCTGGCGCGAAGGGTGGAGCGGGAATCGCCGGGCGCCGGGTCGCTCGCGGCGGTGCGGGAGTACTGTCGTGCGTTCGCGGCCGGCGGAACAGCCATGGGGCGGCTCCGGGCCGTGCGGCGCCACCGCGTCCAGCCGTTGAGCGTCCTGGGATACCCATTGTTCTACTATGCCCGCGTCCTGTTGTGGCCGGGGAGCGGCCCCGGGCCATCGCCGGTGGACCGCTGAGCCGCTCGATGCACGCCGTCCCTGACCCGTCGCTCAACGACCACCATTTCGCGCGCGTGGCCGTCGTGATCGTCAACTGGAACGGTGAGCACTTTCTGGACGCCTGCCTCGCATCGGTGCTGGAGCAGCGGCCGGGCCCGGATCGCGTGATCGTCGTGGACAACGGCTCGAGCGATGGGTCGGTCCCGCTCCTCCACGCGCGCTGGCCCCGGGTGGAGGTGCTGGAAGCCGGCGCCAACCTCGGGTTCGCGGCGGGCAACAACCTGGGCATCCGTCATGCTCTGGCCGCCGGGGCGGACTATGTGCTGTTGCTGAACAACGACGCCCAGCTTCTGCCCGGCGCCCTCGGCGAGCTGATCGGCGGATTGGAGGAGGAAGGAGCGCGGGTGTGGGCGTCGGCGCCCAAGATCCTGTATCGCGGCAGCCCGGGGATCATCTGGTCGGCCGGCGGCCGGTTCGATTGGTGGCGGGGCCTCTCGATCCACCGTGGCTGGGGCGAGCGGGACCGCGGACAGTACGACCAGCCGGAGTTGATGGGGTTCGCCAGTGCCTGCTGCCTCCTGATCCGTGCACGGGTGTTCTCGGAGGTCGGGTTCTTCGACGACGGCTATTTCATGTACTTCGAGGATTCGGAATTCGCGGCCCGTGCCGCCCGCACGGGTGCGCGCGTCGCCTACCGGCCGGCCGCGCGGGTGCTGCACGACGTGCAAGGCAGCAGCGAGGCGGGAGACGACGATGGCGCCTCGCCCGCGGCGGTGTACTACTTCACCCGCAACCGTCCCCGCTTCATCTCCCGAAACGTCCGAGGGCCGCTGCGGCGGTTCGTCGCCCACGCCTACGTGGTCGGCACCCGCTTCGTGCGCATGACGCAGGTGGCGCTCGCCGGCCGGGCCGGGGAGGCCCGCCTGCTCGGGCGGGGATTGCTCGACGGCTACCTCCGGCACCGGACGGGACAGACCTATCCGTCCGAAGCCGGTGGGTCACGATCGTCGACGCGGGTGTCGTGACGGTGAGCGCGTGGAAGATATCGCGCTGAGCTGCCCCGATTGCGGGCAGCCGCTCGTGCGGCGCGAGGGCGGGCTCGTGTGCGCAGGCGGGCACGCGTTCGCCATTCGCGGCGCAGTCCACTCCCTTCTCCCGCACGCGGTGTCGGAGACGCTGGCGGGCGACGCCTCGTATCACGCCGGCCTCATGGAGCAGTGGATCGAGCTGGCGCAGATGAACACGCTGCGCAACCTCCACTTTCACCGCCGCGCGGTGGAGTTCATCGCGAGCCGGACCGGCGCGCAATCGCGCATTCTCGAGCTGGGGGGCGGCGTCGGATTCGACCTCCGGTTGTTCCTCGAGACGGGGGCGTCATTCGGGCGGTACGTCTTC
>JAICJD010000129.1 GCA_025928645.1 Gemmatimonadales bacterium
GATCATCCCGCGGGTCACGCGGGTTTAGGTGGTTCCCACGAGGTTGTCGGAGGGGGTGCCGGGTGCGCAGGTTTACGAGGCAGCGGCGGTTGTGGTGAGGGTGTGGTCTAAACAACCCTCCCCTACTCCTCCCCGTCCTCTGCGTCTTCTCCGTCCTCTCCGTCCTCGCCGTCCTACTCCGTCTTGCTCTCCTCGTACACCGGCTTGACCGGCGGGATGATCGGCTCGTCGGGATAGCCGACGACGGCCAGCACGATCCGATGATGGATCGGATCGACCTCGAGCACCTTGAGGTCGAGCGCCTGACCTTCCTTCACCGCGTCGCCCGGGTTCTCGAGGTTGACCACGCCGAGCTGCGACATGGGCACGAAGCCCTCGATGTCGTTGCCGAGATCGACGACCACGCCCTTGTCCATCAGACGCACCGCGCGGCCGCGCAGCTCCAGGCCGATCGGATAGGTCTCGCCGATGCGGAGCCAGGGATCTTCTTCGGCCTGCTTGAGGCCCAGGCTGATCCGCTTGTTCTCGGCGTCGATGTTGAGGATGACTACGTCCACCGTGTCGCCCTTCTTCACGACCTCGGACGGATGCTGCACCCGCTTGGTCCACGACATGTCGGAGATGTGGATCAGGCCGTCGATCCCCGGCTCGATCTCCACGAAGGCGCCGAAGCTGGTGAGGTTCCGGACCTTGCCCTGGATGCGGGTGCCCACCGGATACTTGAGCGGCAGCACCATCCAGGGATCCTGCTCGGTCTGCTTCATGCCGAGCGAGATCTTCTCCTCCGCCTCGTCCACCTTGAGCACGACGGCCTCGATGGTCTCGCCGATGCTCACGATCTTGGACGGGTGGCGCACGTTCCGGGTCCAGCTCATCTCGCTGATGTGGACCAGGCCCTCGATGCCCGGCTCGATCTCGACGAACGCGCCGTAGTTGGTGATCGAGACGACCTTGCCCTGCACCCGCGTGCCCACCGGGTACTTGGCCGCGACGTTCTGCCAGGGATACGACTGGAGCTGCTTCATGCCGAGGCTGATGCGCTCGCGCTGCCAGTCGATGTCGAGGATCTTGACCTCGACTTCCTTGCCGATGGCCACCATCTCGGTCGGGTGGGACACCCGGCCGTACGACATGTCGGTGATATGGAGCAGGCCGTCCACGCCGCCCAGATCGATGAAGGCGCCGAAGTCGGTGATGTTCTTGACCACGCCCTTCCGGACCTGGCCCACGGCGAGCTCCTTCATCAGGTGCTCGCGCTTGTGCGCCCGCTCGTTCTCGAGGATGACGCGGCGGCTCACGACGATGTTCCGCCGGCGCTTGTTGAGCTTGATGATCTTGAACTCGTAGGTTTGCCCGAGGAGCTCGTCGATGTTCGGCACCCGGCGGAGCGCGATCTGGCTGCCCGGGAGGAAGGCGTCGACGCCCATCAGGTTCACCACCACGCCGCCCTTGATCTTCTTGACCAGCGTGCCTTCGACCGGCTGATCGCTCTCGTGGGCCACGCGGATCTTCTCCCAGACCCGCATGAAGTCGGCCTTCTTCTTCGAGAGGACGACCGCGCCCTCCTGGTCCTCGAGGTGCTCGAGGAACACCTCCACTTCGTCGCCTTCCTTGAGCGACTGGGGGTCCTTGAACTCGTCGAGCGGAACGGAGCCCTCGGACTTGAAGCCGACGTCGAGGATGACCGCGTTCTCGGTGACCCGGAGGACCTTGGACTTGACGATCTCGCCCTCGACGATCTGCGCCATGGTGCCCTCGTACATCGAGAGCATCTGCTCGTAGTCTTCGTCGGAGTAGTCTTCGTCGTAGAGGTCCTGGCGGACCCGAAGGCCGGTGGGAGAGGCGAACTGCTGGGTCGAGGGTTGAAGTTGATCGAGCATGCGCTGCCGGAATCCCTTGGGTGCTACCGCGCCTGAGAGCCGCGGGAGAAAGTGACCTGTCCGCCAGCCGAAGTGCCGGCGGAGTAGCCCTCTAGCATAACCGGGAGGTCAGGTCAACGCAAGGCGGGACATGAGTTTGGCGACAGGTCCAGCGCGGCGGCCCCTCAGCGCCGGGCCAGAAGCGGCCGGGCCAGCTCGACGATCCGCGCGACCTGCTCGCGGAACGCCAGCGAGGTCGTATCCAGCAATACGGCATCGTCCGCCGGCCGGAGCGGGGCCGTCGGGCGAGTGGAATCGGCGTGGTCCCGCGCCGCCAGCGCGGCCGCTTCGGCCTCCAGCCGCTGCGGGTCGGGATCGACGCCGCGCTGGGTGATCCGGCGGCCCGCCCGGACGACCGGGGATGCGGTGAGAAAGACCTTGAGGTCGGCATCGGGAAAGACCACCGTCCCGATGTCCCGGCCGTCCACCACGACGTCCCTCCCGGCGCGAACCATGGCCCGGAGCCGGCTGTTGATCCACTCCCGCACCACCGGCACCGCGGAGACGGCCGACACGCTTCCGGTCACCCGCCCCGCCCGGATCTCCGTGTCCACCGGCTCGCCCTCCAGGTACGCGGCGAACCCCGCCCCGTCGGGCTGAAGCATGAGGCCCCGGTCCTCGGCGGCGCGAAGGATGGCCTCGGGCTCGAGCACGTCCAGCGGATCCTCGTGCGCCCGGCCGCGCCGGGCCGCCTCGCGCAGCGCCACGAGCGTCACCCCCCGATACAGCGCACCGGAGTCCAGGTGGGCGAACCCCAGCTCCTCCGCGACCGCGCGCGCGGTGCTCGATTTCCCGGACGCCGAGGGTCCGTCGATCGCCACGACGCGCCCTCTCATGACGCGGCCTCCCGCGCCAGGCCGCGCAGGGTCTCCGGAAACCGGGGGAAGCTCACCGCGGCGCAGGCCAGGTCGTCGATGCGAATCCGCGCGCCCGGAGCGGTGGCGAGCACCGCGAACGCCATCGCGATCCGGTGGTCGCCGGCCGACCGGACGCGCCCCCGAGGAGGCGCATCATCGCCTTCGACGTACAGGTCGTCGCCGGACACCTCGGCTCGGGCGCCCACCGCGCGCAGGTTCTCGGCGATGAGCCCGAGCCGATCGCTCTCCTTCACCCGCAGCTCGCTCACCCCCCGGAACACCGTCCTCCCCTCGGCGCGCGAGGCCAGCGCCGCCAGGAGCGGGATCTCGTCGATGACCGCGGGGATTTCGCCGGGCAGGACCTCGGTGCCTCGAAGCGCGGCCGGCCGCGCGACCAGGTCTCCCACCGGCTCACCGAACTGGTCGCTCACGTCCTCGACCGCGACCGTCGCGCCCATCCGCGCCAGCACGCCCAGAAATCCCGTGCGCGTGGGGTTCACGCCGACGCCCGCGATCCGAAGTTCCCCGCCCCGCGCCAGCACCGCGGCACCGGCCAGGAAGGCGGCGGAGGAGGGGTCGCCGGGGATCTGACGGTCGAACGCCTCGAGACGGCCGGTCGGGGCGAAGGTGATCCAGCCGCCGTCCTCCTCGACCCCGTAGCCGAACGCTCGAAGCATGCGCTCCGAGTGATCCCGCGAGCGGCCGTGAGGTTCCTTGAGCGCCACCTCGACCTCGCCGGCAAGCCCGGCGAGCAGCAGCGCGCTCTTGATCTGCGCGCTCGACACCGGCAGCTCGTACCGGAGCGGCTGGAGCGGGCCGCCGCGCACCGTGAGCGGCAGTCCGTCGCCTTCGCGTTCGATGAAGCGCGCGCCCATCCGCGCGAGCGGCGCCGTTACGCGGCGCATCGGGCGGCGCCGAAGCGACGCGTCGCCGGTGAGGATTGCGCTGAACGGGTGCGCGGCGAGCAGGCCGAGGAGAAGGCGGGTGGTCGTTCCGGAGTTGCCGCAGTCGAGCACGTCGGCCGGGCGCCGGAACCGGGCCCGGCCCCGCACCGCCACGACGCGGCCCGCTCTGAGCGGTGTGATCGTGGCCCCGAGCTGCCGCAGCACCCGCGCCGAGCTCCGGGCGTCGAGCGACGTGAGCGCGCCGCCGAGGTGGCTCGTGCCCGGCGCGAGCGACGCGAACAGCAGGGCCCGGTGCGTGATGCTCTTGTCGCCGGGCACCCGAGCCACGCCGCCCACGATCATCGGTCGAGCGCCTCGCGGAACTGCCGCGCCGTGGTGAGATAGTCGCGGAGGCCCGCCTCGTCATCCGAATCGAGCAGGCGGCGGAGCTCCGCGAGTCCGCTCTCGGTGGCGGCGAGCGCATCGGCGACCGCCGTCCGGTTGTAGCGGAGGACGTCGACCCACAGGTCGGGGTTGCTGGCGGCGAGACGCGTGGTGTCGCGGGCGCCGGAGCCGAAGGACACGCCGGCCAGACCACGATCGGCCAGCGTCTTGGCGAGCGCGGAAGCCACGGCCTGCGGCAAGTGACTGGTCCAGGCGAGCTGCCGGTCGTGTGCCGCCGGGTCGATGAGCACCGGTTGGGCCTCGAGCACGTCCTGCCAGAACCGCATCACCGCGCGCGCCGCGCGGTCGCCGCCGGGCGCGCCGGTCTCGCACACGTAGACCACGCACCCCCGCAGGCGGTCGGGGCGGGCCGCGGCGAACCCGGTCGCGTGGGTACCCGCCAGCGGGTGGCCGCCCGCAAAGCGGTCGCCGAGGCCTTCCGCCACTGCCCGAGCCACGACCGGCGCCTTGACGCTGCAGACGTCCGTGAGGACCGTGTCGGGCTCAAGCGAGGCGCGCAATCGGCCGATAAGATCGAGCGTGGCCCTGGTGGGGACCGCCAGCATCACGACGTCGGCCCCCCGCACCGCCTTGGCGGCGGAGTCGGCCAGCTCGGTGACCGCGCAGGATCTGAGCGCCTCCACCCGGTCGGCCCGCGACGGCGAGTACCCGACGACCCTGGGTACCCCCGCCAGGCGGGCCTGCCACGCCAGCGAACCGCCGATGGCGCCCAGGCCGATCACGGCCAGCGACGATGGACGCGCGAATCGGTTTCCGCTCGAGGGAGTCACGGCGTGCATGCGGTCGCCCGAGTGAGGCGGCGCCTGCCGCCGTGTGAGCCATGAGGTCGGCCCGCATTGTATCGACATGACGACTGATTCTCAACGGAACGCGCGCGGGCTTCGCGCCATGAGTCCGCGGCCCACCGCGATGGCCGACGGCCCCGAGCGGAACGGCCGTTCGGACGCGTGGCTGGGCCCCGTGCTGGTGGCCGGCGGAGTCGTCACCGCCGCCCAGCTCGAGACCCTCGATGCCGAGGCGACCGGGGGGCTCTGGGCGGCGGTCGTGGCCGGCGCGTGGGCCACCGACGAGCGCGTCGCCGAAGCGGTCGCGCGCCGCTTCCGCCTTCCCCTGGCGAACGTCGCGGCGGCCGATCCCCGCACCGCCTCGCTGGTCCCGGAAGCCCTGGCGCGGAAGCACCGGGTCGTGCCCCTCGTCGCGAACGAACGCACCATCCAGATCGCCACGTCCGACCCGAGCGATCTCGACGTGGAGCAGACGCTCCGCTTCGTGACCGGGCGGGACGTCGCCTTTCACATCGCCGCGCCCTCCGCGCTCGCCCAGCGGCTGGACCAGCTCTACCGTCCGGCCGCCACGATCGAGCGCCTGCTCAACGGGCTCGAGCCCGGCCGGGTCGAGGCCGTCGAGGTCGAGATGCTCCCGCTGGCCGGTGAGCGGGAGCTCGAGGCGCCGGTCGCGCGGCTGGTCGACGCGATGATCCACGACGCCGTGCGCGAAGGCGCGAGCGACATTCACGCGGAGCCCACCGAGGGCGGCGTGGTGGTGCGCTACCGCGTGGACGGCGTGCTGCGCGAAGTGATGCGGCTGCCCGAGGCCGCGGGAGCGGCCCTGGTGCGGCGGGTGAAGATCTGGGCCAGGCTCGACGTGACCGATCCGCTCCGGCCGCACGACGGCCACGCGGCGGCGCGGGTGGACGGGCAGTCGGTGGATCTGCGGGTCTCCACCATCCCGGTCGCGCGGCGCGGCGAGAAGGTGGTCGTCCGGATTCTGGACAAGAGCAACCTGCGCGGCACGATCGCCGACCTCGGCCTGGCCGCGCGCGAGCGCGAGCTGCTCGAGCGGCTGCTCGGCCACCGCGAGGGAATGCTGCTCGTGACCGGTCCCACCGGCAGCGGCAAGACCACGACGCTCTACGCGGCGCTCAATCAGCTCAAGACCGGCCGGGTCAACATCGTGACCGTCGAAGACCCGGTCGAGTACCAGGTCGCGGGCATCTCGCAGATCCAGGTGAGCGAGGCGCAGGGGCTCACCTTCGCGAAGGCGCTCCGCTCGGTGCTGCGGCAGGATCCGGACATCGTCCTGGTCGGCGAGATCCGCGACCTCGAGACCGCCACCACGGCGGTCCAGGCCGGGTTCTCCGGCCACTTCGTGCTCTCGACGCTGCACACCAACGACGCGCCTTCGACCATCGCACGGCTGCGGGACATGGGCATCGACGCCTTCAAGGTGGCCTCGGTGCTCAAGGGCATCGTCGCCCAGCGGCTGCTGCGCCGTGTCTGCGAGGAGTGCGCCGAAGAGGTGCCGGTCGAGTCGCTGCCCGCCGAGGCGCGCCCGCCCGCGCGCTGGAGCGGCCCGGTGCGGATCCGGCGGGCGGTGGGATGCCGCGCGTGCAACGGCAGGGGCTACCGCGGCCGCCTTCCGGTGTTCGAGATCATGCCCGTTGACGAGACCGTGGCCCGCCTGATCGACAACGGGGCGCTCCCCGATGCGATCGGCGCCGCCGCCCGCAAGCTCGGCATGCGGCCGCTGTGGGAGACCGGCCTCGAGCGGATGTGGTCCGGCATCACCTCGATGGAGGAGCTGAGCCGCGTGCTCGGCAACCACGGCGCCGAGGACGGCGCGGCGCCGCTCCCGCCGCCATCCGTCCGCCCCGCCGAGCCGGCGGGACAGTCGGCCGCGCCGGCGGCGCCGTCCGTCCCCGCCCCGGCCGCGGCTCCCACGACGCACGTTCTCGTGGCCGATGACGACCTGCAGATGCGCCGCCTGATCCGGAGCGTGCTCGAGCGCGAAGGCTTCCGGGTCACCGAGAGCAACGACGGGCTCGACGCGCTCGACGTGGTGGAGCGCGGCGGGGTCGATCTGCTGATCCTGGATCTGGAGATGCCCCGGCTGGACGGTCTGGGGGTGCTCGACGAGCTCAAGGCGCGGATGCGGACGGCCAGCCTGCCGGTCATCGTGCTCACCGCACAGTCCGGCGAGAGCGAGGAAAAAGCCCTGGACCTGGGCGCGCACGACTATCTGACCAAACCGGTGCAGACCCGTTCGCTCGTGGCGCGGGTACGCGCGGTGCTCAAGCGGATCAACAGCTGACCGCACAACCACTTGCCTGAGACGCCGGAGCGCGGCGGCGCGGCGCCGCGACCCGCGTTCGGGCCATCACTGGCGTAGTTCTTGCCCCCGGGACGGTAACGCGTGTCGAAAATTCTGATCGTCGAGGACAGCCCGGACAACATGAAGCTCTTCCGCACCCTGCTCACGCTGCGCGGGCAGGTGGTGGTCGGATTGAGTGGTGGGGACGGGCTGCTGGAGACGATCGAGCGAGAACGCCCGGCGCTGGTCCTCATGGACATCCAGCTGCCCGGGAAAGACGGGTTCGCCCTGCTGAGCGACATCCGCGGATCGGAGCACCGCGAGCTACGCGTCATCGCGCTCACGGCCCACGCCATGAGCGGCGATCGGGAGCGTGCGCTGGCGGCCGGCTTCGACGGCTACATCACGAAGCCGATCGACATTCGCAGCTTTCCCGAACAGGTCCGGCGCGCCGCCGAGGGTGAGCCAGCGCCGTAGCACGGCATCACGATGGAGCGCTCATGAGCCATTCCACGGGGAGCCCGCCGCCCCCGCCGAACACCACCCCCGAGAAGCAGGCGCTGCTGGAGGCCTACGACACCGTCCTTCGGACCCAGGCCGACGAGGCCGAGGCGCGCCGGGCCGCGGCGCGGCGCCGGCAGAGCGGCTCGCGGCTGCTCCTGCTGGTCTGCGTCACCATCGCCCTGTTCGTCTGCGTGTATCTGTACGTCGAGCGGCCGGAGTGGGTCTTCCCGGTTCCGCCGACGCCCGAATCCCTGATTGTTCGCGAGGCGAGCCTCCGGATCAACGTCGCCAATGCCGCGCAGCACGTCGAGCTGTACCGGCAGCGCACCGGCCGCCTGCCCGCCACCCTGACGGACGCCGGCGCGCACGAGAGCGCCCTGGAGTACGAGCCCGGCACCACCGGCTACCGGCTGCACGCCGACATGGACGGCGTGCGCCTGACCTACGACTCCAGTGAGCCGCTTGCCCGGTTCGTCGGCAGCAGCTTCAAGATCATCACGCGGAGATCGAAATGAGGCGGCGGCGGTCGGGGTTCACGTTCGTCGAGCTGCTGACGGTCCTGATCGTGATGGGGCTGTTGGCCGGCATCGCCATCCTCAAGTACATCGACCTCACGCACCGCGCCCACGCGGCGCAAGCGGCCGGAGACCTGGAGGCCATCCGGATCGCGGCCTACGGCGCCTGGTACGAGACGGGCTCGTGGCCGCCCGAGGTGGGCGCCGGGGTGATCCCGCCCGGGCTCGCCCAGTACCTGCCGCGCGGTTTCAGCTTCGAGCGGACCAGCTACACGCTGGACTGGGAGAATCTCTCCCCGGCGGGCGGGGGGACCTCGGCGGGCATGCAGGTGGGTGTGGTGGTGAGCTCGACCGATCCGCGCATGCAGCACGCGCTCGAGAACGCGCTGGGGAACAAGATGCCGTTCACGGACGTGGGCGGAACGATCACCTTCATCATCGTGGGGCCCGACGGCAGCAACTGATCAGCGGGCGAGCCGCCGGCGGAAGTCTTCGAGCTCGTCGGGCGGCCCCGGATACTCCGGCTTCATGTCTTCGAGGGTACGGCTCACCACCTCCGCGACCAGCAGGTCGCGGAGGTATTTCTTGTCCGCGGGCACCACGAACCACGGCGCCGCCGGCGTGCTGGTCCGCTCCAGCATCTCCTCGTACGCCGCGGTGTAGGCGTCCCAGCGGTCCCGCTCGCCCAGGTCGCCCGCGGAAAACTTCCAGTACTTGGCCCGATCGTCGAGCCGCGCCGCCAGACGCTCGCGCTGTTCCTCGCGCGAGATGTGCAGGAAGAACTTGAGGATCGTCACGCCGTTCTCGACCAGGATCCGCTCGAACAGGTTGATCTGCTCGTAGCGCGGCCGCCAGACGCTCTCCGGAACCAGCTCGTGCACCCGCACCACGAGCACGTCCTCGTAGTGGGAGCGGTTGAAGATGCCGATGCTGCCCCGCGGCGGCACGGCCTGGTGGACCCGCCAGAGGAAGTCGTGCGCCAGCTCCACCGGCGTCGGCGCCTTGAACCCGGTGACGATCACTCCCTGCGGATCGAGCGGGCCGAAGACCTTCCGGATGGTGCCGTCCTTTCCCGACGTGTCCCTGCCCTGCAGCACGACCAGCAGTGACCGCTTCGCCTCCGCATACAGCGCTTCCTGCAGCGCATCCATCCGCCCGGTGAGCGCGTCCACCCGCTCGAGCGCGTCGTGCTTTCCAGGCGCGCCGGCCGGCGGCGCGGCGCCCTCGTCGGTGAGATGCACGCGGCGGCCCGCGCGGACGGGATCGAGGGTCATGGGGTCTCCGGACGGGGCTCGAGCAGCAGGAGCGAGTGGGGGGCGAGCGCGACCTCCGTCTCGGCCTCCCGCTCGCCTTCGTGCGCGGTGTCGACCAGGACGCGCCAGCCGCCAGGAACGGGCGGCAGCCTGAAGGCGCGGGAGCGGCCGCCGCCGTTGAGCAGGAGCAGGAGCGGCCGCTGCCCGTCGAGCAGCATGCCGAGCACGTGGTTGGCGTCGTGCTGCCAGTCCTCGACCGTCATCGACGCGCCATCGGCGCGGAGCCACGTGAGCCCGTGACCGGCGGCCGGGTCCGGTGAGAAGAACGTGCGCCGGCGGAGCGCAGGCTCGGCGGCGCGAAGGGCCAGGACCGAGCGGGTGAAGCCGAGGAGCGACTGCTGCGCGGGCGTCACGTCCCAGTGCACCCAGGTGAGCGGGCCGTCGTGGCAGTAGGCGTTGTTGTTGCCGTCCTGCGTGCGGCCCAGCTCGTCACCGTGCGACAGCATGGGCACGCCCTGCGAAAAGGCGAGCGTGGCGAGCAGGCTCCGCTTCACCCGCTCGCGGACCCGCGCGATCTGCGTGGTGGTGGCGGGACCCTCGACGCCCCAGTTGCGGCTCAGGTTGTGGTCGGTGCCGTCGCGGTTGTCCTCGCCGTTGGCGAGGTTGTGCTTGCGCTCGTAGCTCACGAGGTCGTGCAGCGTGAACCCGTCGTGGCAGGTCACGAAGTTCACGCTCGCAAGCGGTCCCCGGCCTTCGTGGCCGTAGAGATCGCTGCTGCCGGCCAGGCGCGACGCCAGCTCGCCGACGCGGCCGGTGTCGCCCCGCCAGAAGCGCCGGATCGCGTCCCGATACTTGTCGTTCCATTCGGCCCAGCCCGCCGGAAAGCGGCCCACCTGGTAGCCGTCGGCGCCGAGGTCCCACGGCTCGGCGATGAGCTTGACGCGGGAGAGCACCGGGTCCTCGTGCACCCGCCGGAAGAACGGTGCGTCCGGGTCGAAGGCCGGATCCGTCCGCCCCAGAACCGGCGCGATGTCGAAGCGGAACCCGTCCAC
>JAICJD010000050.1 GCA_025928645.1 Gemmatimonadales bacterium
CCGCCTCAGCCCGGACGCTGCCATGGACCAGATAATGCCCCATCGCAGCGCCCGCCCGAGCGCCGAGATGGCGAGGCCCCTCGGCCGCTGGTTCGGCCCGCTGCCCGAGCCGGACTGGGCGGCGATCGCCACGGCTGTCCGCGGTCCCCTCCTGACGCTCGCCGTCGTGGTGCTGGCCGACGTGCTGCGCCGGCACGACCTGGCGCTGTTCTCGCCGTTCCCGATCCTCCTCCTCACGGTCGTCTACGCGGCGTACGTGGGCGGGCTCCGGCCGGCGCTGGTGAGCGCCGTCGTGACCTCGCTCTACGCGGTGCACTTCTTCTCGAGGCCCGGGCTCCCATTGCGGTATGACTCGAAGGGGCTGGCGAGTCTTGTCATCGCCGCCGGATCGTCGTTCGCGATTGGCCTGGTGGTCGCGCGGCTGTACCGGCGGGCTCGCTCCGCCGAGGCAGACGCGCTGAGCGCGGCGGACGCCGGGGCCCTCGCCCGCCGCTACGGCCTGCTGGAGCAGGCCTCGCTCATCTTCACCTCTCCCCGGGACTTCGAAACCATGTTCCGGGACTTCAGCCGGCTCATCGTCCCCACGCTGGCCGACTGGTGCACCATCCACGTAACCGGAGACGATGGCCTCCAGCGCTACGTCGCGGGGGCGCACCGCGAGGCCTCCCGCGACCTGGTCGTGCGCGCGCTGGCGGAATACCGGCGGCCGCCGCCGTTCGACGGGGCGGCCCTGGCGCCGGAGGTGGTCGCGGTGAACGAGGCGCGGCTCCGCGAGGTGGTCGTGGATGACGAGGAGCTCAAGCTCTACCACGCCCTCGCGCCGTCGGCGATGCTCCGCGTGCCGCTGGGCTCCCCGCCGGGGGCCGGCATGATGACACTGGCCATGACCTCGGAGACCGGCCGGCGCTTCGTCCCCGACGATGTCGGTCTCGCCGAGGAGATCGGGCAGACCGTGGGGCTCGCGGCCCAGAACGTCCGGCTGCGGGACGACGTGCAGCAGGCCGAGCGCCGCGCCCGGCTCGTGTTCGAGGCCCACCCGCAGCCGATGTGGATCTTCGACGTGGACACGCTCGCCTTCCTCGCCGTGAACGACGCCGCCGTGCACGCCTACGGATGGAGCCGCGAGGAATTCCTCACCATGACCATCATGGACCTGCTCGCGCCGGACGACGCGAGTCCAGGCCTCACCGGCGCGGTCGAGCGGGTCAGCCAGCGCGGCGAGGCGGCCCTGGCCCGGCACCGCCGGCGCGACGGCTCCGTGGTGGAGATGGAGCTCGTGTCGCACGAGCTGGAGCTCGACGGAGCGCGCGTGCGTCTGGTGCAGGCCGCGGACGTGACCGAGCGCACCCGCGTGCGGGCCGCCCTGCACGAGAGCGAGGAGCACCTGCGGCGGGTGCAGCGCGAGGAGGCGCTCGGCCGGATCGCGGGCGGCGTCGCCCACGACTTCAACAACCTGCTCACCACGATCCGCGGCTTCGGCGAGATGCTGCTGCTCGACATGGTGCCCGACGACCGGCGGCGGCACGACGTCGAGCGCATCTGCCAGGCGGCCGATCGGGGGGCGCTGCTTACGCGGCAGCTGCTGTCGTTCGGCCGCAACCGGGCCCAGGAACCGCGGCCGGTGAATCTGAACGACGTCATCCGCGGCATGGAGCCGCTGACGCAGCGCCTGGTCGGGGCCGACGTCAGCCTCGACGTGCGGCTCCCCTCCGGCCTGGGCCAGGTGCGCATCGACCCCGCCCAGCTCGAGCACGTGGTGGTCAACCTGATCCTCAGCGCCCGCGATGCCATGCCCGCGGGCGGCCGGCTCACGCTCGAGACGGGCGAGCGGCGCATCAGCAGCGTGAGCCGCGGACGGCCGGTGCGCCCCGGGCGCTACGTCGTTCTCGAGGTCGGCGACACGGGAGCCGGGCCGGAAGCCGCGGCGACCGCAGAAGACGCGGCGCCCAGAGCCGACCTCGGCCGCGCCATCGTGTTCGGGATCGTGCGGCAGTACGGCGGTGTGGTGCGGGTCTCGAGCGAGGCGGGCGTCGGCACCACGGTGAAGGTTTACTTGCCGCGGCTCGAGACGTCGGAGGAGCTGGCCGAGCAGGGCGCCGACACCGCATCGCTGAGCGGGGCCGAGACGATTCTGGTGGCGGAGGACGAGGACGGGGTGCGGGAGCTCCTGCGGAAGGTGCTCACGGAGTTCGGCTATACGGTGGTCACCGCGCGGCACGGACGGGACGCGCTCATGCTGGCCGGCGAGCGCGCCGGAGCGATCGACCTGCTGGTGACGGACATCGTGATGCCCGAGATGAGCGGCCGGGAGCTGGCGGAGACGCTCACCGACCGCAGTCCCGACCTCAAGGTGCTCTATATCTCGGGGTACACGGACGACGAGGTGCTGCAGCGCGGCGTGCGCGGCCGTGACATCCCGCTCATGCGGAAGCCGTTCGCGGCCGAGGAGCTGGTCCGGAAGGTGCGCGCGATCCTGGACGGAGGCGCGTGAGCGCCGCTCAGCGCACCCGCGGGCGGTAGGTCCGAAGTACCTCCGACGGGGCCTCGCCGTTGAGCCACATAGCGGTGCTTCCGATGGTCCAGCTCAACGCCGTCGCCGGAGGAACCGGCTGCCCCGACCGGAGCCGCTGCTGGTCCAGCAGGATCAGGCGACCCTGCGAATCCTGGTACACCACCCGCACCACCGCCCGCCGATCGTCGGCGCCCGACACGGCGGTGCCCTGCACCAATCCCATGAACACCGGGCTGAGCCCTTCGATCACGTGGGTCGGGCCGCCGAGCTGCCGCGAGGCCTCGTCGAGCCCGATGCGGAGGTAGATGCGGGCCCGCTGCTCGAGCGTGGGCGGCGTCGGCGCGGGCGCTGGCGCCGCGCGGGCTGCCTGCGGCTGCGCGGTGCGCCGCTGAGCATCGAGCGCCGCCGTCGCCGCCGCCGCCTGCTTGAGCCGCCGCTCGCGATCGAGATCGGCCAAAGCCTCGGACGCCCGGGCACGAACGGTGGCCAAGTCCTCGGTGCCCGGCTTGTCGGCGTTCCGCGCGTCGGTTTGGGCGCCGTCACTTGCGCTATCGGGGGTGCGGCCATCCTCGCTCGCCGGCCCGGTGCTGTCCGCGCCAGCCTCATCGCGCGCGGCCAGCGCTTTGGGCTCGGTGTCCTCGGCGGCAGGCGCAGGGGATGCCGGCTTCGTTGTGCGGGTCGAGCCCGAGGCCGACGGCCGCGCGGGGGCCGGTGCCGCAGGCTTCCGCGCCGCCAGGGCCGTGGATGGGGGCGCGGAGTCGGCCCTGGCGGCGAACGCGTTGGCCCTGCCGCTGGACGAGCCGCTGTCCGGACGCGGGGTCGTTTCCTCCGGAGACACGACCGTGGTGGTCGTGGCGACCATCGAGTCCGCCGGCAGGGGCCCCACCGGCATCATCTTTCTCGCTTCCATCCATCCGGCGCCGGCGATCACGAGCAGGATCGCGGCCCAGCCCAGCCGGCGCATGCGCCGCATGCGCCGCTCCGCCACAGGTTCATTCTCGGGGATGAGCAGAACCGGCGGGGGCGGCTCGTTCCACGGCTCCCAGCCCGCGGGCGGCGCGGGCGGCTCGGGACGGGGCGAGGGGGGCGCCGACGCCGGATCCTCCGGCGCGGCGCTCGGTGCCGCGGCCGCGGGCGCCGCAGGCATCGGGGTGATTCGCGGCGGCGGAGGCGGCGCCGCGGCGTCCAGGTTGACGGAGCCGATGAGGCGGTCCGCTTCGGAGAGGAACTCCTTCACCTCGCGAAGCCGGAGACCGCAGGACGAGCACGACCCGAGGTGGGCCTGGATCTCGGCGACCTCGTGGTTGTCGAGCTCGCCGTCCAGCAGGGCGTGCAGGGTGCCTTCGTCAAGATGCGACATTCTTGCCTCGCTCCTTCGCCTTCCCTCGCTCCTGCGCCCGGTAGGCCTCGACCAGCCGGCGGCGGGCTCGTGCCAGGGTGGTCCCGATGGCGCCCTTGGCCAGTCCCAGCGTGGCGGCGATCTCCTCGTAGTCGAACCCTTCGGCCCGGAGCAGCAGCGCCTCGCGATCGCGCTCGTTCAGCGTAGCGAGCGCTGCCCGCACGCGCGCGCTCTCTTCCTTGCGCTCCAGCTCGGCATCCGGCGCGTTGGAAGGCTCGTCGTGCTCGGCCCGGAGCAGTTCCAGCCGGCGGCCGCGCGTGCTCGAGCGCCGGCCGTCCTCCCGAACCAGGTTGAGGGCAACCGCGAACAGCCACGGCCGCGGATTGTTCGGCGGAGCGGCCACCGCGCGCGCGAAGGTCTCCTGGGCCAGATCCTCGGCTCGGTCCCGATCGCCGACCCGGCGGTAGAGCATGCGCACCAGCGAGCCGTAGTACTGCTCGAACAGCTTCGCGAGATCGGCCGTCATGAACCCCTGCGCTGGTTGTCGAGCGTCCCGGAACGCCCAAAATGACCGCCGGGGGACAGCGGGACCGTGATCCGCATCCTATTGGGCTCCTGCTCGGGAGTCCATCCCGCCGGCCATCCGAAATGCAACTTCCATTGTGAGATGCACTTGACGAGCTCGACCCCGGGTGGCGCGTGCGTCTGGGCCGCAGGAGATGCAATGGCGGCCACAAGTTGCACGTCTCGTGCCCGCCGGTCAGCTCGCGACCGGCCGGGCAACCTGGCGGATGACCCGGGTGAGGTCCTGAGGAAGGAAAGGCTTCTGAAGGAAGGCCGTGGAGTCCCCGGCGTTGTCGATGAGCTTCGTGGCCACCTCCTGCTCGGTGTAACCGCTCATCAGGACGACGGGGAGAGTGGGCCGGCGCTCGCGGATGTGGCGCAGGCAATCCGCGCCGCCCATCCGCGGCATCGAGAGGTCGAGCAGCACCACGGTCGCGTCCGCGGCCTCGGCGTCGAGCATTTCGAGCGCGGCCACGCCGTCGTCGGCCATGAGCACCCGGAAGCCCAGACGCTCGAGCATGCGGCCTACCACCTCGCGCACGCCTTCCTCATCCTCGACGACGAGCACCGTGCCGCGGCCCCGCCAGTGGGTGCCCGAGCTGTGGCGTGGCCGGGCTTCCCGGTCCGTGGGCACCGCGGGGAGGAGGATGCGGAAGGCCGTTCCCTCGCCGGGCGAGGTGTGGATTCGAATGTGGCCGCGGTGGCTCTCCACGATACCCATGACCGCGGCGAGCCCGAGTCCCCGGCCGGTGAACTTGGTGGTGAAGAAGGGATCGAAGATGCGCTGCAGCGTGCTCGAATCCATGCCGCAGCCGGTGTCCGCGATCTCGAGGTAGACGAAGTCGTCCGTGTCGCCGCCGGCCTGACCGTCCCGCACCCGGCCGGTGCGGAGCGTAATCGTCCCGGGCCGGTCGTCAAGCGCGTCCGAGGCGTTGGTGATCAGGTTCATCACCACCTGCCGGATCTGGGTCGGATCGACCATGACTACCGGGAGGTCGCTCTCGAGGTCCCAGACAAGCGCGGCCTGCTTCGAGATGGCGGTGCGGAGCAGGGTGGCCATCTCCCGCACCTCGTCCGAGAGATCGAGCTGGCGGCTCTCGAACGAGCCTCGCCCCGAGTAGGCCAGCAGTTGCTGCGTGAGCTCAGCGGCGCGCTGGGTGGCGCGGATGACCTCGTCGACGTGCTCGGCTGCGGGCGAGTCCGCGGCGAGGTGAAGACGGGCGAGGTCGGCGTTGCCCAGCACGACGTGCAGCAGGTTGTTGAAGTCGTGAGCAATGCCCCCGGCGAGCACGCCGATGCTCTCGAGCTTCTGGACGTGGCGGGCGTGCGCTTCGCTCGCCTCGGCGACGCGCCGGGACGCCTCCTCGCGGAGGCGCAGCTCCTCGGTCTCCTGGATCTGCGCGGACACGTCGCGTACGAGCCAGCGGAAGCCGACGGCGGTGTCCTGCGGCCCCCCCCGGGCGACGGAGAGGGCGATCGCCGCGTCGAACGGCTCGCCACCTCTCGGCTGGAGCTTGACCTCGAGCGTCTTCGGGGTGGGCTCCGAGCGCCAGCGGCCGAGCTCCGCCCGGATGCGCGGACGATCTCCCATGGCCACGAAGGACACCAGCGCCTTGCCGATGAGGAACTGGGGCTTGACCCGGAGGAGCCGCGCGGCCGAGAGATTGGCCTCGCGCACGATGCCGGTAAGATCGGTCAGGAGGTAGGCGTCCGGCGCGTAATGGAACAGCTGCTGGTAGCGCCGCCGCTGCTCGTCGAGCGCGTGGTGCGCCGAGGCCAGATCCTCGTTCTGCTGGCGCAGCTCCTCCTGTGCGACGCACAGCTCCTCGACGGCCGAGAGCAGCTCCTCGAAGGCTTGCGCCGGCAGCTGCCCGTCCGGCGCGATCTGCGTGATGCGATCGCGCATCTGCTCCAGCCTGCGTCCGAATTCTTCCGCGTTCACTTCTGCCTCACCTCGCCGGACGGTCTCAGGGATGCCCGTCCGTTTCCTCCATCAAGAGAATCGATGTCCAGGTTCAGGAAAGGAGCTCTTCATTGGGGTCGACCACGAGCCGGGCGATCGGGGCCACGCCGGCGGGCGGGGTGAATCTCAGATACCGCGCCTCCATCGGCCGGTCGGCTTTGACGAACAGCCGGCGCTTGACCTCCAGCGGCTCGAAGCTCCGGCTCTGCGCCAGCAGCGTCTCCGCCTTGCCGAGGAAAAGTACGCCGCGCGGCGCCAGCGCGAAATGGAAGCGCGCCAACACTCGGGCCTGCGTCTCGGTGTTGAGGTACATCAGGCAGTTCCGGCAGATCAGCATGTCCACCCGCGAGATCGGGGCGTCCTGAATCAGGTCGTGCCGCCCGAAGATGACCGAGCGGCGCAGGTCCTTGTTGAAGATGTAGCGGTCGTCCTGCCGGTCGAAATACCTCTCGCGCAGCGGGAGCGGGACGTCCTCCGCGCTCTGCGCGCTGTACGCGGCGTGACGCGCCTGGCTCAGCGCCTCCTCGTCGAGATCGGTGGCGTAGATCTTCACCCGTTCGCGGAACGCCTCCGGCCCGATCGCCTCCGCGAGGAGCATGGCGATGGAATATGCCTCCTCCCCGGACGCGCATCCCGCGCTCCACACGCGGATCGGCTCGGTCGCGCCGTCCGGGCCCGCGAGCCGGGGCACCACCTCGTCGCGGATGTAGTCCCAATCGGGCGTGTCGCGGAAGAAACTGGTGACGTTGATGAGGATGGTATTGAACAGCCGGGTGAACTCGTCGGCGTCCACCTGCAGCTGGTCCAGGTAGCTCGTGAAGGTCTTCGCCCCCATGGTCTGCATGCGGACCAGCACCCGCCGCATGAGGCTCGACCGCTTGTAGGCCGTGAAGTCGAATCCCCGGCTTTGCTTGAGGTAGGCAAGCAGGGACTCGAACTCCGCGAGGATGACCGGGTCCTCCGGCAGCGAGGTGCCGCCGGGACCCGATCGGGTGCCCGTCATCCGACCGGCCCGCCCACGAGCCGTTCGAGAGAAGCGGGGATGTCCTGGAGGGGAAGGATCCAGTCCACGTTGACGTCACCGGGACTGATCTGGTCGCCGTCGGCGGCCTGTGCCGCGTGCAGCCGGCCGGCGCGCGCGAGGATGGCGGGAAGGGCGCTGGAAAACCCGACTCCGACGATGTCGTCTCCTGACATGACCCGCTCCAGCCCGAGGGGCGCCGTGGCGCGGCACGCCGGACGGCTGCGGGGCTCCTCCACGAAGCCTGTCGTCGGAACATAGCCTCCGGCCGCATCGAGCGAAAGCCGCGGGACGATAGCCATGTCCAACCGGGACAGATAGATTCATCATCATGGACTCCTCGGAGGATTCATGCACACTGAGACCCTGGCGACGGCCCAGCCTACGGGCGACACCTTCCCCATCAACGGTACGGACTACATCGAGTTCTGGGTCGGGAACGCCAAGCAGGCCAGTCACTTCTATCGGGCCGCCATGGGCTTTCAGCTGGTGGGATATCGAGGCCCGGAGACCGGCGTTCGGGATCGCGCCAGCTATCTGCTCCAGCAGGACAAGATCCGATTCGTGGTGACCACGCCGATCCGCCCGGACCTGTCGGATGAGGCCCGTGCCATAGCGGACCACATCTACCGCCATGGCGACGGCGTGCGCGACCTGGCCCTGTGGGTGGACGACGCGCGGGACGCGTACGCCAAGGCGGTCGAGCGCGGGGCGGTGTCGGCGCAGGAGCCGCGCGTGACGCGAGACGACGACGGCGAGATCGTAACGGCCGCCATCCGGACCTACGGCGATACGATCCACACCCTGGTCGAGCGGCGCGGCTACCACGGACTGTTCATGCCGGGGTTCCGCCCCGTGCGTCCGCATTACCAGCCGGGGCCGGTCGGCCTCAAGTACGTGGACCACTGCGTCGGGAATGTCGAGCTGGGCAAGATGAACGTGTGGGTCCAGTTCTACGCCGATGTCATGGGGTTCCGTAACCTGCTCACCTTCGACGACAAGGACATCTCGACCGAGTACAGCTCGCTCATGTCGAAGGTCATGGCCAACGGCAACGATCGGATCAAGTTCCCGATCAACGAGCCGGCCGCGGGGAAGAAGAAGTCGCAGATCGACGAATATCTGGAGTTCTATCAGGGCCCCGGCGTGCAGCACATGGCGCTCGCCACGGACGACATCATCGGGACGGTCACCGCGCTCCGCGATCGTGGGGTCGAGTTCCTCTCGGTGCCCACGTCCTACTACGCCGAGCTGCAGCGCCGGGTCGGAACCATCGACGAGCCGGTGGACGTCCTCGCCTCGCTGGGCATCCTGGTGGACCGCGATCCCGACGGCTATCTGCTCCAGATCTTCACCCGCCCGGTGGAGGACCGGCCGACGGTGTTCTACGAGATCATCCAGCGGAAGGGCGCGCGCAGCTTCGGAAAGGGCAACTTCCGCGCGCTGTTCGAGGCGATCGAGCGGGAGCAGGCGGCGCGCGGGAATCTGTGATTCGGGAGGTGGAGCGGGGAGCAGCAAAGCGGGGAGCGTGCCGGTCCCGCTCCCCGCTTCCCGCCTGGAGCCATCACACGGAGAAGGAACCATGCCGATCTATCACACCCTGGGCCAGATTCCGCGCAAGCGGCATATCGCCTTCCGGCGGCCCGACGGGGGGCTCTATGCGGAGGAGTTGATGGGTCACGAGGGCTTCACCGGCACCTCGTCGCTCCTCTACCACACCCACCCGCCGACCACGGTGAAGAGCGTCCGCCGGCTGCGTGAGACCAAGTACGAGGCCGATCCCGACCAGACGCTGCGCCACCGGCACTTCCGCACCTCGCAGGTGAAGCGCGGCGGCAGCCCCACGCTCGACCGAATCCCGCTCCTGTTCAATCAGGACATCGCGATGCTGTACGTGGAGCCCGACGAGAACGACGCCCACTTCTACCGCAACGCGCAGGCGGACGAGCTGGTCTACGTGGCCAAGGGGACGGGGACCCTCGAGACCGTCTTCGGCGACCTGCCGTACCACGAGGGCGACTACCTGGTCATCCACCGGGGCATCATGCACCGCTGGCGGCTGGACCTGAAAGGCGAGCCCAACAAGCTCCTGGTCATGGAGAGCCGCGGCCACGTGCGCTGGCCCAAGCGCTACCGCAACGAGTTCGGACAGCTGGTCGAGGGCGCGCCCTACAGCGAGCGCGACATCCGCCAGCCCGGCGCGCTCCGCCCCCACGACGAACGCGGCGACTTTCCCATCCTGGTCAAGCAGTACGATGGCCTCAATGAGGTGATCCTGGACCACCATCCGTTCGACGTGGTCGGCTGGGACGGGTACTTCTACCCGTGGGCGTTCAACATCTACGACTTCGAGCCGATCGTGGGCCGGGTACATCAGCCCCCGCCCGTGCATCAGACCTTCCAGGGCGACGGCTTCGTGGTGTGCAGCTTCTGTCCCCGACCCTATGACTTCCATCCGGAGGCCGTCCCGGCGCCCTACAACCACAGCAACGTGGACTCCGACGAGGTGCTCTACTACGCCTCGAGCGAGTTCATGAGCCGGAAGGGCATCGAGTTCGGCAGCATCACCCACCACCCCGACGGCATTCCGCACGGCCCGCACCCGGGCCGGGCCGAGGCGAGCATCGGCGCGAAGTACACCGACGAGCTGGCGGTCATGATGGACAGCTTCCGCCCGCTCAAGGTGGCCGTGCAGGCCACGAGCATCGAGGACCCGAACTACCACAAGAGCTGGCTGGACGCCCAGCATGCGCAGTTCAATCCGCCGACATCGTAGCGCAGACGCAAACGGCGGAGCGGCGGCCGGGAGGAGGAGCGCTGCGGGCACGCCGCGGGTTCCGCTCGGCCCTCCCGCCGCCTGAGTCCTGCCCGGCGCATGACGGCTCCCATCTGGTGTCCGTCGCCCGAGCGGGTGGCGGCCGCGAAGCTGACGCGCTTTCTAGCGCATATCCGCACCGCCGCCACGGCCGCGGAGGGCGTGTGGGACGTGCCGTCGCTGTACGAGTGGTCAGTGGCGCGTCCGGAAGCGTTCTGGCCCGAGGTGTGGCGCTTCTGCGGTGTCGTGGCGGAGCAGCGACCGGGCCGCGAGCCGTGGGATCGAGTGGTCACCGGGCTCGAGCGGATGGCGCCTCCCCATCCGGTGCTCGGGCCGCGCTGGTTCGAGGGGGCGCGGTTGAACTTCGCGGAGAACCTGCTCCGCCACGACGGCGACGCCGACGCACTGGTCTTCTGGAACGAGCGCGGGCCGCAGCGGCGGCTGAGCCGGCAAGAGCTTCGGCGCGAGGTGGCTGCCGCCGCCGGCGCCTTCGCCGCGCTCGGAGTCGGCACGGGCGACCGGGTGGTGGGATTCCTCCCCAACATTCCCGAGACCGTCATCGCCATGCTCGCGGCGGCGAGCCTCGGCGCCATCTGGTCGTCGTGCTCGCCGGATTTCGGGGTCAACGGCGCGCTGGACCGCTTCGGACAGATCCACCCGCGGCTGCTCGTCTGCGCCGACGGGTATCAGTACGCGGGCAAGACGCACGACTCGCTGGGCCGCATCCGCGAGGTGCGGGAGCGGCTTCCCGAGCTCGAGCATGTCGTCGTGGTGCCGTATCTCGAGCCTCACCCCGCCGTGCACGCGATCCGGGGCGCGCGTCGCTGGGATGAGCTCCTGGCCGAGCACCGCGGCCCCGCACTGCCGGCGTTCGTGCGGCTCCCCTTCGATCATCCGCTCTACATCATGTACTCGTCCGGCACGACCGGACTGCCGAAGTGCATGGTGCACGGCGCCGGCGGCACGCTGCTGCAGCACCTGAAGGAGCTGGTGCTGCACACGGACGTCGGGGCCGGCGACCGCGTCTTCTATTTCACCACCTGCGGCTGGATGATGTGGAACTGGCTGGTGAGCGCGCTGGCCACCGGCGCTACCGTGCTCCTGTACGACGGCGCGCCGCTGTCGCCGCCCGAGATCCTGTGGGACATGGCGGCAAGGGAGCGGATGACCGTGTTCGGCACGAGCGCGAAGTACCTCGCGCTGCTCGAGAAGGCCGGGGCCGCACCGGCGCGCACCCATGATCTCACCGGCCTCAAAGCCGTGCTCTCTACGGGCAGCCCGCTCGCGGCGCACAGCTTCGACTACGTGTACCAGCAGATCAAGCCGGACGTCCACCTGGCGAGCATCAGCGGAGGCACGGACATCATCTCCTGCTTCGCGTTGGGAAATCCCACGGGGCCGGTGTGGCGCGGCGAGCTGCAGATGCGCGGACTGGGCATGGCGGTGGACGTGTTCGACGAGCGGGGACGACCCACGCGCGCGGAAGGCGAGCTCGTCTGCACCCGGCCCTTTCCCAGCATGCCCGTCTCGTTCTGGGACGACCCTAACGGAACGCGCTATCGCGCTGCATATTTCGACGCCTTTGAGGGGATCTGGCGTCACGGCGACTGGGCGCGCCTGACGGAGCATGGTGGCCTCGTCATTCTCGGCCGTAGCGACGCGACGCTCAATCCCGGCGGCGTGCGGATCGGGACGGCCGAGATCTACCGGCAGGTGGAACAGCTCCCGGAGGTGCTGGAGAGCCTGGTCATCGGGCAGGAGTGGCAGGAGGACGTTCGCATCGTCCTGTTCGTGCGGCTGCGGGAGGGCCATACCCTTGACGAAGCCCTCGAGGAGCGGATCCGCCGCCGTATCCGGGACCACGCGAGTCCGTACCACGTACCACGCAAGATTTTGCAGGTCGGGGACATTCCGCGGACCATCAGCGGGAAGATCACCGAGTTGGCCGTCCGAGACATCGTGCACGGGCGGCAGGTACGCAACGTCGACGCGCTGGCCAATCCCGGGGCGCTGGACGAGTACCGAAATCTCGAGGCTCTGAGGACCTGACGGGGAACCCCTGAATTTTGTGATCTGTGACCTAGTCAGGGGCTAGTTCTAACGGTAGCTTGGTGCCTCAGCTTCGAGTCGGTGGGATGTAGGTCAACCGTTTCGGACGGAAGCCCGCAGGCTGACGAACATCGGCGACGACGCCCGCAGCGGGCAGGGCTCGGGTCGCCACTAGGAGAGAACATGAAAACTCTTTGGATCCTGGCGGCGGCCGCCACCTTTGCCGCCTGCCACAACCGGTCGTCGGACGAGACCGGCGCCGCGCCTGACCGGGGCGACACTGCCTCGGTGAAGAGCGGGTACGACACGACGCAGACGACCACGCCGGTCGATACGTCGATGACGAAGAACGATACCAGCACCACGGCGATGCCGCAGACGGACACGACCAGCACCACCGTGCCGCAGAATCCGGCGCCGACCTACGACACCACCAGCACCACCGCGCCGAGCTCGGGTGGGTATGACACCACCAGCACCAACCCGACGACCAGCCCCAGCACGGGCGTGACCACCGACAGCACGATGGCCCCGGCGAGTGGCGATACGTCGTCGATGTCCAGCGACAGCAGCATGAGCTCGCCCAGCAGCACGTCGACCGACAGCAGCACCCAGCGGTAACGCGGCTCGAGCTCTGAGGTGATGGCGAACGGCCCCGGCACACGCCGGGGCCGTTTCGTATTAGACTCTCGGCATGCCCACACTCGTGACCCGGACCTACCTGGAGCTCCGGTCACCCGAGGAGCTCAAGCCCTCGCCGCCGCCGGATCCCGCGCCGCGCCTCGAGTCCCTCCGCGGCTGCCCGCCGTCGTTCTATCGCTATCTGTACCGCGAAGTCGGTCGAGCCTTTCACTGGCGCGACCGGCTCGACTGGGATGACGCAGCCATCCGGACGCATCTGGCTCGGCCGCAGCTTGCGCTCTGGCTCCTCACCTGGGAAGCGGCCCCGGCGGGGTACTTCGAGCTCCTGAGCCACGAGGACGGCTCGGTGGAGATCGCGTACTTCGGACTGCTGCCGGAATATTTCGGACGGGGGTGGGGGAAATATCTGTTGATCGAAGCCGCGCGGGAGGCGTGGCGCCACGAGCCGGCGCGCGTCTGGCTTCACACCTGCACCCTGGATCATCCTGCAGCGCTTCCAAACTATCTGGCCCGCGGGTTCCGCCCGGTGCGCGAGGAGACCTACACGGCCGACGTGTAGCGCGAGCCAGCTCGGCGCGCGAAGCTCGAAGCGGCACCCGGGCGGCCGGTGTGTCGTGCGATCTCCGCGCGTCGGCGGGCCGCGACGTTTTGACCCCGTGGGCTCGGTCGGGTCATGAGAGACGGCGAGTCACGCGGCGACAACCCTCCTCGTGACCTGCGTCACCGCGCTCAAGCCCAATCGGTCGTGATGTAGAACCACGCCGGTGTAGGGGACGCACCGGTGCATCACACCACTCGCGCCTCGGCGGGACCTGGCCCATGACCCACCCGTTCGTTCGCCGCCTTCTACCGATTGCCGTGCTCTCCGTTTCCACCGCGATGACCGCTTGCGACGAAGCCTCGCTCCCGGCGGTGAGCGCCCAGGCCACCTCGGCCCCGTCGGCCGACACGGGGTCGGCGCCCGCGCAGCCCGGCGCGCCCAAGCCCGGCGAATGGACGCTGCCCGGACGCGACTATGCGAACACCCGCTACAGTCCACTCGACCAGATCACCGCCGCGAACGCGAAGAACCTCCGGGTCGCCTGGACCTTCTCCACCGGCATTCCCCGCGGGCACGAGGGACAGCCGCTGGTGGTGAACAACACGATGTACGTCGTGACGCCCCACCCCAACATCGTCTACGCGATCGACCTCCGGCACCCCGAGGGGCCCCTGAAGTGGCGTTACCGCCCGCCCACGGATCCGGCGGCGCGCGGCGTGGCCTGCTGCGACGTGGTGAACCGCGGCGCCGCATACGGCGACGGCAAGATCGTCTTCAACCGCCTGGACAACGTGACGGTGGCCCTCGACGCCGAGACCGGCAAGGTCGTCTGGGAGACCAAGCTGGGCGACATCAACAAGGGCGAGACGATGACGATGGCGCCGCTCATCGTTGACGGGCGCGTCTTCGTGGGCAACAGCGGCGGCGAGATGGGGATCCGCGGGTGGATCACGGCGCTCAATCTCTCCGACGGCAAGATCGCCTGGCGGGCCTACAACAACGGCCCCGATGCGGACGTCCTGATCGGCCCGCGGTTCAAGCCCTACTACGACTGGCTCAAGGGCAAGGACCTTGGCGTCACGAGCTGGCCGCCCGACCAGTGGAAGCGCGGCGGCTCGGGCGTCTGGGGCTGGATCAGCTATGACCCCGAGACCGAACGGATCCTGTACGGCACCAGCAATCCCGGCGTGTGGAACCCGGACATGCGGCCGGGCGACAACCTCTGGTCCTCCACGACCTTCGCACGGGACCCGAAGACGGGCGAGGCGCTGTGGGCCTTCGCGACGGACCCGCACGACGAGTGGGACTTCGACGACATCAACGAGCACATCGTCGTGGATCTGCCGATCGGCGGCCGGACCCGCAAGGTGGCCGTGCAGTTCGGGCGGACGGGTTTCGTGTACATGTACGATCGCGAGACCGGCCAGCTGCTCTCCGCGCCGCCGTTCGAGCATCTGAACTGGGCCAAGGGTATCGACATGAAGACTGGCCGGCCGATCGAGGTGCCCGAGAAGAAGACGCACGAGGGCGTCAACGTCACGGACATCTGCCCGGCCGCCACCGGCGCCAAGGACCAGGAGCCGGCCGCCTATTCCTTCCGCACGCGCCTGTTCTACAGCCCCGGCACCAACCTGTGCATGGACTACAAGGCGAGCCAGACCGGCTACATCGCGGGGACGCCGTACGTGGGCGCCGATGTCATCATGTACGCCGGCCCGGGCGGCAATCGCGGCGAGTTCTTCGCCTGGGACCCGGTGGCGGGCAAGAAGGTCTGGGCCATTCCCGAGCGATTTCCGGTGTGGACCGGCGCGCTCGTCACCGGCGGCGACGTGGCGTTCTACGGCACGATGGACGGGTGGGTCAAGGTCGTGAACGCCCGCAGCGGGGAGGTGCTTTGGAAGTTCAAGGCCGGCTCGGGGCTCATCGGCAACTTCATGACGTATCTCGGCCCCGACGGCAAGCAGTACGTGGCGGTGTATTCGGGCGTCGGCGGCTGGAGCGGGGCGGTGGCCTTCGATCTCTCGCCCGAAGACCCCACCGGCGCGCTCGGCTTCGTGAACGCCATGAAGGACCTTCCGAAGTACAGCCAGCCCGGCGACATGCTCTATGTCTTCGCGCTTCCCTGAGCCGCCGCGGACGCGCCGTTTCGGCGCCTCGCGCCTGGGGCTCGCGCCGGTCGTGGCGCTGGCGCTGCTGGTCGGGGCCGCTCCGCCTCCGCCGGTGCTCCGGGTCTGCGCCGACCCCAACAACCTGCCGTTCTCGAACGAGCGGCGTGAAGGGTTCGAGAACAAGGTCGCGGCGGTGCTCGCCGACGAGCTCCACGCTCGGCTGGTATTCAGCTGGGCGCCCGAATGGCGCGGGTTCATCCGCAAGACGCTCAACGCCGGGCACTGCGACCTGCTGATGGGTGTCCCCGCCGACAACGACCGCGTGCTCACGACCCGTCCCTACTACACCTCGACCTACGTCTTCCTCACTCGGCGCGACCGGCATCTGACGATCCGCTCCTTCGACGATCCAGCGCTCCGGCGGCTTCGCATCGGCGTCCACTTCATCGGCGACGACTACGTGAACCCGCCGCCGGCCCACGCCCTCGCGCGCAGGCATATCGTCGAGAACGTGGTGGGCTACAGCATCTACGGCGATTACTCCAAGCCGGATCCGCCGTCGGAGCTGGTGCACGCGGTGGCGCGCGGCGACGTGGACGTGGCGGTGATCTGGGGGCCGTTCGCCGGCTACTTCGGCGCCCGGGAGCCGGTGCCCCTGTCGGTGGTGCCCGTGCGGCCGGCGGAGGATCCGCCCGGACTCCACTTCACCTTCGCGATCGCGGCGGGGGTGCGCCGAACCGACACGGTGCTGCGCGCCAAAATCGACCGCGCGCTGGTCCGGCGGCACGCCGCGATCGAGCGGATCCTCCGCGACTACGAGATCCCGCTCGTGCCGGACGCCACCTCGTCACGAATGGCGCGGCGCTGCCCCGCCGGCAACAAGGAGCAGGCATGCGGATGATCCTCGGTGGTCTCGGGCTCGCCGTCTGGCTGGTTGCGCTCGGGTGCGATCGGGGCGCGAACGGGGGGCAGCCGCAGCTGCCGAGAAGCGATCTCACGCGGGCCGCGGCGACGAAGGTCGACACGACCGGCGGCGTGCGACCCGGGATCTGGCCCGAGGCGGTGCTCGGGCACGTCGTCAACCCGTACGCGGGGCAGGCGTCCGCGGCCTCGACCGGGCGGCAGCTGTTCGTGGGCTTCAACTGCGCCGGCTGCCACTCCGGGTACGCCGGCGGCGGCATGGGGCCGAGCCTCCGGGACTCGCTCTGGATCTACGGCGACGGGGACGCCCAGATCTTCTCGACCATCGCCGAGGGCCGGCCGTACGGCATGCCGGCCTGGGGCAATCGTCTGACCGACGACCAGATCTGGATGCTGGTGAGCTACCTCAGGACCCTCGGCACGAACAACGAGCCCGAGAAGCCGCCGACCCCCTCCAAGGAGGTCCGAAGCTCGCCCGACAGCACGAAGGCCTCCTAGATGGCGATGCGATCCCCGCTCGTGCTCGTGGCGATGCTGGCCGCGTGCGAGGGCGCGCCCAGCTACCTCCAGGGCCGGGGGTACGTGGCGGACCGCGAGGCGACCCTCGGCTGGGTGCTGCTGGCGATCGCGTCCGCGGTGGTGGTGGTGATCGCGATCCTGGTCCTCGGCGCCACGTTCCGCCGCCGGCCGCCCGGTGGTGACCTGATCCGCGAAGGGGGAGGCATGCGCTGGATCGTGATCGGCGCGATCATCGTCCCCTCCGTCATCCTGCTCGGCACCACGATCTACAGCACGGTCGTGCTCGCGCGGGTGGCGCGTCCCGCCGCCAAGCCGTCGATCGTGGTGCAGGTGATCGGCCATCGCTGGTGGTGGGAGGTGCGCTATCCCGGCACCTCGCCCGCCGAGGCCTTCGCCACCGCGAACGAGATCCACATCCCGGTCCACCAGCCGGTCCAGCTCGAGCTGTCATCGGCCGACGTGATCCACAGCTTCTGGATCCCGCAGCTCGCCGGCAAGATGGACCTCATCCCCGGCCAGACCAATGTGACCTGGATCGAGGCGGACACGGCCGGCGCCTACCGGGGGCAGTGCGGTGAGTACTGCGGCCTGCAGCATGCCGGCATGCGGATGTCCGTGGTGGCGGATTCGCCCGCGGAATTCACCCGCTGGCTGCAGGCGCAGCGGCAGGGCGCGGCCGCGCCCGCGGCGGACCTCGCGGCGGCCGGGGAGCAGGTGTTCCAGCGCTCGGCCTGCGCCGTGTGCCACACCGTTCGCGGGTCCGAGGCCGGCGGCGCGGTCGGCCCCGACCTGACGCACTTCGCGTCCCGCGCAACCCTGGCCGCCGGCGTGTTGCCCAACACCCAGGGCAATCTGGCCGGATGGGTCGCCAACCCGCAGGGCATCAAGCCCGGCGTGATCATGCCCGCGGTTCCGCTCCGGCCCGCGGACTTGCACGCCGTGATCGCCTACCTTCAGGCCCTGAAGTAAGGAAGGACCAGTCGTGGCCACCGTCGCGTCTCCGGCCTCAGACCTCGCCCTGCACGAACGACTGCTCGAGCACTGGGAGACCAGGCCCGGCCTCTTCGGCGTGTTCGGCACGGTCGATCACAAGACGATCGGCAAGCGCTACCTGGTGACGGCCTTCGTGTTTCTCATCCTGGGCGGGATCGAGGCGAGCATCATGCGCCTGCAGCTCGCCCACGGCGACCTGCGGCTCGTCACGCCGGAGGAATACAACCAGCTCTTCACGCTGCACGGCGCGACCATGATCTTCTGGTACGCCTCGCCCGTCCTGTCGGGATTCAGCAACTATCTCTGGCCGCTCCTGATCGGCGCCCGGGACATGGCGTTCCCGCGGCTCAACGCCTACAGCTACTGGACCTTCCTCCTCTCGGGCGTGTTCCTCTACAGCAGCCTGCTGGTGGGCCAGGCCCCGGACGGCGGCTGGTTCGCCTACGTGCCGATGACCCGCGCGGAGTTCTCGCCCGGGCTCAATCTCGACTTCTACGCGCTGGCGCTCATCCTCCTCACGATCTCGACCACCGCGGGAGCGATCAACTTCATCGTGACCGTGTTCAAGCTGCGCGCTCCGGGGATGTCCATCAACCGGATCCCGATCCTGATGTGGGGCACGACGACCACGTCGTTCGCGGCGCTGTTCGCCCTCCCGTCGCTCACCGTAGCCTGCGTGATGCTCTACCTCGACCGGCGGTTCGGCACCCGCTTCTTCGACGCGGCGGGCGGCGGCCATCCGCTGCTGTGGCAGCACCTGTTCTGGATCTTCGGGCATCCCTGGGTCTACATCGTCGTGCTTCCGGCCATGGGCATCGTCTCCGACGCGTTGCCGACCTTCTGCCGGCGCCCGCTCGTGGCCTACACGGTGGTCGCGCTCGCCACGGTCACCACGGGCATCCTCGGCTTCGGCGTGTGGGTGCACCACATGTTCGCGACCGGGCTCGCGCCCCTGGCGATCTCGTTCTTCAGCGCGGCGAGCTTCGCCATCACGATTCCCAGCGCCATCGCGGTCTTCGCCTGGATCGCCACGATCTGGCACGGCCGGCCGGTCATCCGCACGCCGTTCCTGTTCATGGCGGGCTTCATCGTGCTCTTCGTGATCGGCGGCGTCTCCGGCGTCGCGACGGCCGCGGCGTCCTTCGACCAGCAGCTCACCGACACGTACTTCGTGGTGGCGCACATCCACTACGTGCTGATCGGGATCAACCTGTTCCCGGTGGCGGCCGGCCTCTACTACTGGTTCCCGAAGATGACCGGGAAACTCATGGACGAGCGGCTGGGCCGATGGAACTTCTGGACCATGTTCGTCGGCTTCAACCTCGGGTTCTTCCCCATGCACATCAGCGGCCTGCTCGGGATGCCGCGCCGGATCTACACCTATCCGAGCGGGATCGGTTGGGACACGGTGAACCTGATCACCACGGTCGGCGCCTTCCTGTTCGCGGTGGGCGTGCTGCTGCTGGTGATCAACGTCGTGCGAAGCCGGCTGCGCGGCGCGCCGGCCGGCCCCAACCCGTGGGACGGCCCCACCCTCGAGTGGGCGACCTCCTCTCCGCCGCCGCCGTACAACTTCGCCGTGATCCCCACCGTGGGGAGCCGCCACCCGCTGTGGGAGAAGCGGCTCGAGGAGAGCGGGCGCAGCGTGCTCGACGAGGGGCCCACGCTGGAAGCGGAGAAGACCACGCTGGAGACCTCGCCGCTCGACGGGCAGCTCACCGACGTGCTGCACATGCCCGAAGACACGCTGTATCCCGTGCTGCACGCGCTCGCGCTGATGGCCACGTTCTACGGCCTGCTGGTCCGCTCCACCTGGCTCAGCGTGGCCGGTGCGGTGCTCGTGCTGGCGCTCACGATCGGATGGCTGTGGCCGACTGCCCGCGCGCTGGAGGAGGCGTAGGCATGGCCACCGCCGCCGCGCAGCTGCAGCGTTTCCACGGGGCCCGGGCCAGGAGCCCGGGCTTCTGGGGGATGATGCTGCTCATCGCCACCGAGGGATCGCTCTTCGCCTACCTGCTGTTCAGCTACTTCTACCTGGGCTCGATGGCCACGGGCCCATGGCCGCCGGACGGGCCGCCGTCGCTCAAGCTCGTCATCCCCAACACTGTCCTGCTGCTGCTGAGCAGCGGCACGATGTATTGGGCCGAGTCGGGGATCCGCCGGGGGCTGGTCGGGCGGCTTCGAGCCGGCCTGCTCGCGACTCTAGTGCTGGGAATCGTGTTCCTCGCCATCCAGGGCGTCGAGTATTCCAAGAAGCATTTCACCCCGACGACGAGCGCGTACGGCTCCCTGTTCTTCACCATCACCGGCTTTCATGGTGCACACGTGTTCGTGGGCCTGCTCATGATCGCCGTCATCACGCTGCGCGCGTTCCTCGGGCACTTCCGCGGCGGCCGCCACGAGGCGGTCACCAACGTCTCGTGGTACTGGCACTTCGTGGACGTGGTCTGGCTCTGCGTGTTCACCAGCCTCTACCTGAGCCCGTACCTCGGATGAGCCGAGCGTGACCGCCGCCGCCGAACACCCCGCGCCCGTCCGGCATATGGTCGGTCTCCCGGCCCTGTGGTTCGGACTGTTCGGCGCGCCGGTCGCCTGGACCATACAGGAGCTCGCGAGCTCGGCCGTGATCGGCCACTCGTGCTTCCCCCACTGGCGGCCGCTCGCGCTTCCCTCGATCGCCGGGACCTGGGTCATCGCCCTGGTCGTGAGCATCCTGACGCTCGGGCTCGGCGCGGCCGCGGCCCTCGTCGCGTGGCGCTCGTGGCAGCGCACGCGGACGTCGCGCGGGGCAGACGCGACGCGGCAAGCGGAGGTCGGGGAAGGACGCGCCCGGTTCATGGCGCTGAGCGGCATTATCGTGAGCGGCCTGGTGCTCTACAACATGATTCTGAATCTCCTCGTCCTTTTCTTCGTGCCGGCCTGCGGATGACGTCGATGCCCGCGACGCTGCTGCTCCTGCTGCATGCCGACGGGCCGCTCGCGCCGCGGGACGCGTGGTCGGCCTGGACCTGGGAGCCCGCCGCCGCCGCGGGGCTCGGCTTGGGCGCCGCGTGGTACGCTGCGGGCCTGCTTCGGCTCCGCCACGACGCGGGGCCGGGCCGGGGAGCGCCGCGCTGGGCGCCCTGGTGCTTCGGCGCTGGGCTGCTGACCGTGGCTCTCGCGCTGTTCTCTCCGCTCGACCGGCTGGGCGAGACTCTCTTCGCCGCCCACATGGCGCAGCACCTCGTGCTCATGCTGGTGGCGGCTCCGCTGCTCGCCCTCGGCGCGCCGCTGTTGCCGTTGCTCTGGGCGTTCTCGCCCGGCGCCCGCCGGGCCGCTGCCGGCTGGTGGCACCGCCGGACACTGGTCCGGCGGCTCCTCGGCCTTTTGGGGTCGCCGGCCGCGGCCTGGGCCTTGAGCGTGGGCGCGCTGGTGTTCTGGCATCTGCCGGGCCCCTTCCGGGCGGCGCTGCACCACGATGCCGTCCACGCCCTGGAGCACGCGAGCTTTCTCGCGACGAGCACCCTCTTCTGGTGGGTCGTGCTGCGGCCCGACGGCTACCGGCGGCTGCATCCGGGTCTCGCGGTGCTGTACGTCTTCACGGCCGGGCTTCCCAACGGCCTGCTCGGCGCCCTGCTCACGTTTGCGGGCCGCCCGTTGTACGCCGGCCAGTCGGCGGGGGCCGCCCTCTGGGGGCTCGCGCCGCTCCAGGACCAGCAGCTCGCGGGGCTCATCATGTGGATGCCCGGGGGCGCCGTGCACCTCGCCGCGGCGGCGGCGTTCTTCGTGGCCTGGCTCCGCGCCGAGGAGGCGCGTGGGCTGCGGGAAGCCTCGGCGACACTCGCGCTCATCCTGCTGATCGTGCTCGTGCCGGGCGGCTGAGCCGGCGAGGAGAATGCCCATGGGGAAGAGACACGGGACCCGTCGTCCGCTGGGGATCGCCTTCGCCGCGTCGCTCGCGGCAGCCGCGCTGGTCGGCGGCTGCGACCGCTCTCCCAAGGGGATCCCGGTGCCGGGCGGCGATCCCGACCGCGGCAAGGTGGCGATCGCCGACTACGGATGCGGGGCCTGCCATGTGATCCCGGGCGTTCGCGGGGCCCATGGGATGGTTGGCCCGCCGCTCACGCAGTTCGCCCGCCGGGCGTACATCGCCGGCGAGGCGCCGAATACCACCCGCGCGCTGGTGCAGTGGATCTCCTCTCCCCAGTCCATCGAGCCCGGAACCGCCATGCCCAACCTCGGTATCAGCGACGCTCGTGCCCGGGATATCGCGGCCTACCTCTATACACTTCGGTAGGCACCGCGCGACGTTTGGCGCCCACGACGGTCGGCGCCCGCGTCGGCAGAGCCCGTGGCCCCGCGTCGGTGGATGCCCGCGCGGACGAGCCGGCCCCGCAGCGGCACGGGGCGTGCTTGCATTGCGGCCGTTCGCGTGAGACCGCGCGAACTTGCGACGGAGGAGATGATGACGATCAGAGCAGTCGGCCGCGTGGCCACGATCGCGGCGCTGGCGTGCACGCTGATGGCGGTGCATTGCCCCGGCTCCCACAGCAGCGCATCGGCCAGCAGCACGACCACCAGCCCTGCGCCGGAAAAGAGGCTGCCGAACCTCGGCGGAGGCCGCGAGAAGGGGCCGGGCGGCCTGCTCGGCGGCATGAAACCGGTGCACGGAGACTCGCCGGACCCGGGCACGAGCCACCAGCGCACGTCGGCCCCGTCCTTCCAGTGGACCAACAAGTCGCCCGGCGTCGTGGGCGGCCACCACCGTCACGGGTAGCCCGGCTCCGACCCAGTTTGTCCCGCCGTGAGGCCAGCCTGACCCGGGCGGGCTTCACGGTTATCTTCGCGCCATGCCCGCCCGCCCCCGCGCCCGGCTCCAACTCGCTGCCGCCGCCATGTTGTTCTCGACGGGCGGGGCGGCAATCAAGGCAGCCGACTTCGGGGCCTGGCAGATCGCGGGCCTGCGCAGCGGCATCGCGGCCCTGGCCCTCCTGCTGTTCGCTCCCGCGGCCCGGCG
>JAICJD010000079.1 GCA_025928645.1 Gemmatimonadales bacterium
CGCCGCGCTCGGCCTCGTCGCCGCGGCCGGCGTGCTGTGGGCCGCGACGCGTCCCCACGCGCCGGCGCCGAGCGCGTCGCACGCGTCGCGTGCGGCTGCCGCGTCCGCCGGCCCGGCCGGCGTCTCGCTGCGGGTGTACAACCGGCTCACGGAGCCGATCGCGCTGACCCTGGGCGACACCGGCTTCACCGTGCGTGCGGGAGACAGCCTGCGCCTGCCGGTGCGGACGGGCCAGGCCCTGGAGGCGCACTGGGCCATGGTGCGGCCGACGACCGGCGGCGGCCGACCGCTCGGCGACGAGGTCGAGGGCAGCATCGTCGCCGACCAGGTGCGGGGCGATCTCGCGGAAGTCGTCGGAGCGGCCGCCGATGGGCTGCCGCGGTTTTCGCCGATGGTGGTGAATCAGACCCGGCAGCCGCTGAGGGTGGCGGTCGTGACCGGCCAGGATACGGTGGACTGCGGTTGCTCCGTCGCGCCGGGAGACTCGATGCGGCTCGGGTACTACCGGGCGAATCCCGCGACCTGGGTCCGGGTCCGCGATCCGAGGCGGGCCACCGGCCGGTTCAGTCCGCTGCTCACGGGCGTCGATTCGCTCAGCGGCGCGGTCGTCTTTCGCGTGTCCTCGGCGTCGCTGGTGAAGCCGGTGGAGGGCCCGTCCGCTCCCGCGCGTCGTCGGCCGCCCCCGGCGCGCAATCCGCTCGGCTCCTTCCTCCCGGTCAACTGATGACGCTGCCCGATCCCGGCGCGCCGGCGTCGTCGCCGCCCCCCCCTTCGCCGGTGGCCCGCGGGCGCCCGCGGGGCTCGCGCTTTCCGCTCGGCGCGCTCGCGCTGCTCGTCGTCGTGATCGGCGCCACGGCCGCGTTCGTCATGCTCCTGCTGCGTCCGCGGGTGGAGTTCACCAACGAGCTCGCGGCGCCGGTCCGGCTCGTGGTGGGAAACGAGCCGCCGCGCACGCTCGCGCCCGGGGCCGAGGTGCGCGTTGCGGTGCCGCGCGGTGCCGCCGCGGTGGTACAGTGGTCGCTGGTGCGGCCGCTCTCCGCGGACAGCCAGCCGATGGGTGAGGGCATCCGGGGCTCGGCGGTGCTCGCCGAGCCCTCGGGCACGGCGCGGGTCCGCGCCGGGGCCCGCGTGGACGACACCGCATATTTCGCCCCGCTCATTACGAACGCCTCGACGCACCCGCTCCGCGTCCTCGTCAACGCCGGTCTCAACGGCGCGGTCGCCTGCGGCTGCGCGGTGCGGCCGGGGACGCGTCGGGTGTTCATCGGCTACTACCGGCTGTATGCGAACAGCACCGTGCAGGTCCACGCGCCCGGCGTAGGATCGGCCGAGTTTCGCGAGCTGGGCCTGCAGGTGAGGTCGGCGGACGGCACGGTGGGCCTGCGGTTCGAGGACAAGGATTTGCGGCCCTGAGGCGCTACTCCGGCCGCCGCCGCCTGGCGCGAAGGGCGCTGCCGGGCGTCACGGCCGCGAAACCGAACTTCTCGCGCAGCCGGTCCACCGCGGCGGACAGGTCGCGCAGGCGCTGGCGCGACGGCGGCTCGAACAGGTCGGCTTCGGCGGCGACGCCCAGGTTGGTGGCCGCGATCCCGATGAGCCGTACGCCTCGGTCCCGCCCGCGCACATCGGCGAAGGCCGCGCGAAAGAGGTCGCGGGCCGCGGCATAGAGCTCGGCGTCGAGATCGGTGGCGATCTCGAACGTGTGCCGGCGGGTCACGGTGCGGAAATCGTCGTGGCGCAGCTTGAGCGTCACCGTGCGGGCCACGAGGTGCTCGTCGCGCAGTTGCCCCGCGACCCGCGCGGTGAGCAGCGAGAGGGTCGCCTCGAGCCGGGCCGGGTCGCGCAGGTCGCGCGACAGCGTGGTCTCCCGGCTGACCGACCGCGGCAGCCGGTCGCCGCGGAGCGTGGCGCCCCCGTAGCCGTGGGCCCGCCGCTTGAGGTTCCGCGCCTCCGGACCGATCAGCCGCTCGAGCGCCGGCTCCTCCATCCGCTGCACCTGCCAGACGTCCACCAGCCCCAGCTCGGCCCAGCGCTCCGCGGTCTTCGGGCCGACGCCCGGCATGGCCTTGAGCGCGAGCCCCGCCAGAAACCCTTCTTCCCATCCGGCGCGGACCTCCATGAGGCCCCGCGGCTTGGCGGCGTCCGACGCGAGCTTGGCGATCATGCGGTTGGGCCCGATGCCGACGCTGCAGTCGAGCCCGGTGTCGCGGCGGACCTCGTCGCGGAGCCGCTCCGCCACGGGCAGGAGCGAGACTGGAAACAGCCGCTCGGTGCCCGCGAAGTCGAGGTAGGCCTCGTCCAGCGATGCCATGACGACGGTCGGGCTGAAGCGCTCGAGCACGGCGCGGACGGCCCGGGAGGCATCCCGGTAGTCCGGAAACGCGCCCTGGAAGAAGGTCGCCTGCGGGCAGAGACGGACGGCCTGCGCGATCGGCATGCCGGCGTGGATGCCGAAGCGCCGCGCGCCGTAGGACGCCGACTGCACCACGCCACGCTGATCCCGCCGCCCGCCGACCACCAGCAGCGCGATCTCGCGCAGCTCGGGATGCCGCTGCCGGCACACCTCGACGAAGAAGGCGTCGAGATCGACGTGGAGAATGCGCGCGCCCATGCCTCAAGTTACTATGCACCGCATGCACGTCGCCTTCCTCGGCCTCGGAGCGATCGGCGCGCCGATGGCCGCGCGGCTCGCGGGACGCGGGCCGCTCACGGTGTGGAACCGCACGGGCGCGCGCGCGTCGGCGTTCGCCGAGCGTCACGCCGCCTCCGCCGCCGCGACCCCGCGTGAGGCCGTCCGGGGCGCCGAGGTCGTCCTCACCTGCCTCAGCACGTCGGCGGACGTCGAGGGGCTGCTGGACGGTCCCGAGGGGCTGCTCGCCGGACTGCGCGCGGGGTCGCTGCTGCTCGACTGCACGTCGGGCGACCCCGCGACCTCGCGCCGCATCGCCGCGCGGCTCGGAGCGCGCGGCATCGCGTTCGCCGATGCGCCCGTGAGCGGCGGCACCAACGGCGCGGAGGCCGGCACGCTCACGGTGATGGTCGGCGCCGACGCCGCGACGTTCGCCCGGGCGCGCCCCGTGCTCGAGGCCTTCGGCCGGCGGATCGAGCACGTCGGTCCCGTGGGCGCCGGCGACGCGCTCAAGGCGGTGAACAACGCGCTCCTCGCCGCGAACATCCTCGCCGTGGGCGAGGGCCTGGCGGCGCTGGTCAAGGCCGGCGTGGCCCCGCGCACCGCCCTCGACGTGCTCAACGCGTCGAGCGGCCGCTCGTTCGTGAGCGAGGTGCTCGTGCCCGAGCGGGTGCTGACGGGCGCGTGGCCCCGGACCTTCCGGCTCGCGCTCCTGGCCAAGGACGCGGGGATCGCGACCGCCTTGCTGGCGGACACCGGCGTCGCCGCGCCGGTGCTCGAGCGGGTCCACGCGACGCTGGCGGAGGCGCTGGCCGAGCTTGGCGCCTCGGCCGACTACCTGGATCCCATCCGCCGCACCGAGCAGCAGGCCGGCGTGGAGATTCGCGGCTGATTCCCACTTGCCGCGGTAGGCCGCTGTCCGCAGTTTCCGTCCACCCGCACGGACAGAGCGCATGAGCGATTGGGGAATCACCACCAAGGTGCCCGCGGAGGTCGTGCTCGCGGAGGGGGTCGGGCTCGCCGGTGATCTCCACCTGTACGCCCGTACGACCTACCCGCCGGGCCCCGAGACCCCGCTGGAGATGCTCAACCGGAACGACCTGTTCTTCGCGCTCACGCTCGAGGGCGGCGGCGTCAGCTTCATTCCGAAGGCGCAGGTCGTGGTGGTGTCGTGCCGCGACCAGGCGCGCCTGGTCGATCCCGAGCGCGAGTCCGCGGCGCGGCGGGTGGAGCTCGACGTGGTGGTGCAGGGCGGCGGCGCCTACCGGGGCCGCGCGACGATCGAGCTGCCGCCGTCGCGGAACCGCTCGCTCGACTATCTGAACGGCGCCGGCGTGTTCTTCGCGCTCGGCGGCGACGATGTCACCTGGTACATCAACAAGTCGCGCGTGCGGTTCGCGCGTCCCCTCGACTGAGACTGCCCGTGGCCCGGCTCGATCGCCTGATCCAAGTTCTGTACGAGCAGCGCGCCGAGGCGCTCCGCCTGGCCGTCGGGAAGCCGGCGGCGCTGGTCGCCAACGGCTCGGCCCGTCCGCTCACGAAAGAGCCGCTCACCGACGCCCAGATCCTCACCCTGGTCCGCGAGGTCGCCGACCCGGCGTCCGCGCCGCGGCTCGGCGGCAGCGAGGCGGTGACCTTTCCCTACGTCTCGCCGAGCGGGCAGGTGAGCGTCGTCGTCACGCCCGGGAGCGGGGGCCCCGTGGTGGAGGTGCGCGCCGCGGGGGCCGCGGGCCCGGCCACGACCGCCGGCCGGAGCGGGGCGGAGCTCTCCGAGGCCCGCGAGGCGGTGGAGGAACTCTTCCATCTGCTGGTCGAGACCGGGGCCTCGGACCTGCACCTCCGCTCGGGCGAGCCCCCGCTCCTCCGCCAGCACGGCGAGCTCCAGCGGCAGGACCGCCCCGCGCTCGGCGCCGAGCGGCTGGAGACGATGCTGGTGAGCATCATGACCCCGCGCGAGATCGCCGAGTTCCGGGAGATCGGCGACACCGACTGGGCGTACGAGATTCAGGGCCTCGCCCGGTTCCGCTGCAACGCGGGCCGCGACCGGCACGGGCCGATGGCCGTCTTCCGTGTCATCCCCACGACGGTCCGCACGGCGGACGAGATGGGCCTGAGCCGGGAGGTGCAGAACCTCTGCTACCTCACGAAGGGTCTCGTCGTCGTTACCGGGCCGACCGGCTCGGGCAAGAGCACCACGCTCGCCGCGCTGGTGGACCTGGTGAACCGCACGCGGAGCGACCACATCATCACGATCGAAGACCCGATCGAGTTCGTGCACCAGAGCAAGCAGTGCCTGGTGACCCAGCGGCAGGTGGGCGTGCACACGCGCTCGTTCAAGCAGGCGCTGCGGGCGGCGCTGCGCGAGGATCCCGACATCGTCCTGGTCGGCGAGATGCGCGATCTCGAGACGGTCTCCATCGCGATCGAGACGGCGGAGACCGGCCACCTGGTCTTCGGCACGCTCCACACCTCGACCGCCGCCTCGACGATCGACCGCATCATCGACCAGTTCCCGCCCGACCGGCAGTCGCAGGTGCGGGTGATGCTGTCGGAGTCGCTCCGCGGCGTGATCGCCCAGACGCTGTGCAAGAAGATCGGCGGCGGGCGGGTCGCGGCGCGCGAGGTGCTGCTCACCATCCCGGCCGTGTCGAACCTGATCCGCGAGGGCAAGACCTTCCAGATCCCCTCGGTCATGCAGACCAACCGGCGCGCGGGGATGGTGACGCTCAACGACGCGCTGCTCGAGCTGGTGGACGCGAAGCAGGTGGAGCCGAAGGAAGCCTACATGAAGGCCGTCGAGAAGGCCGGGTTCGCCGCGGCGCTCAAGGCGAAGCGGTATGACGTCTCCTTCCTCGGCGAAGGATGACGCGGCGGGGCCGCCGGCCGCGGCGGCCCCCATCCTCGTGCTGGTCAATCCTCAGGACATCGTCAACATCGCGAGCGCCGTGCGCATCGCGCGGAACTTCGGGATCCCGCGCATGCGGCTGGTGGACCCCGAGGTGTTCGATCCCTGGCGGATCGAGGGCATCGCCCATAACACGGCCGATTTCGTGGCGCGGATCCAGATCCTGCCGTCGCTCGAGTCGGCGATCGCGGACTGCGTCGCAACCTACGTGCTCACCGGCCGCGAGCGCGCGGCCAAGCGCACGACGCGCCGCCCGCGCGAGGCGGCCGCCGAACTGGCGGGCCGCCTGGCCGACGGCCCCGTGGCGATCGTGGCGGGCCGCGAGGACAGCGGGCTCACCAACGCGGAGCTCGACCTCTGCGGGACCCTGGTGACCATCGCGACCGATCCCTCCCATCCCTCGCTCAACCTGGCGCAGGCGGTCGCGATCATGGCCTACGAGATATGGCAGGTGCGGGGCGGCGGCCTCGCGCCGCTCAAGCCGCCGAGGCGGGCGGCCGGACCCGCCACGTCGGCGCAGCTGGAGGAGCTGTTCGCCGACTGGCACCGCGCGCTCTGGGCCGTCGACTTCTTCAAGACGCGACGCTCCGACAGCGTGATGCGGTCGCTGCGGGAAATCATCTTTCGCGCCGGGCTCGACGGGCGCGAGGCCTCGCTGGTCCGAGCCATGGGCATCGAGGTCACGCGCTATCTCGAGCGGGTCGGGGCACCGCTCGCGGGCACGCCCCCGGCCGACACGCCCTCCCCGGACGTCCGGGGCCCGCGCCATTCCGAGGACGATGCATGAGCCGAGCACGATCGAGCGCCTACTGGGCCGCGAACCGCTACGCCGACGAGGCCGCGGAGCCTCCCGCGCTCGCGCCGCTCAAGGACCTGCCCGCCGCGGCCGGCGCACGATTCAAGGCGCTGCGCACCGGCCTGCTCGCGCTCGACGGCGTCGCCGAGACCGTGCGCTACATGGGCGTGACCTGGCGGTGGGCCTGGGAATACGGCGTCGGCAACCGCAAGCTGTGCTGGATTCACGTGGTGGGCGACGAGCTGGCCGCCACGTTCACCATGAGCGACGCGGAGGAGGACCGCTTGGCGCGCGCGGGCCGCGTGCCCGCCGACATCAAGCAGGCCCTCGAGACCGGGCAGCGCACCGGGCCGCTCAAGTGGTGCTGGATATCGCTCGACGACCGACGCTCGGTGGACACCTTCCTGCGACTGGCGGCGCGGAAGGCGGGCTGGCTGGCCGAGCGGCCGCCGGTGCAGCGCGCTCCGAGGCTCCGGGCGCGGCGGCAACCCGACGCCTCCGGCGATGAACCCGAATGATCCGGTCGGACTTGTGCCCGGCTCGGGTTGTGTAGCGCGAAGCGGCGAATATACTTCGGCGCCCCCTGAGCCGGCGAAAAGTTTCGCGGCGCCGGTGCGCTTTGCTCGGGGTGAGTTCGCGACGCTGGCTGACTCCTCACTGCGGAATCGATAATGCGCACGTTGGGTTTCGTGATCGGCGGCGTCGGTCTCTCAGGGCTTGCGGTCCTGCTCGCCCTCGGCGGGGAGACCACGGCAGCCCAGCCGGTGCTGACGCCGCCGGACTCGAGCGCGGCGCCGGCCGTCGTCGACACCGGCGCGCTCAAGGGCCCGCGCCAACCCATCTTCTTCCGCCACGACATCCACGCCGGCCAGTTCAAGATCCAGTGCCAGTACTGCCACTACTCGGTCGCGGTATCCACCGAGCCCGGCATTCCCTCGATCCAGACCTGCATGGGGTGCCACCTCGTGGTGTCCGGCAGCGACAGCGGCGCCAAGACCGAGATCAAGAAGCTGCGCCAGGCATGGAATGAGAAGAAGCCGGTCGAGTGGGTGCGGGTGCACACGCTAGCCCGGTTCGCCCATTTCCCGCACCAGCGGCACATCAAGGCGCTCGGCCCCAGTGCCTGCACCACCTGCCACGGCGACGTGAGCCGCATGCCGCAAGTCTTCAAGGTCAACAACATCAACAACATGGGCTTTTGCGTCACGTGCCACCTCGAGCGCAAGGTGACCCGCGACTGCTCGGTCTGTCACTACTGATGATGACGAGGACCCGCGATGCCTGACGCCGATCGTCCGGCCGGGATGGATCGCCGCAAGTTCCTGACGGTGCTCGGCGCCACCAGCGGCGGCGCGCTGGCGCTGTCGGGCTGCTCTACTAGCCGGGTCGAGAAGCTGGTCCCGTATCTGGTGCAGTCGGAGGACCAGATTCCGGGCATCCCCACCTGGTACGCGAGCACCTGCACCGAGTGCGAGGCCGGGTGCGGCGTGCACGTGCGGACCCGGGAGGGCCGGGCGGTCAAGCTCGAGGGCAACCCCGAGCACCCGGTGAACCAGGGCAAACTCTGCTCGCGCGGACAGGCGGCGCTCCAGGGGCTGTACAACCCGGGACGCGTCAAGACCCCGTTGGCGCGGAAGCCCGACGGCAGCTTCGGTCCGATCACCTGGGACGACGCGATCGCGCGTCTGGCAGGCAAGCTGGCCCCGGCCGGCGGCAAGGTGGCGGTACTGAGCGGCGCCGGCCCGGGCAGCTTCAGCGATTTTCTGGCGGAGTGGACCGCCGCGCTCGGCGGCAAGCTGGTTCGCTGGACCCCGTTCGATCACGAGCCGGTGCGCGCCGCCAACCGCCAGGTATTCGGCCTCGACCAGCTCCCGGCGCACGATTTCGCCAACGCGAAGTACATCCTCTCCTTCGGCGCCGACTTCCTGGAGAGCTGGCTCTCGCCCACCGAGAACCAGCGCGGCTTCGCCGAGGCGCACGGCTTCAGCGACGGCGACGTCGCGAAGTTCGTGTACGTGGGCGCGCGGCGCGATCTGACCGGTCTCAACGCCGACGAGTGGCTCTCCGTGAAGCCCGGGACGGAGGCGGCGCTGGCCCTCGCGGTGGCGAACGTAGTGGCCGGGGGGAACCCGCCGGCGGGTCTCGGCTCGGCCCTGGCCCAGTTCACGCCGGCCTTCGCCGCCCAGGAGACCGGCGTCCCGGCCGCCGTGATCGAGCGGGTCGCGCGCGAGTTCGCCGCGGCCAAGCCCGGCCTGGCGGTGGCCGGCGGCATCGGCGCGCAGCACGCGGGCGCCACCGAGCTCTGCGCCGCGGTCAACCTGCTCAACTACGTCGCGGGTAACGTGGGGCAGACGGTCCGGTTCGGCGCCGATCTCCCCGCGGGCGACGGATACGCGGGCATGGCCCGGCTCGAGGCCGCGATGGACGCGGGCGAGGTCGGGGTGCTGCTGGTGCACGAGGCCAACCCGGTGTACGCGCTGCCTCGCGCGTCGGGCTTCGCGGCCCGGCTCGCCAAGGTGCCGTACAAGGTGGCGGTCGGGCTCTTCCTGGACGAGACGGCTGCCGCCTGCGACCTGGTGCTGCCGGCGCATCACGCGCTCGAGCGCTGGGACGATCTGGCGCCCCGCACCGGCGTGCGGAGCCTCATGCAGCCGGTCATGGAACCGGTGTTCGACAGCCATGCCCCGGGCGACATCCTCCTCCTGGTCGCGAAGAAGGCCGGCGGGCTGCTCGGCAAGTTCACCGACGCGTCGTGGGAGGCCCGGCTCCGGAGCCGCTGGCAGGCGCTGGCCGCCGAGCGCAACGCATCCGACGCCGGTGAGTTCTGGCGCGGGGCGCTGCAGCGGGGCGGCCTGTTCGACCCAGCGCCCGAGCCGACGCAGGTGTCGCTCACGGAGGGCGCGAGCGAGGTCACATACACCAGGCCGGCCTTCGACGGGAACGCCGCGCTCGTCTTCCTCGCCTACCCGCACCCGATGCTGCACGATGGCCGAGGCACCAACAAGCCGTGGCTGCTGGAGAACGCCGATCCCGTCACCAAGATCACCTGGCATTCCTGGGTCGAGCTCGCACCCGAGACCGCCCGGCGAATGAACGTCGAGAACGGCGAGATCCTCCGGCTCACCTCGCCGCACGGCACGATCGAGGCCCCGGCCTACGTGTACCCCGGTCTCCGGCCCGACGTGGTGGCCATGCCGCTCGGCTTCGGACACACGGCCTACGGCGCGTTCGCCCAGGGTCGCGGCGTCAACGCGCTCGATCTGCTCGGCGCGCCGAAGGGCGAGTACGTCGCCTACGCGTCCACCCGGGTGGCGGCGGAGAAGACCGGCGCCTGGAAGAAGCTGGCCACGGTGGAAGGCGTGCCGCGCCAGCTCGGCCGGGGCATCGCCGAGGCCATGCCGGTGGCCGCGGCCAAGCAGAAGCTGTCGCTCGAGGAGTATCACCTCGAGGCGCACGAGCCCGAGCACGAGTTCAACCCGCCGCTGGAAGTGCAGGCGCTCAAGGGATGGAGCGAGTCGCAGCAGCGCATGGCCACCAAGGGCGACTACACCCGCGACCTGCCCAAGTGGGGCATGGCGATCGATCTCGCGCGTTGCACCGGGTGCCAGGCGTGCGTCACCGCCTGCTACGCGGAGAACAACATCCCGACCATCGGCGAGCAGGAGATCCTCAAGGGCCGCGAGATGACCTGGATGCGGATCGAGCGGTACTGGGAGGATGCGGAGACGCCCGACCAGCCGCCGTCGGCCCGGTTCATCCCCATGCTGTGCCAGCACTGCGCCAACGCCCCGTGCGAGCCGGTCTGCCCCGTCTACGCCGCCTACCACACGGCCGACGGGCTCAACGGCCAGGTGTACAACCGGTGCGTCGGCACCCGGTACTGCGCCAACAACTGCCCGTACAAGGTGCGCTACTTCAACTGGTACAAGTACAACGATCTCGCGTGGCCTGAGCCGCTCAACCTGCAGCTCAACCCGGACGTCACCGTGCGGGCGCGCGGCGTCATGGAGAAGTGCACCTTCTGCATCCAGCGGATCCGCGCCACCCAGAACCAGGCGCGGGTCGAGAGTCGCGGTATCCGGGACGGCGAGTTCACCACCGCCTGCGCGCAGGCCTGTCCCTCGGACGCGATCGTCTTCGGCAACATGATGGACCCCGAGAGCCGGGTGGCCGCCATCAAGCAGGATCCACGCGGCTATCACGTGCTCGAAGAGATCAACACCCGCCCGGCGATCACCTATCTGGCCAAGGTGCTGCACCCGGTGGAGGCCTGACCGATGGCTGCCGTCGCCCACCCGAGACCCGCCGGCCGGAAGCCGGAGCTCGAGATCAACCAGACCCATGCCGACGTCACCCGCGACGTGGTCGCCACGCTGAGCCAGCCGAGCACCGGCTACCTGATGCTGCTGGCCTGCGCGGTGGCGATGTTCGTCGCGGGGCTGCTCACCTTCCTGATTCTGGTCAAGGATGGCCTGGGCCACGCCGGGTACACGCCGCCGGTCTTCTGGAGCGTCTACATCACGACGTTCGTGTTCTGGATCGGCATCGGCCACGCCGGGACGCTCATCTCCGCGATCCTGTTCCTGTTCCGGAGCCCATGGCGGACGGCGGTATACCGCTCGACCGAGGCGATGACCGTGTTCGCAGTCATGACGGCCGCGCTGTTCCCGATCATCCACATCGGGCGCCAGTGGATCTTCTACTGGCTGCTGCCGTACCCGAACCAGCGCTGGCTGTGGCCCAATTTCAAGTCGCCGCTCCTGTGGGACGTGTTCGCCATCTCCACCTACTTCACGGTGTCGGCCACCTTCCTGGTGGTCGGCCTCGTGCCCGACGTCGCCGCGGTGCGCGACAAGGTCACCGGCTGGCGGCGCGCGGTGTACACCTTCGCGGCGGTGGGCTGGCAGGGAACCGACAACCAGTGGCGGCACTACTCCCGCGCCTACCTGTATCTGGCGGCGCTGGCGACACCGCTGGTGCTCTCGGTGCACTCGGTGGTGAGCTGGGACTTCGCGTCCTCCATCGTGCCCGCCTGGCACGGCACCATCTTCGCCCCGTACTTCGTGGCCGGCGCCATCTACTCGGGCCTCGGCATGGTGATCACGTTGCTCATCCCGCTCCGCAAGGCGCTCAAGCTCGAGCACATGATCACCGACTACCACTTCGACAATCTCGCCAAGCTGACGCTGCTGACCGGCTCCATCCTGTTCTATTCGTACTCGATGGAGTACTTCATCGCGTGGTACAGCGGGAGCCTGTTCGAGCAGACCACGTTCTGGCGGCGTCCGTTCGGGTCCATGTGGTGGGCCGGCTGGACCATGATCATCTGCAACGCGTTCGTGTCCCAGCTGCTGTGGTTCCGCAAGATCCGCGTCAACCTGGCGGCGCTGTTCGTGATCTCGATCTTCATCAATCTCGGGATGTGGTTCGAGCGGTTCGTCATCATCGCGTCCTCGCTCACCAACGACTACATCCCCTGGGCGTGGGCCAATCCGAACATCACGTGGGCGGACTGGGGGATCCTGCTGGGGTCGTTCGGCTGGTTCTCGATGTGGTTCCTGCTGTTCGCCAGAAGCTTCCCCATCGTGGCGATCCAGGAGATCAAGGAGATGATTCCCATGCCGCGCCGGCGCGCCGGAGGGCACCACTGATGGCCGGACGCAAGCGTCGCGGCCCCGCGCCGGGCGTGCTCGCCTCGTTCATCCACGTGGACGCGGCGGTCGATGCCATCCGCGCCCTGCGCGCCCGGGGGCATCGGAAGTTCGTGGTCTACTCGGCGGCGCCCAGCCACGAGATCGAGGAGGTGCTCGACCAGTCGATCAGCCCGGTGCGGCTGTTCACGCTGATCGGCGGGCTCACCGGGTGCGCGGCCGGCTTCGGGATGACCATCTGGATGTCGCTCGACTGGCCGACGCTCGTCGGCGGCAAGACGATCGCCTCGATCCCGCCCTACGTCGTGATCGCGTTCGAGCTGACCATCCTGCTCGGGGCGCTCAGCACGGTCGCGGCGCTGATGCTCTTCAGCGCGATCCAGGGGCGCCGCGGGATCGCCTACGACCCGCGCTACAGCGACGACCAGATCGGCATCTTCGTGCCGGGCGGCGCCGACCAGCAGGGCGCGGTCGAGCAGCTGCTTCGGTCGGCGGGAGCGGTGGAGGTGCGGCGTGAAGCGGCGTGACGCTTCGGGAAGCGGCCGGAAAGATCCCTCGTTTCGCTGGGGCCGCCGCAGAGCATGGCTCGCGGTGCTCGCCCTGCTCTGCGGCGGCTGCGACCTGTGGTACAACCGGATCCCCTCGCCCGATGACCTGTGGCACGTGGTCCCCTGGTTCGACCACATGATCAAGGCGAAATACGTCCACCCCTACCAGACGTCGGCCGTGCCCCGGTATACGCCGGCCGGCACCGTGCCGGTGACGGGGAGCGAGTCGGACTGGTCCGCGGAATGGACCACCGGCAAGACCACCACCGCCGACGCGCTGGTCAACCCCTACGCGCGGGGGGCGGGCGACAGCGTCACCAGCGCGGGCGACAGCGCGAAGGGCGCGGGCCGCGTCGCCGCGTTCCCGCCGGGGCCGGACGTCCCGGTGCCGCCACGCGAAGTGGACGCCGCCGGCGACACGCTTTTCCTCACCTACTGCGAACCGTGCCACGGCGCCGCGGGCGACGCCAAGGGGCCGGTGTCCTCGCGTATCGGGGCGCCGTCGCTGCTGACCGGGCGTGCCCGCGGGTACTCCGACGGGTACATCTACAGCATCATCCGGTACGGCCGCGGCGTCATGCCTCGCTACGGCGACAAGGTGTACCTCCCCGCCGACCGCTGGGCGATCGTCAACCACGTGCGGAAGCTGCAGGGCGAGGCCCCGCTCGGGCCCGAGCCTGCGGGCGCCGCGACGGGCATCCCGCCGGCGCCGAGCGCGACCGGCTCGACCGGAGAGAGACCCCGATGAGTCCCGCCCTTCGTGAGCGGCTCGTCCAGCGCGCGGTCGCCGGCCGCTACGACCTGTTCCTCGGCCTGGGCGGTGGGCTCGCGGTGCTCGGGCTCATCTTCATGCTGGTGGCGTTCGCCGGCGGCCAAAGCGTGCGCGTGTGGCAGCTCTTCCACGTGAACTGGCTGTACTTTACCAGCCTCTCGTTCGGCAGCGTGGCGTTCGTGGCGGTCCAGAAGATCTCCAATGCCAAGTGGTCGGGCATGATCCTGCGGTTCGCCTCGGCCTCGAGCGCGTTCATGCCGATTTCCCTGATCGGGCTGATCCTCATCTTCACGCTGGGGTATCCCGCGATCTTCGGGCCGATGCAGGCGGCGACGACCGGCATGCAGCACGGCAAGATCGTGTGGCTGTCCCACCCGTTCATGTTCATCCGGGACCTCGTCGCGCTCGGCTTTCTCGCCTGGCTCGGGTGGCGCCTCATCCGGGCCGACCTCGTGCCCGACCTGCTGGCCGTGCGCGGCGCGGTGCCGGCCGAGCGGCGCGCGCGGTACGATCGGTGGCTCCGCGGGTTCGACGGAAGCCTCGAGGCGCGGCTGGCGCAGCAGGACCTGATCGACCGGCTGTCGCCGGGATTCGTGGTGGCGTACGCCATCGTGCTCACCCTCATCGCTTTCGACTGCATCATGGCGCTCCAGCCCCACTGGTACTCGAACCTCTTCGGGGCCTACTTCCTCATGGGCGCGTTCCTCGGCGCCCACATGCTGCTGGCGCCGATGGGCATCTACGGGGCGTCGCACCTGGACGTGAACGACCTGGTGTCACCCAAGCAGCGGCACGACCTGGGCAAGCTCTGCTTCGGGTTCACGGTGTTCTGGACCTACCTCATGTGGGCCCAGTTTCTGGTCATCTGGTACGGCAACCTCCCCGAAGAGACCGGCTTCGTGTTCGCCCGGCTGTGGGGCCGCTGGCTCCCGATCGGCTCGCTGGTCCTGATCGGGCTGTTCATCGTGCCGTTCTTCGGCCTGCTCGGGGTCGCCCCGAAGAAGGTGCGCGCCACCTTCATCTTCTTCGCCGCAATCAGCCTGGTGGCGCTGTGGCTCGAGCGCTACCTCCTGGTGATGCCGTCCGTCACGGCGTTCCCGGGCCCGGTGTTCGGGATCCCCGAAGCGGGCCCGACCCTGCTGTTCACGGGACTCTTCCTCGTGAGCTATGCGCTGTTCGCGAGGGCCTACCCGATGATCTCGCCCCGGCTGGCGGAGATCACGCTCGACCGCGAGCGGGGGCACGCGAGCGCGCTGGTGTCGGGGGACTTCGACCACGAGGAAGAGGCCAAGGACTACGTGCGGCCGGAGCTGATCGAGCGGCGGGACCACCCGCGAAGCTGACAGCGGGCCGGTCCGCTGGCGGAGGCGAACACGACGAAGGGGGCATGCCCAGGCGCATGCCCCCTTCGTCGCTTGGGCCGGCTACTACTTCGTCCTGAGCTCGGCGTTCAGCCGGCGGATCATGGCCCGCAGGCTGTCGGAGGGAAGATCGCCCGTGATGGCCAGCATGCGGTCGCCTACCTGCATGGCCATCGCGTGTCCGTCGTCGACGCGGGCCGAGTCGCTGGGCGGCGCCGAATCGGCGGCCGCGAGCGACCGCCGGGAAAGGAGCTGGGTGACGTCGGTGGCCGGGCCTTCGATGGTCCGGATGACCTGGCCCGAGGCGAGCTGCTGGGCCACGACGGTCACCGTTCGCGAGCTCTGCTCGCCGCTTTGCACCTGCACCTGAACCACGGGCAGGCCGTCGATATGCGGCAGACGCTCGCCCGCCTCGGCCTTGGCCCCGTCCCATGACATGGTGCGCCACATCCCGGCCAGGTCGTCCTGCCGAGCGGAGGGGTCGAGACCCGTGAGCTCGAGCGTCGGCGTGGGCGACAGCACGCTGAGCGTGGCCTCGCGCGCCGCGCGGGCGGAATCCTGGGACGGAACGACCACCTCCCGCGAAGGCGCCGGGTGCCGCTCGTCATGCGCCTGCTTGGCGGGAGACCGCTGTTCGGCGGACCGCACGGCGGGGCGCGCCTCGGCGGACCGCCGGACCGGCTCGGCCGCGGCGACGGGGACCGGCTGCTCGCGCGATGGCGCCGGGGCATGGTTCGCCACCGGCACGGAGGCCGCGACGGGAGGCGCGGTGTCGAGCGACCGGGCAAGCGCCGGCGCGCCCACGCGGTCCGCGTGCGACCGGACCAGCGAGCTCCCGCTCCATCCGAGGCCGAGCGCCGCGACCAGGCTCGCGGCCCACGCGGCGATCTGCAGGCGGCGGCGCCGCTGCGACCGCACCTCGGCGGCGCGTCCACGGAGGCTGTCGAACGGCGGAAGTGAGGAGGTGGGTGGGGCGAGACGGGCGAGCAGGGCGGTGGTACGGTCCCGAAGGGCGGCAATGCCGTCCCGGGTGGCGCGGCAGGACGGACAGTCGGCGAGATGGCTTTCGATCTCGACGCACTGGGTCCGGCTCAGGGCCTGGTCCAGGTAGGCGTGCAGCTCGTCTTCAGGAATGTGCCGCATCGGACTCCAGGTGCCGTTGCTGACGGTCGTGCGCGTCCACCAGCCGCCGCCGCGCCCGCGCCAGCGTGGTGCCCACGGCGCCGACGGCCAGGCCGGTCTGCGCCGCGATCTCCGGGTAGCTCAGCCCCGCGTCCCACAGCAACAGGATCTCCCGATCCCGCGGGGTGAGGGTGCTGAGGGCCTCCTGTACGGAAGCCATCTGCTCGTCGTGCTCGACGGTGTCGTCGGCCGCCGGCGTGATCCTCGGCTGGGCGATGGGATCGCCTTTGAGGAGCGTCAAGTGCCGCTTCCGGCGCATGGCCGCGCGCGCCTCGTCCCGCGCCAGGTTGGCCGCCACGGCGAAGACCCAGGCTCGGGGCTTCTCCGGGCGATGCGAGAGGGCGCGCACGAAGACCTCCTGCGCCAGATCCTCCGCCCGCTCCGCGTCCCACACCTTCCGGTACAGGAAGCGGACCACTGCAGTGTATGTGCTCTGGTACAACTGTTCGAGGTCGTCAGTCACCGACCCTCCAGAGACGTTTCACGGGGAACCGGCCGCCCGCGACCCTCGGGTACACTCGACCGACCACAAGGACGGCCAACCTCCCGCTACTTGCACACTTGCGCATCAGCCGCGGGCCACGCGCCGGCGCCGGGGGGCGAAGATGCACCCGGGATGGAGTCCCCGATTCTTCGGCGGCCACTCGAAGCACAGGTCGGGCTTGGCGGTGCGCCCGTCGGCGCGCTGGCGGCCATGCAGACTGCAAGCCACCCCGTCCGATTCGAGATAACCGCAGGCGGAGATCATCTCGACTTCCAGCGAATAGTCGCCGCCGCGCTCGATCTTGCAGAGATACGGCGAGCGGCGCGACCGCACCAGGGCCTCCAGCCGGCGCTGCGCCCGGGTGCACATGATCTCGACCTGGAGATCGCGGCAGCAGGCGGCCTTGCGCACGTTGTCCGCGGTGCGGCAGGGCGCGCTGGCGCAGGGATTCTCCGCCGGCCCGTCGCTGCTGGGGAGCACCGGGAGCGTGCGGGGAGGAGGCTGCAGCGTGCGGACGGCGTTCTGGCCCGCGTCGACTACGACGAATCGATTGTGACCGAGCTGAAGCGGCTGCGGTGGGCGGCGCGCCCCGCGCGGCGCCGGGCCGGCAAACCCATGGGCGCGGCAGGCGGCGCGCGACCCATCCTGGCGCAGGTAGCGGCACGGCACGTGGAGCACGGCCTCGACGTACAGATCGCCCTCGCCTTCCCACAGCTCGAGGAAGTCGATGCGTTCGGTGTGTCCGAGAAGCCAGGTGGCCTCGTGGTCGAGCGACCCGGGGCCGTTTTCGAGCTCGCCCACGCGGAGCGTGACCCGAAGGCTCCTGCACTGAGCGCCCAGGCTGCGGCACGGCGGGACCGAGGGACCGCCGAGGAGCTGCGGCGCGGGGGATTTGACGGAAGCTGTCATGGTGCTCGTAACCTATGGGCCGACGCGCAGCCGGGACGTGCCTCTTCCATTCAACGCAGACCAGGATATACTTGGAATCTTGTGAAAGGGTTCACAAGGTCGACAACCTTACTCCAGTTCGCGGAGGCGAGAGCGGCGATGCGCGTGA
>JAICJD010000043.1 GCA_025928645.1 Gemmatimonadales bacterium
CAGCCCCTCGACCGTCACCTCGTTGAGGCCGAGGTTGAGGATCGTCTCCATCATGCCGGGCATGGACACCGCGGCGCCGGAGCGCACGCTCACGAGCAGCGGGTTGTCGCCATCGCCGAAGTGCTTGCCGGTGGCCGTCTCGACCCGGTGCAGGGCGTTCTCCACCTGCATCTGGAGGCGCTTGGGGAACTGACGGCTGTCGAGGTAGCTGAGGCAGAGACTGCTGGCGATCGTGAAGCCCGGCGGGACGGGAATGCCGATGGTGGTCATCTCGGCGAGGCCGGCCCCCTTGCCGCCGAGCACGTCCTTCATCGCGGCCGTGCCGTCGGCTCGCCCCTGGCCGAAGAAATAGACGAGGGGCTGGGCGTAGGGGCCGCTCATGCCGGCGTCGCCACCAGCGGGGAGGCGTTCCGGATCTGCACCAGATCGCCGGGGATCGCGGTCGGGTACTGGCCCGAGAAACAGGCGTGACAGTACTCGTTGTTCGGGCCGGCCGCGCGCAGCATGCCCTCGAGCGAGAGGTAGCCGAGCGAGTCCACCTCCAGGAACTGGCGGATCTCCTCGACCGAGTGGGTGGCCGCGATGAGCTCCTCCCGCGTGGGCGTGTCGATGCCGTAGAGGCAGGGGCCGGTGATCGGCGGCGAGCCGAGCCGGAGGTGGACCTCCCGGGCCCCGGCCGCGCGGATCATCTGGACCAGGCTCTTGCTCGTGTTGCCGCGCACCAGGCTGTCATCCACCACGACCACCGACTTGCCCTGGATGACGTCCCGCACCGGATTGAACTTGATCTTGACCTTCGCGACCCGGTGGTTCTGCGTCGGGTTGATGAAGGTGCGCCCGACGTAATGGTTCCGGATGAGCCCGTACTCGAGCTTGATGCCGGACGCCTCCGCGTAGCCGAGGGCCATGGCGTTCGAGCTGTCGGGCACGCTGAAGACGACCTCGGCGCCGGGCGCGGGGTGCTCCCGGGCCAGCTCGCGGCCCAGGTCGCGCCGCACCCGGTCCACCGACTCGCCGAACACGGTACTGTCCGGCCGCGCGAAGTAGACCAGCTCGAACACGCACCGGCTCACCGGCCGCGGCGAGAGCCGCGGCAGCTCGGTCGCGCGCCCGTCCTCGATCCGGACGAACTCGCCGGGCTGGAGCTCGCAGGTGATGTTGGCGCCCACCAGATCGAGCGCGCAGGTCTCCGACGCCACTACCATCCCGCTCCCGAGCCGGCCCATCACGAGGGGGCGAAAGCCGCGGCTGTCCACCACCGCGTAGAGCGTCCGCCCGACGGTCATGACCAGGCTGTACGCGCCGTCCACCTGTTCGAGCGCCTCGCGGATCTGACCCTCGACCGTGTCCGCCTCCGAGCGGGCGATCAGGTGCACCAGCACCTCCGTGTCGCTCGAGGTGGTGAAGATGGCGCCCTTCTCGACCAGCTCGCGCTTGAGCTCCGCGGCGTTGATCAGGTTCCCGTTGTGGGCGATGGCGAGCGGCCCGCACCGCGTGGCCACGTGACAGGGCTGGGCGTTGGCCAGCACCGTGCTGCCGGTGGTGGAGTAACGGGTGTGGCCCACGGCGACGTCCCCGGGGAGCGTGCCAAGCACGGACTCCTCGAAGTTCTCGCTCACGAGGCCCATGCCCCGGTGCGAGCGCGCCTGCCCCTGGCGGTCGATGGCCACGATCCCGGCGCTTTCCTGGCCCCGGTGCTGCAAGGCGTACAGGCCCAGGTAGGTCAGCCGGGCCGCGTCGGGAATGCCGGACACGCCGATGATGCCACACATCGCTTGCTCTCCTACTCTCCCGCGGAGCGATCCACGTCCGGATGCTGCATCCGGCGCGGAATCGCCGTAAAGTAGCGCTGGCGCAACGCGCCGATGGACCACGTGAACACCCGGCCCGCGGCCCGGAGTTCCAGGCTGCCGCCAGGCTCGAGCACCCGTCCGGCGCGCTGAACCGGGACGCCGTGCTCGCCCGCCAGGGCGACCACGGCCGAGACCTGCTCGGTGGCCACCGAGACCACGGCCCGCGCGCCGTCCTCGCCGAACAGCACCCCCTCCACCGTGGCGCCCGCGTCGGCGGAGCCGAGATCGGCCGTGGCGCCGAGCCCGCCCTCCGCGTAGGGGCCGCCCATGGCCGCCTCGGCGACGGTGACGGCGAGGCCGCCCTCGGAGCAGTCGTGCGCCGAGCGCAGGAGGCGCCGCCCCGCGGCCGCGACGAGGAAGCGCTGCAGCCGCCGCTCAGCGTCGAGATCGACCCGGGGCGGACGGCCCCCGACGAATCCGAGCACCTCGGCCCAGTATGCCGAGCCTCCCAGCTCGCCGGTGGTGGCGCCCAGAATGAGGAGCTCGTCCCCCGGGGTCGAGAAATGGCTGGGCACCCGCGCGTCCGCCTGCTCGAGCAAGCCCACCATTCCGATCGTGGGGGTCGGGTCCACCGCGCCGGTCGGGCTCTCGTTGTAGAAGCTCACGTTGCCGCCCGTCACCGGCGTGTCGAACGCGCGGCACGCCTCGGCGATCCCGCGGCAGGCCTCGCGGAACTGGAAGAAGACCTCGGGCTTTTCCGGGTTGCCGAAGTTGAGGCAGTCGGTGATGCCCAGGGGAAGCGCGCCGGTGCACGCCACGTTTCGCGCCGCCTCCGCTACGGCCGCCTTGCCGCCCTCGCAGGGGTCGAGCGCGACGAGCCGCTCGTTGCAGTCCACGGTCACCGCCAGTCCGAACTCCGTGCCGGGGACGCGCAGCACACCCGCGTCGCCTCCGGGGCCGAGCACGGTGGCCGCCTGGACGGTGGAGTCATACTGCTCGTAGACCCACTGCTTGCTCGCGAGGCTCGGCGCGTCGAGTAGCCGCTCCAGGGCCGCTTCGATGCCGCCGTCCGGCGCCGCCGGGGGCGCGGCGGCCCGGCGCGCCCGGGTCCGCTCGTCCTCGCGTGCCTCGGGCTCGTAGATCGGGCAGTCCTCCACCAGCCGTTGCCCCGGGATGGCCGCGACCACCAGGCCGTCGTGCCGGACGCGGAAGATCCCGTCATCGGTCACCTGGCCGATCGGCGTCGCCGTGAGCTCCCAGCGGGCGCACACCGCCTGAACCTCGGCCACGCGGGCGGGTTCCGCCACCACCAGCATCCGCTCCTGGGACTCGGAGAGCAGGATCTCGTACGGCGTCATGCCGGGCTCGCGGGTCGGCACCAGCCCCGTGTCGATCTCGACGCCCACGCCGCCGCGCGCGGCCATCTCCGCGCTGGAGCTGGTGAGGCCGGCGGCCCCCATGTCCTGGATGGCGACGATGAGCCCCGAGGTGATCAGCTCGAGACTCGCCTCGAGCAGCAGCTTCTCGGTGAACGGGTCGCCCACCTGGACCTGCGGCCGGCGGGCCTCGCTCTCCTCGCTCAGCTCCTCCGAGGCGAAGCTCGCGCCGTGAATGCCGTCGCGCCCGGTGCGCGCCCCCACGCAGAGCAGCACGTTGCCCACACCGTGCGCGGCGGCACGGATGAGATCGGCTTCGCGGAGCAGTCCCACGCACATCGCGTTGACCAGCGGATTGCCGGTGTACCCGTCGGCGAACGCCACCTCGCCGCCGAGGGTGGGCACGCCCACGCAGTTGCCGTAGTCGCCGACCCCGCGTACCACCCCCGCGAACAGGTAGCGGTTGCGCGGCTGATCCAGCGGGCCGAACCGGAGGCTGTTGAGCACGGCGACCGGGCGCGCACCCATCGTGAACACGTCACGCAGGATCCCGCCCACGCCGGTGGCCGCGCCCTGGTACGGCTCGACGGCCGACGGGTGGTTGTGGGACTCGATCTTGAACGCGACTGCCCAGCCCTCGGGCAGGCGGAGCACGCCGGCGTTCTCGCCCGGCCCTTGGACCACCTGCGGCCCGGCCGTCGGGAAGGTGCGGAGCACCGGCTTGGAGTGCTTGTAGGAGCAGTGCTCCGACCAGAGCGCGGAGAAGACCCCGAGCTCGGTGAAGGTCGGGGCGCGCCCGAGGAGCTCGAGGATGCGGCCGTACTCGAGCTCGTTGAGGTTGTGCTCGCGCACCACCTCGGGCGTGACCGGCCGCTCGCCCGGGAAGGCGGCGGCCTCGGTGACGCCCGGCGTGGCGGTGCCGGTCACCGCTGCTCCCAGTTGCGCACCCGCTTGAGGCTGCCGAGCGCGTCCGAGATCACCTGCGTGAGCAGGGCCGGCCGGTGCTCCTTCGCCACCGCCTCGATCTCACCGGCGTCGAGCCACATGCCGCCGCAATGGGGGCAGGTCTCGATCTGCACGCCGTGGAACGTGCTGCTCGTGAGATCGTAGCCGTCCTTGGGGCACTTCATGTAGTGGCTCTTCCGCTCGGCCTCGCGCGCGGCGCGCTCGGCGGCGGCCCGGCTGCTCTGGAGCAGCTCGGCGTCACGCTTGACGAAGTATTCGTCCTCGTTCCGGCTGGGCTTGTCGGTCATCGGCTGGGCACGTTGAGCTTGGACGCGCGCGGCCGCCAGGCCGCGAGCGAAGTGAAGAACCCGTGGCCGTCCGGGGGCCCGAGCAGGCTGTCGGCCACGCGCTCGGGGTGCGGCATGATGCCGACCACCGTGCCGGAGGCGTTCGAGATCCCGGCGATGTGCCGGGCGGAGCCGTTGGGATTCGGTTGAAGCGGGGACGACTCGGTCGCGGCCACGTAGCGGAGCACCACCCGGCCTTCGGCCTCGAGCATGCGCAGGGTGTCCTCGCCGGCGACGAAGCGGCCGTCGCCGTGCGCCACCGGCAGCCGGAGGCGGCTCCCGGCGGGGTAGGCCGAGGTGAACGGGGTGTCGGCCCGCTCGACGATCACGTCCACCGGCTTCGAGACGAAGGCGAGCCCCGCGTTCCGCATGAGCGCGCCAGGCAGGAGATGCGCCTCGCACAGGATCTGGAACCCGTTGCAGATGCCGAGCACCGGGCCGCCATCCACCACGTGGCGCTGGACCGCCTGCATGACCGGGCTGAACCGGGCGATGGCGCCCGAGCGCAGGTAGTCGCCGTAGCTGAATCCGCCGGGGAGGATCACCGCGTCGGCGCCGTTGAGGCTCGCGTCCCGGTGCCACACGAAGAAGGCGTTCGCGCCGGCCCGCTCCACCGCCCGAAGCGTGTCGAAGTCGCAGTTGCTGCCGGGAAACCGCACCACGGCGACGTTCAGCATCAGCGCTCTTCCACCTGCAGCAGGTAGTCCTCGGTCACCGGGTTGGCGAGCAGCTTGTCGCACATCTGCCGGACCCGCGACTCCGCGTCGGCCCGCGTCGGCGCCGCCACCTCCAGCTCGATCGCCCGGCCGATGCGGACGCCGCCCGCCTCGCCGAAGCCCAGGGCGCCGAGCGCGTGCTCCACCGCCTGGCCCTGCGGGTCGAGCAGGCCCGTACGCGGCATGACCCGCACGTGGACGCGATAGCTCATCATTCCTCCGGCTGCTGGCGGCGCTCGCCCCAGCGCCGCTCTCTCGTGGGATGGGTCGGGACCGGCTCGCCGCTGTCGTTTGCGTCGGCCAGCCGCTCCATGACCGGCAGGGTCTGCTCCCGCTCCATCAGCCCTAGCACGGTCGCGCGGGCGATGCCGAACACGACATAGCCGAGCCCGAGCGGAAACAGAAAATACTCGGGCGCGAGCACCGCGCCGAGGAAGATGGCGAGATGGACCGCGAGCCCGAAGCGCCCCTTGGCCGAGCGCAGGCCGATGGGCGGAAACTTGGGGTACTTGACGTTGCTCACCATGAGCACGGCGAGCAGCAGCATCAGCACGACCAGACCCTGGTGCTGCAGGTCCAGATACGCCACCGACGCCCGGTACCACTCCGTCTGGCTGAACGGGTAGTACACGGCGAGCGTCATGCCCGCGGAGGGTGAGGGCAGGCCGGTGAACCATCCGGTGGACGGCTTGCCCGCCGACGTCACGTTGAACCGCGCGAGCCGCAGCGCCACCGCCGTCACGTAGATGAACGACAGGATCCAGGCGAAGCGCCCGGCGCTCGCAAAGTCGAGGACGTAGATGAGCAGCGCCGGCGCCACGCCGAAGGAGATGACGTCCACCAGCGAGTCGAGCTCCGCGCCGAAGCGCGACCCCGTGTTGCTGAGCCGGGCCACGCGCCCGTCCAGCATGTCGAGGATGCCCGAGAACACGATGAACCAGCCGGCCCAGCGGAAGTTGCCGTTGAACGCGGACACGATCGCCCAGAAGCCGAAGAACAGGTTGCCCAGCGTGAACGCGCTCGGCATCACGACGACCACCTGCCGCATCGACGGGCGGCGGGCGGGCCCGCTCCGGCGGGGAATCAGCTCCATTCGGCCACCACGGTCACCCCCACCCGCGTGACGTCGCCGAGGCGCGCGAACACGCGGGCGTCCAGCGGGAGGAACAGGTCCACGCGCGAGCCGAACCGGATCATTCCGAGCCGCTCGCCCTGGTGCACCACCGTGCCGACGCGATGGTCGGTCACGATGCGCCGCGCCACCAGCCCGGCGATCTGCCGGATCAGCACCTTGCCGCCGCGGCTGTCGAGCCCTACCGTCGACTGCTCGTTGGTCAAGCTCGCTTTCTCCGCGGCCGCGTGCCCGAACTTGCCCGCGTTGTAGTGCCGGTACGCCACCGTGCCGTCCACCGGGTACCGGTTCACGTGGCAATCGAACACGTTCATGAAGATCGAGACCCGCTGGGCCCGCCCGTGAAAGAAGGCGGGCTCGTCCACCTCGACCACGCTCACCACCTTGCCGTCGGCCGGGGCCACGATGAGACGCTCGCCCCGGGCCCACGCCCGCTCGGGGTCGCGGAAGAAGGCCACCACCCACACCGCGAGGATGCCCCACACCGCGGCCGCCACGATCCAGCCGGCCCGCGCGGTGAGCGCCGCGGCGGCGATCAGCACCAGCGCCACCAGCCACGCACCGAGGATGAAGGGCCGGCCCTCGGGCGCGGTGCGGATCACGCGGCGGGCTCCAGAGGGCGGCCGGTGATCAGACGGAAGGCGTCCAGGTATCGGCGGCTCGTCGCCTCGACGACTTCGTGCGGCAGCGTTGGCGGCGGCGCCTCACCGTTCCATTCGCCCGTGGCGCGAAGACCCGCCAGGTAGTCGCGCAGCGGCTGCTTGTCGAAGCTGGGCTGGCTCTGGCCCGGGGTGTAGCGGTCCGCCGGCCAGAAGCGCGAGCTGTCCGGCGTCATGACCTCGTCGATCAGGAGCAGGGCGGCGTCCTCGGTCAGGCCGAACTCGAACTTGGTGTCGGCGATGATGATGCCCCGGCCGGCCGCGTGATCGCGCCCCGCGCGGTACACCAGGAAGCTGGCGTCCCGGAGCTCCTCGGTCCGCGCGCGACCCAGGGCCTCCGCCATCCGCTCCAGCGTGACATTCTCGTCATGCCCGCTCTCGGCCTTGGTGGCGGGCGAAAAAAGCGGCGGCTCGAGCCGCGCGCTCTCCAGCAGCCCGGGCGGGAGCGGCTCGCCCGCGAGCGTGCCGCGGTCGCGGTACTCGGCCCAGGCGGAGCCGGAGAGATAGCCCCGGACGACGCATTCGAACGGCAGCGGCGTGGTGCGCCGCACCAGCATGGCGCGGCCCGCGATCTCGTCGCGGTGCGCGGCGAGGCCGGGGACGCGGTCGAGAATCTCCGAGGTGCGCGCGGTGACGTAGTGCGAGGGCACGAGGTCATTCAGGCGCTCGAACCAGAAGGCGCTGAGCTGGGTCAGCACCGCGCCTTTCCGGGGGACCGTCTCGCGCATGACCACGTCGAACGCACTCACGCGATCGCTGGCCACCAGCAGCAGGTGCCCGCTGTCGACCTCGTAGACCTCGCGGACCTTGCCGCGCCGGAGCAGCGGCAGCGGCAGCCGGCTCTCGCTGAGCGCGCGCACCGTCATACCCGCACCTCCGCGCCGCCCGCCTCCGCGGCCAGCGGGCGCGCGAGCTCGAGCAGGGGCCGCAGGTACTCGTCGAGGAACTCGCCGACCTGCCGCGCCGCGCGGCCGGTGTAGGCGGCCGGGTCGAGCTCCGCCCGAAGCGCCGCGGCCGGCACGCCGGCGAAGGATGGATCGGCGGCGAGCCGCTCGAGCAGGTCGTTGGGCGCGCCCCGGCTCATGGCCTCCGCCACGGCGAGGCTGTGCCGGCGGATGACCTCGTGCAGCGCCTGGCGGTCGCCGCCCGCCGCGACCCCGAGCATGAGCCACCGCTCGGTGGCCATGAACGGCATCTGCCCGGCGACGTGGCGGCGGATCGTCTCCTCGCGCACCTCGAGCCCGGCCGCGATGTTCGTGGCGAGCACCAGGATGGCGTCGGCGCCGAGGAAGGCCTCGGGCAGGGTGAGGCGGCGGTTGGCGCTGTCGTCGAGCGAGCGTTCGAGCCACTGGGTGGCGGCGGTGTGGGCCGCGTTGGCCTGGAGCGAGATCACGAACCGCGCGAGCCCCGCGATGCGCTCGGCGCGCATCGGGTTTCGCTTGTAGGCCATGGCGCTGGAGCCGATCTGCTCCGACTCGAACGGCTCGAGCAGCTCGCCCTCGTGCTGCAGCAGGCGGAGGTCGCCCGCCAGCTTGCCCGCCGACTGCGCGATGCCGCTCACCGCGTCGAGCACCATGCTGTCGGCCTTGCGGGGGTAGGTCTGGCCGGTGACGGCGAACTGCTCCCGGAAGCCGAGCTTGGCGGTGACCCGCCGCTCGAGCTCGCGCACCTTCTCGTGGTCGCCGCCGAACAGCTCGAGGAACGAGGCCTGGGTGCCAGTGGTCCCCTGGCAGCCGCGGAAGCGCAGGGTCTCGAGCCGGTGAGCGATCTCCTCCACGTCGAGCGCGAAGTCCTGCATCCAGAGCGTGGCCCGCTTGCCGACGGTGGTGAGCTGCGCCGGCTGGAAGTGGGTGTAGGCGAGGCAGGGAAGGTCGGCGGTCCGCCGGGCGAACCCTTCGAGCGCCGAGAGCACGGCGATGAGCCGTCCGAGCAGCAGGCGGAGGCCGTCGCGCATCACGATGAGGTCGGCGTTGTCGGTGACGAACGCGCTCGTGGCGCCCAGGTGCAGGAACGGCCGAGCCGCGGGCGCCTGGTCGCCGAAGGCGTGTACGTGCGCCATGACGTCGTGCCGGAACCGCCGCTCGTAGCGGCCGGCGGCCGCCAGATCGGCGTCGTCGAGGTGCGCGCGCATCTGGGTCAGGGCCTCGTCCGGCATGGCGAGCCCGAGCTCGCGTTCCGCCTCGGCCAGGGCGAGCCACAGCCGGCGCCAGAGCCCGATGCGGTGCGGCTCGCCCCAGAGCCGCTGCATGGCCGGCGAGGCATAGCGGCCGCCCAGCGGGGAACGCCAGCCGTCGTCGCTCATCGGAACACCAGATCGGTGAAGGTGATCTCGCCGTCCCGCTCGAGGTAGACCCGGATGACCTGGCCGGGGCGCACGTTGAACAGATCTTCCACCTGCGATGCCGCGTGCACCGCGGTCCGGTTGACCCCGACGATCACGTCGCCCTCGCGCAAGCCCGTGGCGCGGCTCACCTGTGGGGAGATGCGGTAGATCAGCGCGCCCTGGTCGCTCCGGATGCTGCGCTCGGCCTGGATCTGCGGCGTCACGTTCACCAGCTGCAGATCCTGCAGCACCGTGACCTTCGCGGCGGTGACCGTGGGCAGGTCGCCGGTGACGATGCGCCGTTTCACGGTGCCGCCGCCGCTCCGCACCCGCACGTCCACGCTGTCGCCCACGTGGAGGTCGAGCTTGACCGCCTCCCAGTCGAGATAGTTGCGGAGGGGCCGGCCGTTGGCTTCCACCAGCACGTCGCCCTCGCGGAGTCCCGCCCGCGCGGCCGGCCCTTGCGGCGTCACGCCCGAGACCACGACGCCGCCCGCGCTCTTCCAGTCGCGCATGGCCTCGGCCCCCTGGACGTCGAGCCCGACCCAGGCGCGGCGCACCGAGCCGCTCTTGATGATCTCGTCGGCCACGCGGAGCGCCCGCTCGATGGGGATCGCGAACCCGAGTCCGACCGAGCCGCCGGTGCTGCTGAAGATCGACGAGTTCACCCCTACGACCTCGCCGAGCGCGTTGGCGAGCGGGCCGCCCGAGTTGCCCGGGTTGATGGCGGCGTCGGTCTGAATCATGTCGAGGTAGAGGCCGGTCTGGCCGTCGGTCGGCAGGATGTTGCGGGAGGTCGCGCTCACTACGCCGACCGTCACCGTCGGCTCCGCGTTGCCCAGCAGATACGCGTAGGGATTTCCCATCGCCACGACCCACTCGCCGATCATGAGATCCGTGCTGTGGCCGGTGGTGATCGTGGGAAGGTCCTGGCGATTCACCTTCACGACGGCGACGTCCGTGAGCGGATCCTCGCCGAGCACCTTCGCCTCGAGGTCGGTGCCGTCGGGCAAGGTCACCACCACCTTGGTGGCGTTGGCGACGACGTGCTGGTTGGTGACGATGACGCCGTTCGGCCGGATGATGAAGCCCGTGCCGTAGCCCTGGACCACCCGCGCGCCTTCGGGCACGAAGAAGAAGTCCCAGGGGGAACGGGGGACTTCGCGGGTGGAGGTAACGTTGATGGAGACGACGGCCTTCGCCGCCCGCTCGACCGCGGCCACGATCGCGGTGCGCCGCGAGCTGATCGCCTGCGTGTTGGCGGCGGCGTGGGCGGCCACCTGGGCGGCCGAGGTGCTGACCGTGACCGGTCGCCGAGCCTGGTCGGCGCCGGGCGTTCGCTCGCCGCGGCAAGCCGCCAGCAGAACGAGCCCCAGCGCCGCGGCCCGGCGCGCGGGGCGAGAGGCGCGGAGGCTAGGCATGGCGCGCCTCTCGGTCGCGCGCGAGGCTCACCTGCCGCTCGCTCCCCTGCCTGTCCGAGGCCGGCTCGTCGCGCCGCTCGATGTTGGACGGTCGTTCGCTTTCCAGCGGCCGGGAGAAATCCGACTCGACCCGGGAGTCCGCTGCCTCGACCCGATACGGGCCTTCCGATTCGAACAGTTCGGGAGGGTACGAAGCGCGCACGAAGTACAGGCCCTGCGCGGGCGCCGGAGGGCTGGTGCGCTGGTTGTCTCCCGAGCCGAGCAGCAGGTCGATGTCCGACAGCGGCCGCCGGCCCAGTCCGACGTCGACCATCGTGCCGACCAGCATCCGCACCATATGGTGGAGGAAACGGTCCGCCTCGACGTGACAGCTTACCCCGCGGGACCACGGACGCTCGACCCACCGCGCGATCTCCACGCGGCACCGGTAGTGCGGCTTGGGCTCGCCTTTGGCGGCGAAAGCCTGGAAGTCGTGCTGGCCCTGGAGCAGCGTCGCCGCGGCGCGCAGCGAGGCGAGGTCGAGCGGCCTGCCGAGCGCCCACTCGAAAGGGCGTCGGAACGGCGAGGCGGAGGCGGGATCGGTGCCGATGTCGTAACGGTAGCGCCGGGAGCTGGCGCTCTTCCGGGCGTGAAAACCGGACCGCATGAGATGCACCGACGGCACCCAGCAGTCCCGGGGAAGGAGCGCGTTGAGCGCCCGCTGGAGCGCGTCGGCGGCCCACCGCGCCGGCGCGGCAAAGCTGACGCCGAGCCCTTCCGCGTGCACGCCGGCATCGGTGCGCCCCGCCGCATGCGCCACGGTCCGCCGGCTGAAGAGCCGCTCCAGCACACGCTCGAATTCGGCTTGGACCGATCGGCCGGCGGCCTGGCGCTGCCACCCGACAAACCCGGTGCCGTCGAAGTGCAGCGTGGCGAGGAAGGTCCGGCTCATCTGGGGGGAATCTAGCGCAGCACGACCCCCCGAGCAAGGCACGCAACTGCTTGTCCCGATTGACAAAAGGCCGCTTTCTCGGGTACACTTTTCGACGCTCCCCGTCCCCTTGTCCACGACGCTCCGACCGCGACCGCGCGTGACTCACGACGCCCCGCTTCGCCACGCGATTGACCAGCTGTCCCAGGGCCGGCCGCTCGATCCCGAGGCCGCCGCCGCGGCGTTCGACGTGGTCATGCACGGCGACGCGACGCCGGTCCAGACGGCGGCCCTCCTCATGGGACTTCGGGCCAAGGGCGAGACCGCGGACGAAGTGGCCGGGGCGGCCCTGGCGCTCCGGCGCGCGATGGTTCGCGCCGACGTGGGCGACGCGGAAGCCCTGGTGGACACCTGCGGGACCGGCGGTGGCCGGGTGGGAACCATCAACGTCTCGACCGCGGCCGCGTTCGTGGTGGCGGGCGCGGGCATCTCGGTCGCGAAGCATGGGAACCGGAGCTACACCTCCCGCTCGGGCTCCGCCGACGTGTTCGAGGCGCTGGGAGTGAACATTGCCGTTCCCGCCGAGCGCGCCGCCGCCGTGCTGGCGGAGGCCCGCCTGGTCTTCCTGTTCGCCCCCGCCTATCACCCCGCGATGCGGCACGTCGGCCCAGTCCGGAAGGAGCTCGGCGTCCCGACCATCATGAATCTGGTCGGTCCGCTGGCGAATCCCGCAGGGGTTCGCCGCCAGGTCGTGGGCGTCTCGAGCGAAGATCGCGCCGCGCTCATCGCGGAGGCGCTGACGCGACTCGGGACGGCGCACGCTCTCGTGGTGCACGCGGCCGTCGGCATGGATGAAGTGAGCCCGTCGGGAGCGACTCGGGTGTGGGAGATCCGGGACGGCACGCTGTCGCGCTGGGAGCTCGCCCCGCGCGCGCACGGTCTGGACTGCGATGATCTCGATGGGCTCGATGGAGGCGATCCGGCCGAGAACGCGGCCCGGATCGAACGGCTGCTTCAGGGCGAAGGCGCGGCGGTGGAGCGCTGCGCGGTTCTGCTCAACGCGGGTGCGGCGCTCTACGTGTCGGGGAACGGCTGGAGCCTGGGGGACTCCTTTGCCCGGGCGGCCGACGCGCTCGACGGCGGCGCGGCGGCCGGGGTGCTCGACGCCTTGCGCCGCTCGGCGCCGGCCGCCGTCAGTACTTGCGGATGACGCCGACGACGACGCCCTGGATGAGGACGTCCCGCTCCTGGAACCGGAGCGGCTGCATGGTGGCGTTGGCGGGCTGGAGCCGGATCCAGCCGCCGGGCTCGCGGTAGAATTTCTTGACCGTGGCCTCGCTGCCGTTGACCAGCGCGATGACCATCTCGCCGTTCTCGGCCGACTGCTTTCCGTGCACCACGACGACGTCGCCGTCCATGATGTGCTCGTCGATCATCGAGGTGCCCTGGACCCGGAGCGCGTAGTTGGGACCGCGCCGCGGCAGCATCTGGTCGGGCACGGCGATGGTTTCCTGGTGCATGAGCGATTCGATGGGCGTGCCGGCGGCCACCTTGCCGAGGAGCGGCACCTCGCTGGCGGCGGACGTGCCGCGCGGCGGCAGCACCTCGATCGAGCGGCTCTCGTTGTAGGAACGGCGGATATAGCCCTTCCGCTCGAGATTGGTCAGGTGCTCGTGGACGGTGGCGAGCGACTGGAAGCCGAACCGCTCGGCGATTTCCTCGAAGCTCGGCGCGTAGCCCTGTTCCTGAATGTGCTGCTGCAGGTAGATCAGGATTTCGCTCTGCCGTTTGGTCAGGGGCACGGTTCCTCCTCCGCGGTGATGCAACCGAATAGAGCCCGAACAACTATACCCGAAGACCGGCCGAAGGACAAGATGCCCGTCACCCTCGAGCAGATCCTGGTCTCCACCCGCGGCCGGCTGCCGGCGCTCCACGCCCGGCGGGCCGCGGTGGAGCGCGAGGCCGCGCGGGCTCCCAGCCCCGCGTCGCTCGGGGCGGCGCTCCGGAAAAAAGACCACGTCGCGGTGATCGCGGAGGTGAAGCGAAGGTCGCCGTCCGCCGGAGCGATCCGCGAGGACCTCGACCCCGCCGAGCGCGCGGAGCGCTACGTGCGCCACGGCGCGGCGGCCGTTTCCGTGCTCACCGACGAGCCGTTCTTCGGCGGCTCGATGGACGATCTCCGGGCCGTGGTGGCCCGGGTCGATGTGCCGGTGGTCCGCAAGGACTTCATCCTCGACGAGCTGCAGATCCTCGAGGCAAGGGCCGCGGGCGCCGCCGCCGTGCTGCTGATCGTGCGCGTCTTGCCGCCGCCGCGCCTCGCGGCGCTCCTGCGAGAGGCCGCCGCGTGCGGGCTCGACGCGTTGGTCGAGATCCACGGCGTCGGCGAGGTCGCAGGGGCGCTGGAGGCCGGCGCGACGATTCTCGGCGTCAACAGCCGGGACCTGGACACGTTCCGGATCGATGCCGCGGCGGCCTGGGAGATCCTCCGCGCGCTGCCGCGCGACGTCGTGGCGGTGGCGGAGAGCGGCATGCACAGCGCGGCCGACGTGGAAGCCGCCGCCACTGCGGGCGCCGATGCCGTGCTGATCGGGACCGCGCTCTCCGCCGCGGCCGATCCCGGCGAGCTGCTCGCGCGCATCACCCGGACCCCGCGCCGTGGCCGCTAGTCCGGTCCGGGTCAAGATCTGCGGGCTCACCCGGCCTGAGGACGCGGTCATCGCGGCCGCGGCCGGTGCGTCGTATCTCGGCGTGGTGTTCGCCGGAGGGCCGCGGCGGGTGGACATCGATACGGCGGCGGCCGTTCGCGCGGCGGCGCCGACCGTACCCGTGCTCGGCGTCTACGGCGGCCAGCCGATTCCGGAAATTCTCGCGAGCTCCCGAGCGGCGGGGCTGACCGGCGCGCAGCTGCACGGCCCCTACTCGCGGGCGGACGCGGCACGGCTGCGCGACGCGGGACTCCTGGTGTGGCGGGTCGTGCGTATCGCCGCGCCCGAGGACCTCGATGCCCTGGCCGAGGCCGCGCTCGACGCCGACGCGGTTCTGGTCGAGCCGCGGGTCGCGGGGGTCGGCGGGGGCGCGGGCGTCGCCTTGGAGCTCGCGGTCGCGCGCGAGGCTCGGGGCCGGCTTGCGGGCGTCACGATGGTGCTCGCCGGCGGCCTCATGCCCGGCACCGTCGGCGCGGCGGCGGCCCTCGTTCGACCGGAGGTCGTCGATGTAAGTTCCGGGGTGGAGTACCTCCCGGGCATCAAGGATCCTGAGAAAATCGCGCGGTTTCTGGAGGCGGTGTTTGGCCATAGCGCTATCAGCTGAGCGCGCCGTGCAGGGCCGGTTCGGGCCGTACGGCGGACGCTACGTGCCCGAAACGTTGGTCGCGGCGCTGGACGACCTCACGGCGCTGTACGACGCTGTCCGGTCGGATCCCGCGTTCTGGGCGGAATACGAGCAGCTCCTGGCCGAGTTCGTGGGCCGTCCGTCGCCCATCACCGAGGCCGGCCGCCTCGGGGCGGAGGTCGGCGCCACCGTCGTGCTCAAGCGCGAGGATCTGAACCACACCGGCGCCCACAAGATCAACAACACGATCGGGCAGGGGCTGCTCGCGCGCCGCATGGGCAAACGGCGGATCATCGCGGAGACGGGGGCGGGGCAGCACGGCGTGGCCACGGCCACCGTCTGCGCCCGCTTCGGGCTCGACTGCACCGTGTACATGGGCGCTGAGGACGTGGCGCGCCAGGCGCTCAACGTGTACCGCATGCAGCTGCTCGGGGCGACGGTCGTGCCCGTCGAGTCGGGCACGCGCACGCTCAAGGATGCGACCAACGAGGCCCTGCGCGACTGGGTCACCAACGTGCCGACGACGCATTACATCATCGGCTCGGTGGTGGGCCCCGATCCGTACCCGAGGATGGTGCGTGACTTCCAGTCGGTCATCGGACGGGAGGCCCGGGCGCAGGTGACCGGGCGCTACGGGCGGCTCCCCTCGGCGGTGGTGGCGTGTGTGGGCGGCGGGTCCAACGCGATGGGTATCTTCGCCGGGTTCCTCGACGACTCCTCGGTCCGGCTCGTCGGCGTGGAAGCGGCGGGCGAGGGGCTCGGCAGCGGGCGGCACAGCGCCACGCTGAGCGCCGGCGCGCCGGGCGTGCTGCACGGCAGTCTGAGCTACTTGCTGCAGGATGCTGACGGGCAGGTCGCGCCGGCGCACTCCGTCTCGGCCGGGCTGGACTACCCGGGCGTGGGCCCGGAGCACAGCTGGCTCCGCGATACCGGGCGCGTGGCGTACGAGTCCGCCACGGACGCCGAGGCGCTGGCGGCGTTCCAGACGGTGTGCCGGCTGGAAGGCATCATTCCGGCGCTCGAGACCGCCCACGCGTTCGCCTACGTGCGGCGCATGGCCGGCCGGTGGCCACCGGATGCCCTCGTGCTCGTGTGCCTCAGCGGCCGGGGCGACAAGGACGTCGCGCACGTGGCCGCCCTGCTCGGAGGGCCGGCGTGACGAGCGGCACGCCGCCGACGGACGTCCTGCCCGCGTCCCAGGTCGCGGAGCTGATCAACAGCCTGGTGAAGGCGCTTCGCGCCTATCACATGTATCTGCCCAACAATCCCATCTACCAGCGGGCCAGCGACAACCTCCGGATCGCGTTCCAGCCCATCTGGAACGTGCTCGACGAGCTGGTGCTGACCGTGGCGGAGACCGACTTCGTCTGGGACGAGCAGGTGGTCTACCACCAGCTCAATAAGTCCGAGAGCATCGCCTGGGGGCTGTTCAAAGACGGCATGCGCTCGCTCGCCATCCGGCGGGGCGCCGAAGCGGAGGAGCTGCCTCGCTTCCTGGAGACGATGAACCGGGCCCGCTTCCTCGCCGCCGACGCCGGGGACGATCTGCTCACGCTGCTCTGGGAGCAGGAGTTCGAGCTGATCTCGTACAAGTTCATCGAGTTCTTCGGCGGCGATGGCGGCGTTCCCGAGCAGACCGGCAGCTACGCCACGGGCGGCGCGGACGACACGGCCGCCGCCCGGCAGCGGCATGCCGCCGCGGCCGAGGAGGCGCCGCCCCGCCCCAAGGGCGTCGTGGATCTGGAGGAGTTCGACTCCACGCTCTACTTCCTCGAGGAGCGGGAGATCAACCTGGTCGCGTCGGCGGTGGAGGACGAATACCGGCGGGACGTGCGGCTCTCGGCGCTCAACGTGCTGTTCGACCTGTTCGAGCTGCAGGGCCCGGGGCCGACCCGGGCCGAGATCCTCGGCGTGCTCGAGGCCATGTTCCCGAATTTCCTCAACGCGCGTGACTTCCGCACGGCGGCCATGGTGCTACGGGAGACCCGCCAGCTCCTGGAGCGGGCGCCCGGGCTGGAGCCGGCGCACCGGGAGCGACTCGACGGCTTCGTGGCCAAGCTGAGCGAGCCCGCCATCGTGAGCCAGCTCGTGCAGTCGCTCGACGAGGCGCCCGGCATGGCCGGCGAGGCGACCGTCGCCGAAGTGCTGCGCGAGCTCCGGTCCTCGGCCCTCGAGCCGATCCTCGCCTGGCTGCCCAACCTCTCGGCGCCCGCGCTCCGGCAGGTGCTCGAAGGCGTGGCGGACCGCCTGGCGGAGGCCCACCCGGCGGAGCTGCTGCGCATCCTGCGCACGCCGGATTCGGAGGCCCTGGCGCCGGTGGTGGCGCTGTGCGGCCGGCTGCAGCTGGTCCAGACCGTGCCCGGCCTGGGCGAGACCATCGCCCATCAGGATCCCGCGGTCCGGCTCGCCTCGGTGCAGGCCCTCGCCGCTTTGGGCACGCCGGCCGCGCTGGCGTTCGTCGAGCGTGCCATCGAAGATCCGGACCGCGGCGTCCGGCTGGCCGCGGTGCGCACGCTCGGGGCGCGCGGCTACAAGGGCGCGCAGCGGCGCATCGAGGCGCTGGTGTTCGGCAAGGCCGTGAGCGGCATGGATCTCACCGAGAAGATGGCGTTCTTCGAGGCGTACGGCTCGATCGCGGGGGCGTCGGGGCTCAAGCCGCTCACCGGCCTGCTGCTGCCGCGCGGGCTGCTCCGGATGAAGGAGGCGGCGGAGATCCGCGCCTGCGCCGCCATCGCGCTGGGAAGGATCCGGTCCGCCGAGGCCCGCGAGGTGCTGCAGCGCGCGGCCGACGACAAGGACCTCGTGGTCCGGAACGCCGTGAGCCGCGCGCTGCGGGAGAGCCCCGCGTGACCTCGCCCGCCGAGCCGACCAGCGTCGCCTCGGACGGCCGGCTCCGCCAGGGCGGGCGCGCGCTGCTGCTCGCCCTGTACACGGCGCTCCGGAGCCTCAAGCTGTATCCGGTCGAGAACACCACAGTCCAGAAAGCGCTCGACGATCTCAACGCGGCGTCGCGATCGCTCCTCGCGCTCGAGAGCGATCTCGAGATCCGGCTCGCGGGTGACTTCATCTTCGTCAATGCCACGCGGCTCCGGCTCGAGCTCGACAACTACGCGTCCTTCAGCCACATCCTCGCCATGCTGCGCGCGTTCGCGATCGGCGGGCTCCGGGTACACGCCGAGGCCAACCGGCGCGAGTGGCAGATCTTCCTGAGCCTGCTGCTCAGTCTGTCCGAGCGCGGCGAGCCCGACGACCGCTTCGAGGAGCTCGCCCAGCGCCTGCAGGGCGCCCAGGTGCACGGCCTCGAGATCGAGCGCGCGGCCCAGCGCGAGCACGATCCCGACGCCGAGCAGGCCAAGGAGCAGGCCAAGCGGGTGTACTCGCAGGGCGTCGCCGTCACCAAGGACGTGATCACGGGCGCCCGTCTGGGCCGCGCGAGCAGCGTGAAGCGGGTGAAGCGGGCTGTGCAGCTCATCGTGGACCAGGTGCTCAACAACGAGACCTCGGTGGTCGGTCTCACCACCATTCGCGACTATGACGAGTACACGTTCACCCACTCGGTGAACGTCTGCATCTTCTCCGTCGCGCTGGGCAAGAAGCTCGGGTTCACCAAGCTGCAGCTCTACGATCTGGGAATGACCGCCCTGCTGCACGACGTCGGCAAGGCGCGCGTGCCGGTCGAGATCCTCAACAAGACGACGGGGCTGGACGAGGAGGAGTGGCGCCTCATGCAGGGCCATCCCTGGCTCGGCGCGCTCACCCTGTTCGGCATGCGGGCCCAGGACGAGGTGCCGTACCGCGCCATCCTGGTGGCCCACGAGCACCACATGAAGACCGATCTCACCGGCTATCCCAGGACGATCCGCCAGCGCGCGCTGGGCATCTTCTCGCGGATCGTCTCCGTCGCCGACGGCTTCGACGCCGCGACGACCCGGCGGAGCTACCAGACCGTGCCGATCGAGCCCGACCAGGTGCTCCGCGAGATGTGGCAGAACCCGAAGCGGGGCTACGATCCGATCCTGGTCAAGGCGCTCATCAACCTGATCGGCATCTACCCGGTCGGAACCTGCGTCATCCTCGATACCTTCGAGGTGGCCGTCGTATCGGGCCCGAATCCCGAGGGCCAGCAGCTCAACCGGCCGCTGGTGCGGATCGCCGTGGACGCGGACGGCGCCATTGTGCTGCCGCCGGGCACGCCGGCCAGCCTGACCGAGCAGGACGAGAGCGGCACCTTCCGCCGCTCGATCGTGAAGGTGACCAATCCCGACCGCTACGGACTCACGGTTGGCGACTACTTTGTCTGATTCCCGGCTGACGCCGGCCTGGGCCGAGCTCGCGGCCCGGGGCCGGACGGCGCTCATCCCCTATCTGACGGCGGGCTATCCGTCCGCCGAGACGAGCCTCGAGGCGCTGCGCGCCGCGGAGCAGGACGCCGACATGATCGAGGTCGGCGTGCCCTTCAGCGATCCGCTGGCCGACGGCCCCACCATCCAGCGCTCGACGTTCGAGGCGCTGCGGCAGGGCATGACGCTCGCCGGGACGCTCGAGCTGATCGCGCGCGCCGGCCTGCGGCGGCCGGTCATCGTCTTCAGCTATCTCAACCCGATTCTGCGGTACGGGCTCGACCGGTTCCTGCGCGACGCCGACGCGCTCGGGGTGGCCGGTCTGCTGCTCACCGATCTCCCGGCGGGCAGCGATTCCGTGGTCGAGCACGCCGTGCACGCGAGCTCCCTCGACCTCATCCGGCTCATCGCCCCGACGACCCGGGCCGAACGGCTGGCGGCCGCAGCGCAGGACGCCGAAGGGTTCGTGTATCTGGTGGCGCGGCTGGGCGTCACCGGCGCCACCGCGTCGCTGGCCGACGGGCTCCGGGCGTCGATCGCCCAGGTTCGCCGCGCGACGCCGCTCCCGGTCGCGGTCGGCTTCGGCATCTCGACGCCGGCCCAGGCCGCCGCGCTCGCCGGTCTGGCCGACGGCGTGGTCGTCGGCAGCGCGCTGGTCGACGCCCTGGGCGCGCGGGGCGTGGCCGGAGCCGCCGAATTTCTCGGCGGGCTGCGTCGGGCGCTGGACGCGCCGGGGGCGGACCGATGAGCGAGCGGCTTCAGCGGCTCGTGGACGGCTACGCCCGGGCGCTCGCGCTGGGCGGCGCCGCCATGGCCGTGGCGTACCTCGCGGTGGACCATCGGTGGCTCGAGCAGCCGCTCGCGTCGCTGGTGATGGTGATCGCGGTGTGCGTGCTCAGGGCGGCGCCGGTCCGGCTCAGCAAATACTCTTATCTCACCCAGTCGGGGGTCGCCGCGCTGGTGGGAGCGCTGGTGCTGGGCCCGGCGCCCGTGGTGCTGGCGCTCTGGATCGGCGTGTTCGTCTCGGATGTCCTGTGGCTCAGGAAGCTCACGCGCGCCGGCTTCATCAACGCGGGGCGCGAGGTCCTGGCGTTCGCCGCCGCGTACGGACCCTATGCCGCCGTGCTCGCGCTGACCGGCCACCCGGAGCTCTCGCTCGATCTGCTCCCCGCCGCCGCGATCCTGCTCTGCATGTACTTCTTCGCCAGCCGGGTGCTGTTCTACTTCACGCTCCTGCTGCGCGACAAGCTCGAGCAGGCCGAGAAGATCCTGATCCTGCGCTGGGAGATCATCTCCTACCTGCTCACCGTCATCGCGTCGGTCATCGTGATCGCGGCGCTCCGGGCGCTCTCGCCGGTGGGGTGGGTGGCCGTGGCGCTCGCGCTCGGCGTGCTCGGGGCGCTCACCCGGCGGATTCTCGAGGAGGCGATCGGCGCGGAGGACCTGAACAAGGTCCATATGATGGAAACGGCGATCGCGAGCAACGCGACGCTGCAGGGCTCGTTCGACCAGATCGAGCGGCTGGCGTACCGGCTGCTCGACTGGGGCGACTTCCGCATCTATCGGCTGGTGGAGGGGGCGCCCGTGCTGGCGTACCGCGGCGCGCTCGGGCGCCCCGATCGCGGACCGCCGCCCGACGGCGCGGCGCCGCTCCGGGCGCAGGCCGTGGCGGAGCAGCGCGTGGTCCAGGTGAAGGACGCGCGCTCGGATGCCCGGATCCGCTTGGCCATGCCCGACGTCGGCAGCCTGGTGATCCACCCCATCCGCTTCGGCGAGGAGCTGCTCGGCACCCTCGAGGTGGACCACCCCAAGCGGCATTCGTACGGCGCCAAGGACATCACCGCGCTCAGCACGCTGGGCACCCAGATCGCCACCGCGATCCACATCGCGGAGCTGCGCCGCCCCTTGCTCGGCACCGTCGAGCAGATCGGCCAGCAGGTGACCGCGCTGGCGCGGGTCACCGACTCGCTTCGCGGGTCCGCCCTGGCGCTGGCCGACGCCTCGCAGGGGATGCGGCAGGGCGCGGGCGAGCTCGAGAGCTTCGTGTCCGACGGGCTCCGCGCGACCGACTCGCTGGGCGCCGCGTCGCGCGTCATGGCGGATCAGGGCGCCCGCGCGGCGGACGCGAGCGGCACCGCGGTCGAGGTGGCGGCGCAGAACCGGGCCGTCATCGGCGAGGCCATCAACCGGCTGGTGGGCCTCAACGCCTTCGTGTCGGCCAGCGTGGAGCAGGTCGCCGGGCTCGGCGCGATGACCAGCCGGATCAAGGGGTTCATCGGCACCATCCGGGAGATCGCCGACCTCACCAACCTCATCGCGCTCAACGCGGCGATCGAGGCGGCGCGCGCCGGCGCGGAAGGGCGGGGCTTCGCCGTCGTCGCCGATGAGGTGCGCGATCTCGCCGCGCAGAGCCTCCATGCCGCGGGCGAGGCCCGCACGCTGCTCGAGGAGATCACCACGCTGGTGGCCGCCGTGTCTTCGGAGATGGAGCGCGGGCGCGAGGCGGTGACCGGCGTCGAGGAGCTGAGCGCCGACGCCGCGCGCGCGCTCGACGCCATCGTGGGCAGCACGGGCGAGGCGGAGAGTCACGCGCGGGCGATCGCCACGACCGCGGCCGAGCAGCTCCGGGCGGTGGACGGCCTGACCGGGCAGATCCGGCGCGTCGCGACCGGGTCGGCGCGCACCCTGGCCGAGACGGAGGCCCTGGCGCGCCGGGCCGCCGAGACGGCGTCGGGGCAGGCCGACCTCGAGCGCGCGATCCGGGAGCTCGGCGAGGTCGCGAGCGATCTGCAGCGGATCGCGCGCCACTTCGTGGTGGAGACCTGATGGTCGCCGCCACCGCCGAGCGGGTGTACGTGGCGCTCGGGAGCAACCTGGGCGACCGGGCCGTGCACCTGGCCGAGGCCCGGGCGGCGCTGGCGTCGCTCCCCGGGACACGTCTGGTCGCCGCGTCGGCGGTCGAGGAGACCGCGCCCCTCGGAGGCAGGCCGCAGCCCGCGTACCTCAACCAGATGGTGCTGCTCGAGACCCGCCTCGGCCCGCGCGAGCTGCTCGAGGCCTGCCACACGATCGAGCACGCGGCCGGCCGCGTCCGGGCGGAACGGTGGGCCTCGCGTCCGCTCGACCTCGACATCGTGCGCTATGGGGACCGGCGGATCGACGAGCCCGACCTTATCATTCCCCATCCCGGCCTGGTGCACCGCGACTTCTGGCAGCGCGAGCTGGCGGAGCTGCAATCCCATGAACGCTGACGCACGTCCGCGCACGGTGCTCGACCTGGCCGCCATGAAGGCCGCGGGTCGCCGCATCGTCATGCTCACCTGCTACGACGCGGCGTTCGCGCGCCTGCTCGATCAGGCCGGCGTGGACGTGCTGCTGGTCGGCGACTCGCTGAACCAGGTCATCGCCGGCGAAGAGACCACGCTGAGCGCGACGCTCGACCAGATGATCTACCACGCGGCGGCCGTTCGGCGCGGCGCGCCCGGTGCGCTCATGTTCGTGGATCTCCCGTTCCTGACCTACCAGGTGTCGGTGCCCGAAGCCATCCGGAACGCGGGACGGGTACTGCAGGAGACCGGAGCGCAGGGCGTGAAGCTGGAAGGCGGCTGCGCCATGGCAGAGACGGTGCGGGCTCTGGTGGACCGCGGCATTCCCGTGCTCGGCCACCTCGGGCTCACGCCGCAGTCGGTCCACGCGCTCGGCGGCTACCGCGTGCAGGGGCGCGACCCGGGGGGCGCCGAGCGGCTCATCGCTGACGCGCAGGAGCTCGAGCGCGCGGGCGCGTGCGGCGTCGTGCTGGAGCTGGTGCCCGCCGCGCTCGCGCGGCGGGTCTCGGGCGCGCTCGCGATTCCCACCATCGGCATCGGGGCGGGCGCCGGATGCGACGGCCAGGTACTCGTGCTGCACGACATGCTCGGCCTCAATGAAGGGTTCGATCCCAAGTTCCTCAAGCGGTACGCGGCCCTGGGCGAGTCGGTGCGCGCCGCCGTGCGCGCGTACGCCGCCGAGGTGCGCGGGGGCACTTACCCGGGGCCCGAGCACAGCTTCGAGTGACCCGCCCGCCCGTCTTCGCGTGATCGAGTTCCAGAGCGTCGCCGACGTGCGTCGCTGGGTGCGGGCCGCCCGCGAGGCCTCGCGCCGCGTCGCGCTGGTGCCGACGATGGGCTACCTGCACGAGGGCCACCTCTCGCTGGTGGACGAGGCCCGCCGCCGCGCCGACGCCGTGCTCATGAGCGTGTTCGTGAATCCGCTCCAGTTCGGTCCCACCGAGGATCTCTCCCGCTATCCGCGCGACCTGCCGCGCGACCGTGCGCTCGCGGCCGGCCGCGGGGTGGACGCGCTGTTCGTTCCCGCGGTGGACACCATGTATCCGCCGGGCTCGGAGATCCGGGTGGTGCCCGGGCCCACGGCCGAGCGGTGGGAGGGCGCGGCCCGGCCCGGCCACTTCACCGGCGTGCTCACGGTGGTGGCCAAGCTCTTCCATCTGGTGGAACCGGACATCGCGACCTTCGGCCGCAAGGACATCCAGCAGGCGGTGCTCATCCGTCAGATGGTGCGCGACCTCGACTGGCCGCTCGAGATCGTCGTGGTCCCGACCGTGCGCGAGCCGGATGGGCTCGCGCTGAGCAGCAGGAACGCGTACCTCGATCCGGCCTCGCGCCGGCAGGCGCTCGTGCTGAGCGGATCGCTGCGGGCCGCGCACGAAGCCTTCGCGCGCGGGGAGCGGCGCGCGGCCGGAATCGCCGCGGCCATGCGGCGGGTGCTCGAGCAGGAGCCGGCCGTCCCCGTGGACTACGTGGCGATCGCGGAGCCTGTCGCGCTGACGCCGGTGGATGTCGTGGACCAGCACACCGTGGTGGCGATCGCCGCGCGGGTGGGCGGCACGCGCCTCATCGACAACATCATCCTGGGGCAGGGGCTCGCGTGAGCGGAGGGCCGGACGACGGATTGCCGTCCTGGGCCACGGTCACGCCCGCGCGCGCGGCGCACATCGAGCGCGTGGCCGCGCTCGCCGCCGGGTGGGCGGATGCCATGAGCGTTCCGGCGGACGAGCGCCGGCGCTGGCTCCGCGCGGCCTGGCTGCACGACGCCTTCCGGGACGCGGACGACGCGACCCTGAGCCGTTGGGCGCCCGACGCGACCGGCTCGCGGGAGCTCCGGCACGGGCCGGCGAGCGCGGCGCGCGCCGCGTCCGGAGGGGAGGCCGACCGGGGCGTTCTCGACGCGGTCCGCTTTCACTCAATCGGCTACGCGGGCTGGGACATGGCGGGACGGGTGCTCTACTGCGCGGACTATCTCGAGCCCGGCCGCGATCACGCCCGCGAGCACCGGGCCGAGCTGGCCCGGCGGTTTCCGACCGATCCGTCGGGCGTGCTGCTCGCCGTGGCCACGGATCGCCTCACCCACCTCATCGGGTCGCGGTGGCCGCTCATCGAACCGACGGTGCGCTTCTGGAACCATCTCGTCGCCTCGTCCGGGCCGCGGTAGTCGCGGCCGCGGCCTTCGCCCTGACCGGCACGGGGGCGCTCCTGCTCCAGCCACGGCGCGAGCAGGTTCCCGGACACGCCTACGCCATTCCAGCCCCGGGAAAGCGCATCCGGGTCGAGGTGCTGAACGGCACCCGCCGGCCAGGCTTCGCCCGCACTGCGACCCGCGCGCTTCGAGCGCGGGGCCTCGACGTCGTCTTCTTCGGAACGGGCCCTCGGTCGGACTCCACCCGGGTTTTCGTGAGGCGGGGCGACCCCGGCCAGGGACGTGACGTCGCCGAGGCGCTCGGGGCAGGGCGGGTGATCGTGCAGCCGGATACGTTGCGACGCGTGGATGTCAGCGTCCTGCTGGGCAGCGACTGGCGGCCGCGGCTGCTGGCGCATCCATGAGGGAGTGAGAGGCTCCAGCGACACTCCCTCACACGATGCCGATGACGACGTCCATCACGTTCGTCCCCGTCAATCCCACCTTCACCAGCGCGCCGGCGGCCTCCAGGGCGCGATAGGCGTCGTGCGCGGCGAGATCGCGTGCGGGGTCTCGGCCAGCCTGAGTGGCGGCACTCCAGGTCCCGCCGTCGACGACGGCGCCGGCGGCGTCGGTGGGGCCGTCGCGCCCGTCCGTTCCGGCCGCCAGAAGCGCGACGCCCGGTCGGGCACCCGAGAGCTCACGCGCCGCGGCGAGCGCCAGCTCCTGGCAGCGCCCGCCGAGTCCGGGCGGCGCGTCGCCCAGGGTCACGGTGGTCTCGCCGCCCCAGACGAAGCATCGGCCCGGCGCCTCCGGTTGCGGGAAGTCCGGGCGGCCGCAATGTTGTAACAAAGTCGCGGCGATCCGCGCCCCGGCCGACCACGCCTCGCCGGCGAGGGGCGCCTCCGCCACCTCGGCCGCAAGGCCCAGCGCAGCCGCCCGCCCGGCCGCCGCTTCGAGGGCCAGCCTGTTACTGGCGATCAATTCGTGGGTCACCCGCGCGAAAGCTCGATCACCGGGCTTTGGCGTTTCCGCTGTTTCCCCCGATTCCGACGCCAGCAGCAGCCGGCGGCCCGACGCGGGCACGCGGTCCCACAGCCCGGCGCGCTCGAGCACCTGGTGCAGCTCGCCTGCGGTCGTCGGATCGGGAACGCAGGGCCCGGAGCCGATCGCGGCGAGGTCGTCGCCGATGACATCGGAGACCA
>JAICJD010000242.1 GCA_025928645.1 Gemmatimonadales bacterium
CCATCATGGCGAACGACGCCGGGCGCCGGGCCGAGCTCGCCGCGCCCATCCTGCTGGGCGACCGGGTGCTCGGCGTCGTCAACGTGGAGCGGGACGAGCCGTTCGACGCCGAGGACGCGGCGATCGTCGGCATCATCGCCGACCAGCTCGCGGTGGCCATCGAGAACGCGCGGCTCTACGCCAGCGCGCAGCAGGTGGCGGTGCTGGAGGAGCGTCAGCGGCTGGCGCGCGAGCTGCACGACGCGGTGACCCAGCACCTCTCGAGCCTCACGCTCATCGCGCAGACGCTGGCGCCCTCGTTCGCACGGGACCGGGAGGAGGGCGAGAGCCGGGCGCGGCGCCTGGTGGAGCTGAGTCAGGCCGCGCTCGACGAGATGCGGGTGCTGCTGGCCGAGCTCCGGCCCGACGGCGCCCGGCGCGCGGGCACGCGCGCCGCCGACGCGCCCGCCGGCTCGGCGCGGGCTCGCCTCCGCCACCACGGGCTCGCGCAGGCGCTCGCGCTGCTCGCGGGCGACGTGTCCTCGGACGCCCTGCCGGTCGCGGTGGAGCTGGAGCCCTACCTGCCCCGGACCCTGCCCGAGGAGGAGGCGCTCTACCGCATCGCGCAGGAGGCGCTCCGGAACGTCGTGAAGCATGCGCGGGCGTCCACCGCGCGGCTCCGGCTCGCCACCGAGGGAGCGGCCACGGTGCTCACGGTCTCGGATGACGGCGCCGGCTTCACGAGCTCGGTCGAGAGCACCGGCGAGCACGCGGTGCAGCTGGGCGGGCTGGGGCTGCTGACGATGCGGGAGCGGGCGACCGCGATCGGCGGGACCATTCGAATCGATTCGTCGCCGGCGGAGGGCACCACGGTCGAGGTCGTCGTGGCGCACGCGGCGGGAGGCCGGACATGACGGGGGAGCGGGCGGAGCGGCATCGCGGGACCGTGCGGGTGCTGATCGCCGACGACCATCAGGTCGTGCGCGAAGGCCTCCGCATGATCCTGTCGGAGGAGCGCGAAACCATCGAGATCGTGGGCGAGGCCTCCGACGGGCACGCGGCGGTGCGCGAGGCCGCCCGGCTCCGGCCCGACGTGGTGCTCATGGACCTGCTCATGCCCGGGCTCGACGGCGTGGCGGCGACCAGGCGGATCCGGGCCGACGCGACCGGACCGCGCGTACTCATCCTCACGACCTACGCCGACGACGAGCGCGTGCGCGAGGCCATCCGGGCGGGCGCCACCGGCTATCTCCTCAAGGACGTGCTCCGGGCGCAGCTGGTGCAGGCCATCCACGCCGCGGCGCTCGGCGTGCCGACGCTCGACCCGCGGGCCCAGCAGCATCTCATGCGCCAGGTGGCGACGCCGGCCTCGCCCTCACCGTTCGCGGGGCTCACGCCGCGCGAGCTCGACGTGCTCCGGCTGGTGGCGCGGGGCATGGGCAACAAGCAGATCGCGGCGACGCTCCACCTGAGCGTGGGGACGGTCAAGGGCTACGTGAGCGCCATTCTGCCCAAGCTCCACGCCGGCGACCGCACCCAGGCGGCGCTGTTCGCGGTGAAGCACGGGCTCGAGGACGGCGACGCCTAGGAGCAGTCGTCGCCTTTCGCCCGCCGCTCCAGGAACACCACCAGCTGATTCGAGAACGGCACCCGGACGATCTCGAACGGGTAGGCGCTCGTGGGAATGGTGCCGCACTGCGCCCGGGTGGTGACGGCGGCGCGCACCCGGCCCTCGAGCGTGCCCACGCTGTCGACGTGAACCTCGTCCCCCGTTTTCATCTTGCCCGCGGCCACCACCAGCACCATCTGGCGTGAGAAGTCCACCTCCGGGGTGGGCGGCGTCGAGGCCTGCCGCTTGGTGGCCCGCCGCCAGATGTCCTCCCACGTATTCTGGTCGCGAATGGTGAGCCGGGTCGAGTCGCCGAACGCGTTCACGTCGTCGTAGTACAGCCTGGCCTCCGGCAGGATCGCCTGCCACTGCTCGACCGGCGGTGGTGGTGGCGGCGGCGGGGGTGGTGGCGGAGGCGCCGGCGCGGCCGCGGGAGCGGGAGCCGGCGGTGGCGGCGGCTTCTTGTGGTGGAGCAGGCAACCCTGGACGGCCCCCGCACCGAGAACGAGGCAGGCAACGGCAGTGTGTGATCGCATGAGCGCGCGCCGGAAGAGAGGTGGATGCCTCACCGCGTGATCCGTCCCGTACAGCTCACTCCGCCAAAGAAGTCCCGCCGAAGCACCGGCTTGATGCCGGGCGCCGTCACCTCGAACGTCGCGGTCAGCGGAGTGCCGTCGGCGGCCACACCGGGCAGCCTCCACTTGACGGTGTACGCCCCGCCGTCGCCCTGCCAATCGGCCGCGCCGAACAGCCGGAACAGCGCCCAAGTGCCCTGGAAGCCGAGGATCTCGCGCTCCCGCCCGCCGATCTCGCCCGACAGGGTCGCGATCTGCGATTCCGCGCCCAGCCACGCGACCCGCTTGGCCGCGAGCGAGCTCCGGGTGAACCGCGCGGTCTGACCGTCCACGTTCACCGCCAGCGCGGGCACCGCGTCCGAGAGGATGGGCCGGAGCGTCAGCGCCAGCGCCGGGCCGGACCCGTCGCCGTGATACAGCGCCGTGGAGAACGCGGCCGCCCGGTTGAGGAAGGCGATGAACGTCGGCGACACCGGGAGCTGGCTGCCGGGGTTCTGCGCGAACATCGACCCCTGTCGCACCACGTACCCGCCCAACTGCCCGTCGACGAAGCTCCACAGCGCGCCGCTCCCGGGCTGGAACAGCGCGCTCACCTCGTCCACGCCGGCGTCCACCGCGCCGACCGGGTTGAACGGGAACTTGGCCATCAGCCGCTGGAACGGCGCGCAGAAGGTCTTCCCCTGCGCGTTCAACCGCGCCGGACCCACCGCCTGGAGCGAGGTCTCGGTGTTGAGGATCGGCGTCTCGAGCAGGCGCTCGACCACCAGGTGGAGGCCGGCCTCCTGATCGATCCGGAACTTGTTGGCCAGCTGCTTGGCGGCGAGCTCCGCCTGGTTCGCGTCGTTGAGCGCCTGTCCGGCGGCGGCGGAGGCGGCGTCACCCGCACCCCTGGCCACCTGCTCGAGCGAGGCCTGCAGGCTCACCAGAGCGTTGACGTATGCTTCGTTGCCGCCACCGATGTACTTCGTCGTATCACCCGGGGGCGTCACGACGTGGACCGGCTGGAACGCCGGCGAGATGGCGACGGTGTCCACGGCGGTGTGCCGGGACACCAGCGCGAGCAGCGCCAGCAGCGGCGACTGGTTGCTGCTGAGCGACCCCAGCACCCGGCTCGCCGTGCCCACGTCGGCGAACTGCACCACCGAGGCCGCCTTGAGGAAGGTGCGCCACTGCTCGATGTAGTCGCGCACGTACATGCTCTTGAGCTGGCCGAGCACCGCGGCGCGGTCGGTCGCCCCCGTGGTGCGCACGCCGGTGACCCA
>JAICJD010000258.1 GCA_025928645.1 Gemmatimonadales bacterium
CAACGCCACGGTGTACGCCAGACCCGGAACGATCTGCAATCCGCTGGAGAAGTCGAAGGCCCAGCGTAGTCCCGGGTTGAGGAGCCACAGACCCTGATTGACAGTCCGGCCGGGCCCGGACACCTCCGGGCGGCGGGTCCAGAGCAGCTCCAGCAAAGCGTTCAGCTTGGGACGGAAGAGCCACACCGCGCTGCCGCCGAGATTGAAGCCAAGCGTACCAGCCGTCTCGCCTGCCGCGTTTTCGGCGTGGGGCGTCCAGGTCAGGCCGGCATTGCCATGGAGGGCGAGCCAGGCTCGCGGCCGAACGCTCACCGGCAGGTTGGTCTGGATTCCGAGGCCGCCGGAGCCACGCCCTCGGCGCGCGCTGCCGGTCGGAAGCAGCAGCGTAAGCCGCGGGGCGACGTGCAGCCCCGGATCGCCGGCGGCCACGAGCTGGTAGCGGTAGTTGAGAGCGATATCCCCGAGGCCCGTTCTGCCGTCCTCGCCGAGAATCGGCAGACCGTAGCTCAACTGGTGGGTGCTGCCGTGGAAGGGCCACTCTTGGGTGAAAGAGTACGCCCACGCGCCGCCGCCATCGGGCCGGGCGAACGTGCTGATGTGCTGCACCACGCCGGGCTCCTGATTGTACGCCTCCTCGATGAGGAAGCTGTTGTCGGCGATCGGCTCGGCGGCCTCCTGGGCCGCGGCCGGCCTGACGGTGAGCAGTGCCGCGACGAGGAGCCCGCCCCGTGAGAGGATCATGCCAGCCAGTCGCGGAACGTCCCGATCAGAAGCCAGGCGTTGAGGCAGATGATCACGAGGGCCACGGTCCACGCCGCCCCGCTCAGCAGCCGAGAGTTGGCGAACTCGCCCATCTTCTTCCGCTGCCCGGTGAACCAGACCAGAGGCACCACGGCGAACGAGAGCTGGAGGCTCAGGATCACCTGGCTCAGGATGAGAAGCGAGCCCGCGCCGCGCTCGCCGTAGAGCGCGGTGACGATCACGGCGGGCACGATCGCGATGAGCCGGGTGATGAGCCGCCGGAGCCACGCCGGCAGCCGGATATTGAGGAACCCCTCCATCACGATCTGTCCGGCGAGCGTGCCGGTGATGGTCGAGTTCTGGCCCGACGCCAGGAGGGCCACCGCGAACAGGGTGCTCGCCAGGGTCGTGCCGAGCAGCGGCGTGAGCAGCCGGTAGGCATCGCCGATGTCCGCCACGTCCTGGTGGCCCGACTGGTGGAACGTGGCCGCGGCCAGAATCAGGATCGCGGCGTTGATGAAGAACGCGAACAGCAGCGCCACGGTCGAATCGAGCGTGGCGAACCGGATGGCCTCGCGCTTGGCGCCGGCATCGGGCAGCACCTTCCGGGTCTGCACGATCGACGAGTGCAGGTAGAGGTTATGCGGCATCACGGTGGCGCCCAGGATGCCGATCGCGATGTAGAGCATCGCCGGATTGCTCACGATCTGCGCCCGCGGCACCAGGCCCTGCACCACCGCGGCCACGTCGGGGCGTGCCATGAGGAGCTCGACGCCAAAGCACACGCCGATGGAGGCCACGAGCGCAATGACGAAGGCCTCGAGGTAGCGGAATCCCTTGTGCTGCAGCAGCAGGATGAGCAGCACGTCGAGCGCCGTAAGGCACACTCCCCAGACCAGCGGGACCCCGAGCAGCAGGTTGAGCGCGATGGCGGACCCGATCACCTCGGCCAGATCGCAGGCGGCGATGGCGATTTCGCACAGCACCCAGAGGACGAAGCTGACCGGACGCGAGTAGTGATCGCGACACGCCTGCGCGAGGTCGCGGCCGGTGACGATGCCCAGCTTGAGCGAGAGCGCCTGGAGCAGGATCGCCATCAGGTTGGAGATCAGGATGACGCTCAGCAGCGTGTACCCGAACCGGGCGCCGCCGGCCAGATCCGTCGCCCAGTTGCCCGGATCCATGTAGCCCACCGCCACCATGTAGCCCGGGCCGGCAAAGGCGAGCGCCTTGCGCCAGAAGGAGACGCCGCGCGGCACGGCGACGGTGTGGTGCGACTCGGGCAGGCTCGGCAGGGTGCGGGGGTAGCGCCAGCCGCCCAGCTCGGCCTCGCGCACCGGGCTGGTGGACGCGGCGCTCATCGGTCGCCCTCCGAGCGCACCAGCACCACCTGCGCCAGCTCGGGGCCGATCACGTGCCGCTCTCCCGAGGCCTCCACCGTGACCGGGCCCCCGAACGGCTGGCGGTCGCGCAGCGTGACGGCGACGCCGGGCACCAGGCCCAGCGACGCCAGGTACCGCAGCCGCTCGGCGTCGCGCTCGTCGACTCGCCGGATCTCGGCGGTGTCGCCCACCGACATCCCCGCCAGCGGGGTGCACGCCGGCTCGTGGATGGCGCCGTCGGCGTCCGGGATCGGATCGCCGTGCGGGTCGGCGACCGGGTGACCCAGCGCGGCCGCCATCCGCTCCACCAACGGGTCCGAAACCGCGTGCTCCAGCCGCTCCGCCTCCGCGTGGACGGTATCCCACCCGTAACCCAGAAACTGGACCAGGTACGCCTCGATGAGCCGGTGCCGGCGGACCATCCTGAGCGCCGCGCGGCGGCCCGCGTCGGTGAGCTGCACGCCCTTGTACGGCACGTGCTCCAGCAGGCCCAGCTCCGAGAGCCGCTTGACCATGCCGCTCACTGATGGAGCGGAGAGCTCGAGCAGGTGCGCGATGTCGCTGGTCGAGGCCGGCTGCCCTTCGGGACTGAGCCGGTAGATGGCCTTGAGATAGTCCTCGACCGACCGCGTGAGCGTGTCCGGGATGGCCGGTAGACTGGGGGTCGTGGCGGTTGCGTTCACGCGAAACCTTGATTTAGGCTAGCCTAATAATTTCATGAGGGCGCACGAATGTCAAGCGCTCATCGGCTCGGCTAAGCCCGAAGTTGCTCCAGGAGCGCCGTGACTATCCGTTCGGTCATGCCCCAGACGATGGACTCTTCGACTCGATACGCCGGGAAGTCTCGCGGGGCGCCGCGGATGTCTACG
>JAICJD010000110.1 GCA_025928645.1 Gemmatimonadales bacterium
CCGATGGGCGAGCGGGTCCAGCTCCTGGGCCCGCCGCTGGAGCGCGATGGCTTCGTCGTAGCGGCCGAGGGCGGCGCAGATCCGGCCGTAGAGATCGAGCGAGTCCGCGTCGTCCGGGTTCAGCTCCAGGGCCCGGCGGAACTCGCGCTCGGCGCCGCTCCAGTCGAAGTCCCGCGCGGCCTTGAGGTACCCCATGGCGCAGCGGGCCTCCGCACAGTCGGGGTCCAGCTCAATGGCGCGGCCCGCCGCGTCGGCGGCGCGGCCGAAGGCGATCTCGGGCTCCAGCCCGCCCTGCTGAGCCAGCTCGATGGACGCCATCGCGAGGCCGGCGAGCGCGAGGGCGAATTCGGGATCGTGCGCGGCGGCCCGCTCGAAGGAATTGGCCGCGCGGGCGAGCGCCGGTACGGTGTAGTCCGTGATCCAGCGGCGGCCCTGGAGATAGAGCTGCCAGGCCTGCCCGCTCGGCCGCCGCGCGGGTGGTGCCGTGCCCGATCCCGCCCCGGGTCGCCGGACCGGCGCCGCCGCGCGCAGCTCCTCGACCAGGGCCGCGACCTCCGGATCCGGCGGCAGATCGAGCTCGGCGGCCAGCCGGCGCGCGTGCTCCTCCGCATGGCGGATCGCGCCGGCGCGGTCGCCGGCGGCGTCGAGCGCGCGCATGAGCGCCCGCGCGTACATGCCCGAGTGCGGCCGCGCGGCCACCAGCCGGCGGCAGGTGCGCACCCGGCCGTGCACATCGCCGGCGCGCTCCTGGTCGGCGGCCAGCACCCGCAGCGCGCCGCTATAGGCGTGGGCCAGCTCGTTGCGCCGCTCGTCGAGCCAGAACCCGAACTCGCTCGATTCGGCCAGGTGGAAGCCGTCGAGCAGCGCGCCGGTGTAGCACCGGGCGATGCGCTCGGCGTCGCCCGCCGCCATCGCGTCGCGCAGCTCGTGCAGGTCGCAGGTGAGCACCGCGGGGTTGAGCAGGAGGCCGTCGCCGGCCGAGAGGATGGCGTCGTCGCCCAGCGCCGAGCGGAGCACGTGCACCGCGAGGTTGAGCAGCCGCCGAGCCTTGGAGAGCTCGCGCTCGGGCCAGAGCAGGGCCATCGCGCGGTCGCGGGACAGCGGCTGCGGCCAGGCCGCCACGATCAGCGACAGCAATGCGATCCGGTGCCGCTGGGCCGGTGGTCCGGCAACGGGGGTGTCGCCGGCGCGCAGGCTGGCGCCGCCGAGCAGCTGGACCCTGATCACTCGCCTCTCGCTTTCCGCTGATCCGCCGCTGACCGCCCCGGCGCACGTTCATTCCCGGCGCATGTTCATTCCCGCGAGCCGAATAAGGTAACCGGAGCACCTGGGACGAGGCACCAGGGGACAGCGCCGACGATGGCGCACGAGCGGAAGGGTGCGAGGAGGATCGTTCAGAGCGGAGCGAAGCCGCCGCGGCGCCGGTCGATCGAGCGCCGCGGCGGCCGCCGCGTCAGGCCAGGGCCGTGCGGGCCCGCAGCAGGCCGGCGTATCCCAGCAGGAGGAGGCCATAGATCGCCACCGTGGACCAGCCCATGCCGTTGGTCAGGTGGTTGAGCGTTCCCATCGCCGCCACCAGCACGCCGCAGGCCGAGCCGACCACGCCGGCCAGGGCGACGGCGCGGGTGGCCGCGGCATCCCGGGTCTCGCGGAGGAAGTACAGCGTGAGCCCGAGCTGCACGAGCGCGACGCCGAAGAAGCGGCTCATGAGCACCGTGGCCGGGTCCGTGCCCACCGCGTAGACCGGGAGCACGGCAGCCGGCACCAGCAGGAACCCGAGACCGAAGGCGAGCGCGAGGACACCGGCGATCAGGAAGAGCGTGTTCGGTCGCATGGCCAATCTCCTTGTGTGATGGTCGGACGGAGGGCGCGACGCACGTCTTGAGGCGGTGAGCGAGTAGGATTTACAGCGGCGGACGGAAGGGCGCCAGAGGACCGGCGAGCCGGCCGCCGGGCTGGCCGCCGGAGGGCCGCGAGATACCTTTCCTGGCATGATCGCCACGCGGCAGCACTACGACGACCCGCGCCACCCGTCGGTCTACGACGCGATCACCCGCTGGGCCTCGCACGCGCGCCCGCGGACGCTCTCGGCGGTAGCCGGCGGCGGGGCGGTGATCTGGGCGGCGTTCCTCGCCGCGGACTGGCGGCTCGGGCCGGCGGCGGCGATCCTCCTGACCGTGAGCGCGGTGTCGGCGTGGGGCTTGCTCGAGCAGCGCGCCGCCACGCCGCACACGCCGCTCACGGCAACCGCGCAGCTCCTCCTGTTCGTGCTGGGCACCCTGGCGGCGGTGGTGAGCGGGTTCGCGTGGCTCTTCTGGGTGATGGGGCCCGCACCCGTCCTCTAGTGGTCCGGTTCAGCCGGCGTGCCGGCGCAGGAATGCCAGCGTCCTCGCGTTGAACTCCTCCACGCGCTCGTAGATGGGCGCGTGCGCACAGTCCTCGAACACGATCAGCTCCGCACCCCGAATGGCCCGCTGGATCGGCTCGGCGAACCGGGTCGAGGTCAGCTGGTCCCGCCTCCCGCAGGTTACCTGCGTCGGCGCCGCGATCCGCCCCACCTGCGATTCGATATCGTGCGCGAGCACGGCATCCGACTGCCGCAGGAAGGCGCTCACCGGCTGCGGCGGCCGGCTCCGCACGAAATCCGCCAGCGACCGGACGTAGTCGGCCTTCGCCGCGTACAGCTCGGGCGTGAGACACCAGGGGAAGATTCCCAGGACGACGGTTTCGGCCACGTTGCCCAGGCCCTTCGCCAGCGCCTGCCAGCCTTCGACCACGATTCGAAGGAAGGGATCGGTGCGGGTCCATGCCGCGTGGAGCGACAGCGACTTCACCATGGTCGGGTACTTGACGGCGAGCCACATCCCGACCGCCGCGCCGAACGAGAGGCCGGTGACATGGGCCTGGCGCACGCCGAGCGCCCGCATGAGCCCGGCGACATCGTCGGCGAACAGCTCGATGCTCCAGACCCCGTCCGGCTTGTCGCTCTCCCCCGCCCCCCTGAGGTCCACCGAGATGCAGGTGAAGTGCTTGGCGTACTCCGCCACCTGGAAGGCGTAGCAGGCGTGGTCGGCGGCAAGGTAGGGAATCAGCAGCAGCGGCTCGCCGGCGCCCTGCTGCTCGTAGTTGAGGGTGATCCCGTCGAGCTTGACCTTGGGCATGTGCGTCTCCTCCTGGCAGCCGACCGGCCGTCGCTATCGCCCGAGTTCGTCCGCCCGTGCGTCCACCGCGTCCTTCGCGGTCTTGAGGTCGACATGGTGCAGCGCCCGGTACGCCTTGATCGCGTCGACCTTCCGTCCCGCCCGCAGGTATTCGCCGCGACCACCGCGGCGATGACATACCAGCTAACCGCGGCCATGAGCGCGCCCGTCCGCCTCGGCCACGCGCCGAGCGGCTTCCGCCCAATCGACGTCGGGCGCCACCTGCTCGTCCGCCAGCGCGAGCGAGGCCTGCGCGCGCTGCACCACGACCGCTCCGTCCGGCAGGGCCAGCCCGAGCTCGAGCTCGGCGCGGCGGCAGAGCCGCTCTTCCCGCGCGCCCTGGCCGGGAGCGCGGGTCCGGCACATCCGCGCGACGCGCGCGTGGGTCGCCTCGTGAACGATCGAGGCCGCGATCTCCGGCAGCTCGTGCCGCGGATTCACGGTGAAGGTCAGCTCCACGAGGCACTCGCGCGACGCGGGAAAGAACGCGCCCCGGCAGGCGAAACGCTGGACCACGAAGCCGGACACGTCGTGGGGCAGCCGGCGGTACCGCCTCGGCGCGTACCTCGCGATCAGGTCCAGCGCCGCGCTCAGGCGCTCGAGCACCCGGTCGGTCCGGATGTCCGGCCGCGTGTTGATGACGCGGACCGGCATGCCGTGGACGACGTAGCGTTCGGCGGGGGGCTCGGCGGGCTGATCGTCGAGCCACTCGGACAGGTGGGCAAACAGGCGGCGGATCATGCGCCGGTGCCCTTGGCCACGGCCGGAACGGACCGCAGGTATTTCCAGAGCGCCTGCAGCTCGGTGTCCGTCATGTTCCGGGTGAACGGAATCACGTCCGACATCGGAGCCCGGAGCGCCGTTCCATCCGGCCGCTTGCCGCCGCGCATCGTGCTCACGAACTGCGCGTAGGTCCACCCGCCCAGGCCGGCCGCGGCCGGCGTGAGGTTGGCGGCCGGCGGCCAGCTCGGATCGCCCCCCGCGATCGGCCCGCCGGCGAGATGGTCGCCATGACATCCAGTGCAGGTCGCCCCGAGGTGCCGGCCGAACTCGACCGTCGGCGCGGTGGCCGGCGGGGCGACCGGATGAGTCACCGGCTGCCGCGCGATGAGATCCGCCGAGAGCGTCAGCTTGCCCGTGGCGAGGAGCAGCTTCCCGACCGGGCCGAGCGACGGGGCCGGCATCCGCCGATCCACCGGCGGCAGCGACCGGATGAACGCGATGATGTCGGACAGCTCCCGGTCACTCATCTGCCTGAAGTCCTCCGAAGGCATGAAGGCCGGCGTGCCGTCCGGCTTCACGCCGTGGCGGACGATGCGGTCCCAATCGGTCGCCGTGAATCCGGCGGTGACTCCTCCGCTCCCGCTGGTGAGGTTGGGCGCGAGAATACGGCCGATCGCCGCGTTGTCGATCATCACGCCCCCGCCGAAGTCCTGCCCGTGACAGCCGCTGCATACGTACCGCGACTGCACGAGGTGCCGCCCGCGATCGAGCGCCTCCGCAACGGCCAGGCGCGCCGCGGAATCGGAAGCCAACCCGGCAGCCTCGGAGTCGGGCAGAGGAAACGGAATCGCGAACTTCACGGTGTGGGTGGGGATGTGGCGGGCGAGCTTGCGGCGTGCTGCCGCCCCGGCCCACGCGTACGCCACCACGAGAACGATCACCAGGGCGCCGAGCACGATTCCGGCCAGCTTGAAAACTTTCATTCGGTCTCCCACTAACAAGGAATGGACTCCGGAGCCGGGCGTCAACGTGCCTCGTGCCAACTTGGCCGCGATCCCGGCCGCGCCCCGCCGGTCTTGCGGACGCCGGCGCATGGAGTGAAGCCTTCAGCAGCAGCCGATCCCCGGCTGAGAGGAGGTCGGGTACACATGCGAGCCGTCATCACGAGTCTTGCGGCGATCGCGCTGGCCGCGGCCTGCGGGCACCGGCCCGCTCCGGTGCCGGCGGCCGAGGCGGACCGGCCGCCGGAGTGTCCGCCGGACAGCGCCGGCGCGAAGGACAGCGGCATCGCGCTCGGCTCCGACGTATACCGGGGCCCGCGCTACTCGGTGGACAGTTCGGGACGGGTCGAGACGCTCCCGCCGGTGCCGGCGCGGGCCGACAGCGCGACACCCGATACCGGCTGCCGCAGCGCGCCGGGTAGCGGCGCCGACAGCAGCGCCGGCGGCGCGCGATGAGCTTCCCCGCTCGCCGGCACCTCTGGGCGGGTTGGCTCGGGCTGCTCGGCGCGATCGTGGCCTGCGGCGACGGAGGCGCGCCGAGCGACGCGAACGGCTCGACCGGCCGCTTCAGCATCACCGTCCGCTTCATCGATTCCACGCCGCCGTCGGCATCCCTGCAGAGCGCGTTCGCCCACGCGACGACCAGGTGGCAGAGCGTGATCGCCGATTCGGTCGGCTCGATTCCCATCACGCTGGCGGCGGGATCGTGCGACTCGGTTCAGCCCGCCATCAAGGAGAGGGTCAAGGATCTGCTGGTGCTGGTGCACATCCGGGAGATCGCGGACACCGTGCCCGGCCAGGCCATTCTGGGCGAATCCGGGCCATGCCTCGTCCGCAATCCCGGCAACATCCCCATCCTCGGCATCATGTCGCTCAACAGCAGCACACTCGCGTCCATCGACAGCAGCGGGCTGCTCGACGACGTGATCGTCCACGAGATGGGGCACCTGCTCGGCTTCGGGACGGTGTGGGATTTGGACGGGCTGGTGCACGACACGACGACCGATGACCCCTGGTTCAGCGGCGCGAAGGCGCAGGCCGCGTTCCATCGGGCGCTGCCGGCCTACAGCGACAAGATCGTGCCGGTGGAGGCGGGTGGGGGTGAGGGCACGACGTTCAGCCACTGGCGCGAATCGGTGATGGACAACGAGCTCATGACCGGCTTTCTCAATCAGGGGGCCAACCCGCTGAGCGCCGTCACCGTCGAATCCATGGCCGACCTGGGCTACACCGTCAACGCGGCGGCGGCCGACCCGTGGCCCTCGACCTCGTCCAGCGCGCGTGCGGCGGCACGCGCGGCGTCCGCCGGAAGCGAGCCCGGAGTCGAGACGACGGTCACGCGGCCCACGTTCTGGGTGACCGGTTCGGGCCAGGTCAGCCGCATCCCCCCGCGGTAGCCCGGGCCCTCCGGCTAGATTGAAAGATCGAGCAACTGCAGGAGTTCCACTATGTCGCCGTTCCGATCCGGTTCCCTCGTCATCGCTGCCCTCGCCCTGGTTACCGCACCCGCCGCCGCACAGGCGACGCGCCGATCGCCGGTCCCGCCCGCGCCCATTCTGCTGCACTGGCCCGACCCCGCGTTCCTCGCCGGCCGCCAGTGCCACGGCTTCGCGCGCGCCACGCTCGACCGTCTGCTGCCGCGAGCCCGCCTCGGACTTCGGCTTCCCGGCACCCGGTCGGTCGCGCTGGACCGGGAGCGAGGCTGTATCACGGTGAGGGTCGATGACGTCGGCTCCGGCCGCCTCGTCGAGCTGCTGCTCCGTGGCATGTCGGTGCCGCGTGCGGCCGTACTGCTCGAGCTGGCGGAGCCGTCGCGCTCCTAGGGCCTACATGCGGACGCGCCGGTCGTCCGGCGCGGCGCTCGCGAGGATGTCGCGCCGGAGACGCGCGGCGGTGGCCAGCACGCGCACGGGGTAGCGATAGCAGCGCGGCGTGTTCGCCCCCCGGACGCAGCCGTTGTAGCGCCGCAGCGCGACGGTGACCGACCGGGCTCGCATGAGATAGAGATGGAGAATGCGGGCACCATGGCAGATGTTGGCGTCCACGTTCATCAGGTCGGACGACTCGCAGCCGTAGCTGCCGGCGTGGATCGGCATGACCTGCATGAGACCGATCGCGCCCTGGCTGCTGACCGCGGCGGAGTCGAGCTGGCGGTTCTCGACCAGCAGCACCGCCGCGAGCAGGCTCGGGCTCATGCGGAGCCGGCCCGCCTCGCGGGTTACGGCCCACGCCGCGCGCTCCGCGAGCGCGGGGTTCCTGGTCCGGCGCGCGATGGCGCGCGTCAGCGGCTCGTGAGCGAGCCGCGCGGTGACCGCGAACTCGAGCACCGTGCTGTCCACGATCGGCCGGCGGACGGGCGTCGCGGCCCGGGGCGGGAGCCGATCCGGCGCCGGCGGCGGTACGCGCGGCGTGGACGTCCCCGGCCGGCGCGGCGTTTTCGCCGATCCAGCGGAGCGAGGCCCCGGCTTCACGCCGGTGGCAGCCGAGTCCCGCCCCGTGGCCGACGTCGGGCCGACGGTAGGCGCCGGGAACGGCATCGGCACGTCTCCGGCGGGATTTCCACCGCAGGCGGAGCCGACCGCCGCGAGCACGGCGAGCGACATCGCAGGCAACCAGCGACTGCCGGACCCGAATGCCAAGCGACCCCCGGTCAAGGATGCAGACAGGATCGTCCCGGACGGGCTGGGCCTCAAGTGTGAGAAATCCGTCGGCGACGTGAAAGGCGACAGCTGCGCACATGGTGCATTCCCGTGCCACGCCGCAAGTAGGGTCGCCGGCAGGGCGACGGCCCCGAACAGCGCCCCAGGTGCAGCTATCCGCACGGTCGGCGAGGAGCGCCGATCGTTACAAACGGTTTGGGGGTATTTTGCCCCCGGACGTCCCGCGATCCCATCGCCAATGACCACGTTCTGACATTCAGGATCGGCAGCGATGTCTCAACCCCAGAGCATGCTCGAAGAGCGGCACACGGCGCAGCAGCGTCCGCAGGTGCGGTTGGCGACGGACGCGGACGCCGCCACGCTCGCACACCTGCGCTACGAGTTCCGCACCGGCCTCGCCCCCGGGGTTACGCCGGAGTCCGGCTTCCGGGAGCGCTGCACCGAGTGGATGGCGGCGCGCCTGCCGTGGACCGATGTCTGGCGCTGCTGGCTGGCCGAGAACGACGCGGGCGAGGCGCTCGGCACGGTGTGGGTTCAGTTTCTGGAAAAGCTGCCGAACCCGGTCGGCGAGCCCGAGCTCCATGCCTATGTGACGAGCTTCTACGTCCGCCCCGCCGCCAGGGGTGGCGGCATCGGCTCGATCTTGTTGGGCACCGCCCTGGCTGCCTGCGCCGAGCGGGGCTGCGATACGGTCTTCCTCTGGCCCACGCCTCTGAGCCGGTCGCTGTACCAGCGTCACGGCTTCACCGAGCGTTCCGGCGCGCTCGAGCTCAAGCTCTGGGCGCGGCCGGCGGAAGAGCAGTCGCCTTAGTCCGCGAGGCCCCGTCGCGCCCCTTCGTCTCCCGGCGGGGGGATGTGACGCGGCTCGCTGGCGACCGGCGCCGCCCGACGTACATTCGGGCGTCCCCGCAACGCGTCACCCTGACCGGGAGCCCGACCATGCCTGCCCCCGCTCGCCCCGTTCGCCGCGCGCTGTCCCGCGCGGGTGTCGTCGCCGCCCTCGTGCTGCTGGCCGGCTGCGCCGGCGTCACCCCGATCAGCGATCTGCTGGCGAACTCGACCAAGTACAACGGCAAGACGGTCCGGATCAAAGGGGAAGTCCGGAACGCCGCCGGTCTGCTCGGCCGCGGGGCGTATCAGGTGAACGACAAGACGGGAACCCTCACGGTCCTGAGCGAGACCGCGTCTCCGCCGCCCGCGGGCACGACGACCGGCGTCAAAGGCGTCTTCCAGTCTCTGTTCACGCTCGGGTCGAAGAGCCTCGCCGTACTCCAGGAGCAGAGCCGGTTCTAGTCGGGGGCGGTGCGGCCGGGCCGAGGGCCAGGTCCCACGTCTGGCTGGCGAGCATCTTGCCGAATCCGCGGAACCGCTCGCTTCGGATCAGGCGGAACCCGGCGCGCTCGTAGAGCCGGCGCGCCGCCGTCAGCACGTCGTTGGTCCACAGCGTGAGCGTATGGCAGCCTGCCTCGCGGGCGGCGTCGATGCACGCGCTCACCAGCCGGGCGCCCACGCCGCGGCCCCGGGCCCACGGCTCGACCAGCAGCAGGCGCAGCCGGCCGACGCCCAGGTCGCCCGGCATCAGGAACACCGAACCGGCGCGCCGCTCATCGAGCGTCGCGATCCAGCAACGGCGCCGCGGGTCCGGCTCGCCCGCCGCGAACTCCCCGACGATCCGAGCCACCAGTCGCTCGAACTCCTCGTTCCACCCGTACTCCTCCGCGTACAGCTCGCCGTGCCGCTCCACGACCCAGCCGAGGTCGCCCGGGCGCGGCGCGCGCAGCGCGATCGCCGAAGGCCCGCGCGGCCGTCGCTCCGACGGCGCCGCGAGCAGCGCCTCGACGGTCCCGAGCGCGGCCAGGAGGCGCTCGCGGTCGCCGGACGAGAGCCCCGTGAGCAGGGCGGCGACGTCGTCCGTGGCGCGGGCGTCGAGCGTGGCGAACACCCTGTGGCCGCGGGCCGTGAGCGCGAGCTCCCGCTGCCGCCTGTCGGCCGGCGCCCGGCGCGCGCTGACCAGCCCGCGTTGCCGCAGGCCGCGGAGCATCCGGCTCAGGTAGCCCGGATCGAGGGCCAGCGCCGAGGCGACGGCGCCGGCCGTCGGCCGCTCGCCGTGGGCGACCTCGTAGAGCACGCGCACCTCGGCCAGCGAGAACGGCGAGCGGAGGTGGCCCTCGTCCAGCAGGCCGAGCCGGCGGGTGTAGAAGCGGTTGAAGCGGCGCACGCGGGCGGCGGCGCGCTCGGCGGCGGATCGGGGCACGGGCGGCTCCTGGCGGTGATGCTCCAGCATTCGACGGATACTTGCTTTTGTCAACTATCGCTCGGTGATGGTTCCTGACCCCGAGCGCACCGAGGGGACCTTGCCCGGGAACGGCTCGAGCTCGGCCGGGCGAGGTCCCTCGCTGCGCTCGGGATGAAGCGCTGCGCCCTGCTTGAGGCCCCTGCTAGCTTACGGCCCATGCCCGCCGCCACCGCGCTCCCGGTGCTCTTCGCCATCAGCTTCTGCCACCTGCTCAACGACATGATGCAGGCGCTGCTGCCGGCGATCTACCCCATGCTCAAGACCTCGTTCCACCTGGACTTCGGGCAGGTGGGGCTGATCACCTTCACCTTCCAGCTCACCGCGTCGCTGCTCCAGCCGGCCATCGGGCTGTACACCGACCATCACCCGAAACCGTATTCGCTGATGATCGGGATGGGGTCGACGCTGGTCGGCCTGCTGTTCCTGTCGGTCACGCGGAGCTACCACGGCCTCCTGCTCGCGGCCGGCCTCGTCGGGCTCGGCTCGGCGGTGTTCCATCCGGAGAGCTCGCGCGTGGCCCGCATGGCGTCGGGCGGACGGCACGGCTTCGCCCAGTCGCTGTTCCAGGTGGGCGGCAACACCGGCTCCGCGATCGGCCCGCTGGTCGCCGCGTTCATCGTGCTGCCGCGCGGCCAGACGAGCGTCGCTTGGTTCTCCGCCGCGGCGCTCGTGGCCATCCTGGTGCTGTGGCGTGTGGGGGGCTGGTACCGCCGGCACCGCGAGCGAGTCGTGGCGGTCCGCGCCCCGGCCAAGACCGGGCCCTCGACGCTGCCGCCCCGCCAGGTGCGGCTCGCGCTCGCGGTGCTCGTCGCCCTGATCTTCTCCAAGTACATCTATCTCACCAGCATCTCGAGCTACTTCACGTTCTACCTGATCCACCGGTTCGGCGTGGGCGTGCAGAGCTCCCAGCTCCATCTGTTCGCGTTCCTTGCCGCCGTCGCGGCGGGCACGATCATCGGCGGGCCGGTGGGCGACCGGTTCGGCCGCAAGCTCGTCATCTGGTGCTCGATCCTCGGCGTGCTGCCGTTCACGCTGGTGATGCCGTACGTGAACCTGTTCTGGACCGGCGTCCTCAGCGTGGTGATCGGATTCGTGCTGGCCTCCGCGTTCTCGGCGATCCTGGTCTATGCCCAGGAGCTGGTGCCCGGGAGGATCGGGATGATCTCGGGACTGTTCTTCGGCTTCGCCTTCGGGATCGCGGGCATCGGTGCCGCCGTGCTCGGCCAGATCGCCGACCGGACGAGCATCGAGTTCGTGTACCACATCTGCGCCTTCCTGCCCGCGTTGGGACTGCTGGCCGCGTGGCTGCCGTCCATGCAGCCCGGCCATGAGCCCTCGGCCGGCGCCGCCGGCGTGGGCGCCGACGCCGTGCCCACGAGCTGACGCCATGGCGACGTTCCTCGTGACCGGCGCCAACTCGGGGCTCGGGCGCGCCACCGCCGAGGCGCTGGCCGCCGGGGGAGACGAGGTCGTGCTCGCCGGCCGCTCGGAGGAGCGCACCCGTCCCGTGCTCGAGGCCATCCGGACCCGGCATCCGGGCTCGCGGGTCGAGTTCCTTCGCCTCGACCTGTCGGAGCTGGCGTCGGTCGAGCAGGCGGCGCGCACATTTCTCGACAGCGCCCGTCCGCTCGACGCGCTGATCAACAACGCCGGGATCGCCGGCACCGAGGCGCTGAGCGCCGACAGCTTCGACCTGACCTATGCCACGAACCACATCGGCCCGTTCCTGCTCACCTGGCTCCTGCTGCCCGCCCTCGAGCGCGCTTCGCAGGGCCGGATCGTGAACGTGTCGAGCATCGCGCACATGCAGGTGGCGGGTATCGACTGGTCGCTGCTGGAGCGCCGGGCGGCGCCCCGCCGGAGCGGCTTTCCCGATTACGCGGCGACCAAGCTGATGAACGTGCTCCACGCCAAGGAGCTGGCGCGGCGGCTGGCGGGGACCAGCGTCACCACCTACGCCGTGCACCCCGGCGGCGTGCGCACGAACATCTGGCGCGCGCTCCCGCGGCCAATCCGGTGGGGGCTCACGCTGTTCCTCATCTCGAGCGAGAAGGGCGCGGAGACCCAGCTCACCTGCGCGACGGCGCCGGAGCTCGCGGGGGCGAGCGGCCGATATTGGGAGAAGTGCCGCCAGGTGCCGTGCAATCCGCTGGCCGACGACCCGGCCCTGGCCGCGGAGCTCTGGACCCGCACCGAGGAGGCGATCGCCCATGCGTGACGTCATCGCCGGCCCGGCGATCTTCGCGGCGCTCGTCCTGGCCGGCGGAGCTCGTCCGAGCCCGGCGCAGGAGCACCACCCCCGGCCCGAGCGGCTCGGCAAGGTGCACTTCGCCGTGTCCTGCTCGCCGCGCGCGCAGGCCGCGTTCGACACCGCAGTCGCCCTGCTGCACCACATGACCTACCCGCGCGCCCGAGCCGAATTCGAGCGCGTGTCGGCGCTCGACTCC
>JAICJD010000145.1 GCA_025928645.1 Gemmatimonadales bacterium
CGCCGCATGACCCGGGCGCGACCAGCCCGGTGCAGGGCACGCTGAGCCGCCGCTGGGAGTCCGGACTCTCGGCGGCGGTTTGGCGTCCGGGAGCCGGCTGGCAACCGCCGCCTCGCGCCTACCCCCCGAACCGCTCGAACCGATACGCGAGCTCCGGCCCGCCCTTCCCCTCATACGCGAGCTGCGCTACCAGCAGCGCGAACGGCTCAGCGTAGCGGGCCACCTTCAACGGTCCCGCGTCCACCGGCTCGAACCCCACCTCGCGGATGAGCCGAGCCGCCGTCCGCTTCGCCTCCGCGTTGTCGCCGCAGTAGACCAGACTGGGACGCCGGGCTCGGCGCCTGGCCGCGAACACGTCGAACAGCACCTCGCTCGGCACCGTGTTGAAGGCGGCGACCAGCCTGGCCCGCGGGATCCTCCGCGCGAGGCGCTCGGCGCCCGACGAGGTCCGCCCCACGACCAGCTCGGTGTCGCGCCGGTTCATGGGGAGCGAGCAGCTCAGGACCACCTTGCCGGGAAGCTTGCCGGCCCGGCGCAACACGTCGCCCACGCGCGACCAGTGGACGGCGAGCAGCACCGCGTCCGCCTGCCGCACCGCCTCGGCGGGGGTGCCGACGCTCGCGCCCGAGCCGGCCTCCGCGGCCAGCCGCTCGAGCTTCCTGGGGCTGTGCGAGTAGCTGAAGACCACCTCGTGGCCGGCCCGCGCGAACAGCGTCCCGAGCTTGCCGCCCATGAGGCCGGATCCAAGAATGCCGATCTGCATTGTCTTCTCCCGAGTCCGCCGGAGGATGCGTCTATCCTTACTGGAGGGGAGCTTACCCGGGCCGGCGGCCCGGTCAAACCGCTGGGCCAGGCCGTGGACCGGCCGGCCACCACACGAGAGGAGTCACCGCATGCTGCCGACCCGCACGCTCGGAACCCAGGGTCTCACCGTCTCCGCCATCGGCCTCGGCTGCATGGGCATGAGCCAGTTCTACGGCACCGACGAGGAGCGCGACGACCGCGAGTCCATCGCCACCATTCACCGCGCGCTCGAGCTCGGGTGCACGTTCCTCGACACTGCCGAGGTGTACGGCCCGTTCACCAACGAGGAGCTGGTGGGCCGGGCGCTCGAGGGCCGGCGCGACCAGGCGGTGATCGCGACCAAGTTCGGCTTCAAGATCGAGAACGGGCGCAACGTCGGGCTCGACAGCCGGCCCGGGCACGTGCGCGAGGCCGTCGAGGGCTCCCTCCGCCGGCTCGGGACCGACCGGATCGACCTGCTCTACCAGCACCGGGTGGACAAAACGGTGCCGATCGAGGACACGGTCGGCGCGATGGCGGAGCTGGTGCGCGAGGGGAAGGTCCGGTTTCTCGGGCTCTCGGAGGCGGGCGAGCGGAGCATCCGTCGGGCGCACGCGGTACACCCGATCTCCGCGCTTCAGAGCGAGTACTCGTTGTGGGAACGGAACCTGGAGGAGCGCATCATCCCGACGCTGCGCGAGCTCGGCATCGGCCTCGTGCCGTTTGCGCCGCTCGGACGCGGGTTCCTCACCGGCCAGGTCAAGCGCGCCGAGGAGTATCCCGCGGACGACTTCCGCCGGAACGACGCGCGGTATCAGGGTGAGAACTTCGACGCCAACATGCGGGCCGCGGGTACGGTGCGGGAGTTGGGCGCGCGGAAGGGCGCGACCGCGGGGCAGATCGCGCTCGCGTGGTTGCTCCACAAGGGTCCCGACATCGTGCCGATTCCCGGAACCAAGCGGCGGAAGTACCTGGAGGAGAACGTCGCCGCGGGCAGCCTGTCGCTCACCGCGGAGGAGATGCGCGAGCTGGACGTGGCGCTCCCGCCGGAGAAGGTGGCCGGCCCGCGGTACAACGCGCAGCAGATGGCGATGGTGGATCGGTGAGGACGGGGAGTCGGCTGACTCGAGGCCTCTACGGCGACTCGAACCGCCTCAGGTACGGCGCTGTCCGGCTGTGGGCAGTCGCGATCACCTGATCGACCGATCCCTCTGTCACGATGGTCCCACCCTCCTCCCCAGCTCCCGGCCCCATGTCGATCACCCAATCGCTCCCCGCGATGACAGCCATGTCGTGCTCCACCACGATCACCGTGTTCCCGGCGTCCACCAGCTCCGACAGCTGCGCCACGAGCCTCTCGACGTCGGCGGCGTGGAGTCCCGTGGTTGGCTCGTCGAGCACGTAGAGGGTGTCGCCGCGGGCAGTGCGTTGCAGCTCGGTGGCGAGCTTGATCCGCTGGGCCTCGCCCCCGCTCAGCTCGGTGGCCGGCTGACCCAGGCGGAGATAGCCGACCCCCACGCTCCGGAGCATCTCGAGCGACCGGCTCACGGCCGGCTCCTCGGCGAAGAACGCCGCCGCCTCGTCCACGGTCATCGCCAGCACCTCGGCGATGTTCTTGTCGCGATATCTCACTTCGAGCGTGCGGGCGTTGTAGCGGGAGCCGTGGCAGGTCGGGCAGGGCGCGTACACGCTCGGCAGGAAGAGCAGCTCGACCATCACGAAGCCCTCGCCCTCGCAGGTCTCACAGCGGCCCTTCGCGACGTTGAACGAGAACCGCCCGGCGTCGTACTTCCGGGCACGCGCCTGCTTCGTCGCCGCGAACAGCTTCCGGACGCCGTCGAAGAGGCCGGTGTAGGTCGCGAGGTTGCTGCGCGGGGTCCGGCCGATCGGCTTCTGGTCCACCACCACGAGCCGGCGGATGCCCTCCATTCCTTCGGCGATCCGGCCGCCGGTCTGCTCGATCGGGCCGCGCTCGAGCTCGGGACCCTCGTCCTCTGCGGGTTCGGCCTCGTGCCCCAGATGCCGCCGCACCAGCTCCACCAGCGCCTGGCTCACCAGGCTGGACTTGCCCGAGCCGGAGACGCCGGTCACGCCGGTGAAGAGCCCCAACGGAAAGGCGACATCGAGATGGCGCAGGTTGTTGCGGGTGACTCCTTCGAGGCGGAGCCAGCCCGTGGGCTCGCGCGGCTCGCGCCGGCGTGGCGTCCGCCGGCCGAACAGATACTCGCGGGTGCGCGACTCCCCGACATTCGCCAGGCCCTCGACCGGGCCGCTGTAGAGCACGCGGCCGCCGTGCTGGCCCGCCCCGGGCCCCACGTCCACGATCCAGTCGGCGTAGCGCATGACGTCGAGCTCGTGCTCCACCACGAAGATCGAGTTGCCTGCCGCCTTGAGTCGGTCGAGGGCGCGGAGCAGCGCCTCGGTGTCGGCCGGGTGGAGGCCCGCCGAGGGCTCATCGAGCACATAGACCACGCCGAACAGGTTGCTGTGCACCTGGGTGCCGAGCCGGAGGCGCTGCAGCTCGCCGGGCGAGAGCGTGGGGGTGCTGCGCTCGAGTGACAGATACCCGAGGCCGAGCTCGATGAGCACGTCGAGCCGGGCGACGAGATCGCGGGCGATGCGGCAGGCGACGAGCGCCTTCTCGGGGTGCTCCCGCTCGAGCTTCTTCCAGCCGGGCGCCGTCTCATCCGACCAGGGGCCGAAGATCTCGCGCAGGCGCTTGAGCGGCTCGCGCGACATGTCGGCGATGTCGAGCCCGGCGAACCTGACCGACAGCGGCTCGGGCCGGAGCCGCTTGCCGTGGCACGCGGGGCACTCGCTGCTCACCATGAACCGCGCGACCCGCTTCTTCATGGCGGCACTCTCGGTCTTCGCGAAGGTTTCGAGCACGTACTTCCGGGCGCCGGTGAAGGTGCCCATGTAGCTCGGCTCTTCCTTCCGTTTGAGCGCGCGCCTGGTCTCCGCCGGGGTGTAGCCGGCGTAGACCGGCACGGTCGGCGTCTCCTCGGTGTAGAGGATCCAGTCGCGATCCTTCTTCGGGAGCTCGCGCCAGGGGCGGTCGACGTCGTAGCCGAGCGTCACCAGGATGTCGCGCAGGTTCTGGCCGTGCCACGCCGGCGGCCACGAGGCGATGGCGCGCTCGCGGATGGTGAGCGTGTCGTCGGGCACCATGGTGCGCTCGGTGACATCGTAGATCCGGCCGAGCCCGTGGCAGCGCGGGCAGGCGCCCTCGGGCGTGTTGGGCGAGAAGCCTTCGGCGTAGATGATGGCCCGGCCCCGCGGGTAGTCTCCCGCGCGGGAGTAGAGCATGCGGAGCAGGTTGGAGAGCGTGGTCACGCTTCCGACCGACGAGCGAGTGGTCGGTGCGCCGCGCTGCTGCTGGAGCGCGACGGCGGGCGGGAGGCCGTCGATCGCATCCACCTCGGGAACGCCGACCTGATGAAAGAGGCGCCGCGCGTACGGCGCCACCGACTCGAGATAGCGGCGCTGCGCTTCGGCGTAGAGCGTGCCGAACGCGAGCGACGACTTGCCCGAGCCGCTTACGCCGGTGAAGACCACGAGCGCGTTTCGCGGGATCGACACGTCGACGTGCTTCAGGTTGTGGACGCGGGCGCCTCTGACCCTGACGAAGGCATCCCCAATGGTCGGGACGGGCTCGTGCGGCATCCCGGCAGTATAAGCGTGATCGTGGCAGCGGCCCGCGGGGCGCGGGGCTGAGGGGACAGCGGCTCGCCAGGCCGGGGCTCCTTCGGGGCGCTGCGGAACGCTCTGCTACGGAGCCCCGGCAAACAGCGCCGGGTCTCCTCCGCGGCGCGTTCCAACGCGCCCCTTGGGAGCCCCGGCCTGACGAGCCGCTGTCCCCTCCGTCGGTCGTGTGCCGCCGATCGTGGCGGCACCTGCCATGCGCTCGGGCCGAGTCTTGGGCGCCGCTCGACTGCTTGAGTGGTCGCCGAGCGTCACGCCGGCCAGCCGCACCTCGCGCCCATCGCCGTGCTCGAGGGTGTACGCCACGAGCGCTGTGCTGTCTGACACGGTCAGGATCTGAGGATACAGGCCGCCGGCGCTGCCTGGCACGCCGACCGGGCGCGCGCGGCGCGTGCCGCGAGGCAGATGCGCGACGGCGGTGGCGCGGCTGCCGTCGGAGAGCGCGTCCATGGCCGCGATCGCACCGCCGCGGGGCAGCGCGGCAACGGCGCCGTGCACCGGAGGAAGCCTCGTGCCCTCGACCAGCGGCACGGGCTCGCTCCCGGAGCCCGCGGCCGCGTCGGCGGCCCCCGTGACGACCGCGTAGTAGAGGCCGGTCTTTCCGTTCGCGGCGGTGTACCAGACGACGTGCCGGCGGCCGTCGGCGCCGAGGCTCAGGCCCGGGCCGTTGTGCGGACAGCCGGGGTAGACCCAGCCGTCGTCGTGCACGCGGACCGGCGAGTCGGTGCGGGGCGCGACCGCCGCGGTGACGACGTCGCGCACGTTGCCGGGAAAGTGTCCGCGCCACGCGGCGGCGACACCGCCGTCGCGGCCGCGCGCCATGGTGATGCGGCAGCAGGGACAGGCGCCGCCCCAGACCGCGCGGTTGGCCGCCCAGGTGCGGCCGAAGTCGGGCGAGCTCGCGAGGAAGACGGTCGCGTCGGCCTCGTTGGTCCGATCGCCGGCCGTCGCGGTAGCATCGTGGTGGTGGGCGAGCGGCCGGCCGCTCCGCTCGTCGAGCCAGGCGGCCACGAGGCCCGAGTCGCCGGCCCAGGCGGCACCCTGGAAGTTGTGGCCGACGGGCGCGCCGGTGGTGTCGTCGTTCACGGTGACCGGCGGGAGCCAGGTGCGGCCGCCGTCGAGCGAGCGCGCGAGCCGGATCGCGCTCGCCGGCCACTTCCGGCCCGCGACCGGCACGTCGCGCGGCCACACAACCGCGAGCCGTCCACCGGGGCCCGCGACGAGACGCGGCGACGCCTCACCGTGCGGCTTCACCTCACCCGTATCCGGCGTCACCCGCACCGCCGGCGACCAGGTCGCGCCGCCGTCGCTCGAGCGGGCGAACCAGATCCGCCAGCCGCCGCCGTCGTCGCCCACCCAGCTCATCAGCACGTCGCCACGCTCCGGATCGGCCGCGAGCGACGGGTCCGCCGATGCGGCCTGGCCGGCGGCGGGCGAGCGGTCGAGCGGCCGCGCGTCGGGCCGGCCGCCGCATCCCGCCAGGGCGAGAAGCGCCCCCACGGCCAGCAGTCTCATCGCGACCATTGGAACCCCGCGTAGAAGGAACGCCCATCGGCCGGCTCGAACGATCGCCCGGCCGCGTTGTCCACCTGCACCGACGCGGCGTAACGCCCGTCGGTGAGGTTCTGCCCGGCCACGAACGCCGTGAGGCCGAGCGGTGCGACGGTGTACTCGGCGCGCAGGCCGAGCGTGGCCCAACCCGCGTTGCGCTCGGTGTTGGCGCTGTTCACGAAGTAGGCGGTCGGCACCCATTCGACCGACGGAGTGAGCGCGAGGCCCGAGCCGTGCTCCAGCCGGAGCTGCGCGGCGAGATGGTGGCGGGGCGCGCCCGGGATCTCGTTGCCTCGGTACAGCGAGTCGCTCACGAAGCGATAGTGCGCGAAGGTGTAGGCCACCCGCGCCACGCCGACCGGCAGATCCACCTCGACGCCGGTCTCGAGGCCGTAGTGGCGGGTGCGCGGCGCGTTGCGATACGTCGGCACGGTGAACGGCGCGCCCGGAAACGGCTGGACGTTCTGATTGAGGATCTCGTCGTCCAGCTCGGCGTCGTACCCGGCGACGTCCCAGCGCACGCCATGCGCGGCGCCGCGGAGACCGAGCTCCATCTGCCACGCCTTCTGGGCGCGGAGGTCGATGAAGCCGGGCACGCTCAGGCTGTTGAGCTCGAGCAGGAGCGGCGGCTCCGACGACCGGCTGACGTTGGCGTAGAGCCGCCCGCCCAACGACGGCAGCTCGTAGAGCACCCCCACGCGCGGGAGCAGGGCGTCGAACACGCGGTGGTCGGTCTGGTCGCCGTCGGCGAGATAGAAGTCGCGGCTCTTCCGGATACTGTGGTCGAGCCGCGCGCCGAGCACCGCGGTAAGCCGCGGTGTCACCCCGAACGCGTTCTCGCCGTAGAGCGCGAGGTTCACCGCGCGGTCCTTCTGGTTCTTGCGGAGCTCGCCGTGCTTGCCCGCCAGGTTCTCGAACTGCCGGTTGTCCAGGTCGAGCCAGGCCGGCTGGAAGCCGAGCGTGAGCCGGTTCTGCCGGCCGAACAGCTCGGCCGAATTCTCGTAGCGCACTTCCGCGCCCCAATCGCGGCTCCCCTGGCCGATCACCTGGAAGATCGGATGGTCGATGTTCCGGTACTGCGCGTAGGGGCTGACCTCCAGCCGCTGATGGTCGCCGAGCTGCGAGCGGAGCTGGACGCCCAGGTGGTGGAGATCGTAGTTGCGCCCCCAGTGGCCGGCGCGGTTCTCCGGATCGGCGGCGGTCGGATCGGTGGCGAGCTCGCCGGCCGCGAGGGCGCCGGGAAGCTGCTCGGAGACCCGCGCGAAGAAGTAGAAGGCGCGGAGGTCCGTGGCCGGCGAGAGAACGTACCCCAGGTGCGCGTTGAAGCGGGTCCGGCCCTGCTGCGCCCAGTCGCGATAGCCGTCGAGCGTGGTGCGGGCGATGCTGCCGTACCAGTCGAGATTGCCCGCCGTGCCGCCGGAGGCGATCTGCGACTTGAGGAAGCCGAAGCTCCCGCCCTCGGTCGTGAGCGACAGGCTGGGCGCGCTGTAGCCGGTGCGGGTCTCGAGGTTGATCGCGCCGCCCAGGGTCGAGCCGCCGTAGCGCAGCGCGTTGGCGCCCTTGTACACCTCGATGCTCTCGGTGGTGAGCAGCTCGAGCGACTCGAAGTCGGTGAACCCGTCGGCGTTGCGGTACGGCATGCCGTTCACCAGCAGGTTCACGCCGCGCGCGTGGAAGTTGGTGCGGAGCCCGGAGCCGCGGATCGAGATCTGGCTCTCGTCGGCCGCGCCGAAGCGCGACTGGACGTAGACGCCCGGCACGAAGCCGAGCGCGTCCTTGAGGTTGGCCTGGCGGGTCTCGCGAAGCTGGGCAGACTGGACCAGCGCGACGCTGCCGGGCACGCGCTCGAGCCGGGTGCGGCGCTCGTCCCGGTCCTCGGAGGTCCCGATGACGGTGAGCTCGGGGAGCTCGGTGGCCGGGGGCCGGAGGCGGACGTCGACGTGGGTGGTGTCGCCGGCCACGACCGACACGGTGAGGCGCTCGGGGGTGTAACCGAGGAGGCGGGCGGTGAGCCGGGTCCGGCCGCGCGGCACCGAACGGATGAGGAAGTGGCCCGACCCGTCGGCCTGCAGGTTGACCCCGCCGCCCTCGACGGACACGAGCGCGCCGGGGAGCACCGAGTCGGTCACGGCCGAGCGGACGACGCCGGTGATCGTCCCCGATTGCTGGGCGGAGAGCGGAGCGGCGAGCGCCGCCGGGAGCAGCCAGAGCGCGGCGCGCGTGGCGCGCCAAAGCGATGTGTGCAAGGAACCCGTCCTGTCGTTCGCGGTTCGTCGGGCGCCGACGGTCTTCGTCCGCGCCGGGCTATCGGCGGTCGAGCGTCAGGACAGGGCGGGTGGAGCGGTCGCCGGAGGGTGGAGCGGGGAAAGATGGCTTGCGGCCGGGCGCTCGGGCTCCGCGGGACGCGGGATGGCGAGCGCGAACGACGGAATCGGGGCGGCCACCGTGGGCGCGGTGGCCGGCTGGAAGCTCGGCGTGGCGTGGCAGGAGCCGAAGCAGTGGCAGTCGGCGCCATGGCCGCCGTGGGCGGGCATCGGGTGCCTCGCGCAGTCGCTCCCGCCGTTTCCCGCCGCATGAGAGGCTTCGGCCGGGCACGGGTGCAGCGCCTGCACCGCCCAGCCGCCAAGCCCGGGGCTCAGCAGCAGGAGGAGCAGGACCAGGAAACGGGAGCGGCGGGTACGGTCCGGCATGGGGAGTAACATATTGTGGGCTTGGTCAAAGTGAACCCCGCGGCGGGGGTGTCCCGCGCGCCCGGCGGCTGGCTGGGGTCGTGGTCCGTGACGGTTCACCACGGAACCACGGAAAACACGGACAACGGCCACGGAAAAGGGCGAGGGGTGACAGCACACCGGCGGGGTTCGGGGCCTGAGAGAAAGGCGAACCACGGAGGCACGGAGAACGGCCACGGAGAGAAGCCTTGGGTCAACCGCACACCGGCGTGGTTCGGGGACAGGGACCGCGCCGGTGTGCGGTTGACCACCTGCTGTTCTCCGTGGTTTCCTCCGTGCCCCTCCGTGCCTCCGTGGTGAATGGTCCGCGGACCTGGGGCCTCGCCAGTGTGCTGTTGACCAAACGCCGTTTCCGTGGCCGTTGTCCGTGTTTTCCGTGGTTCCGTGGTGAAC
>JAICJD010000032.1 GCA_025928645.1 Gemmatimonadales bacterium
CCACCGGGTTGCAGGCTCAGTCGAGCCCGCCTGACTTGTCCGATCCAGAGGTCGCGCACGTGGCCGTGACCGCCAACAGCATCGACATCGACCTCGCCAAGCTCGCCCAGTCGCGAACCCACAATGCCGACGTGAAGCAGTTCGCAACTACGATGATCACCGATCACAGCGCGGTGAACGCCCAGGCGTCCGCGCTCGCCGCCAAACTCGGCGTCACTCCGAAGGACAACGCGGTGAGTCAGTCGCTCCTCAAGGGTGCGGCGGAGGCACGCGCCACCATCGAGCCGCTCAAGGGCAAGGCGTTCGATAAGGCCTATATCGACCGGGAGGTCGGCTACCACCAGGCCGTGCTCGATGCTCTGGACAAGGTGCTGATCCCGACGACCGAGAACGCGGAGCTCAAGAAGCTGCTGGTGGACGTACGGCCCGTCATTGCCGTTCACCTGGAGCATGCGAAGAAGCTTCAGGGCACGCTGGTGGCCAGCAAGTGACGACAGGCCGCCGTCGGTCTGCAGGGTTCCCGATCGCCGCGCTGGCGGCGATCGGAGTCCTGACGCTCGCCGGCGCCCCCGCTCGTTTCGCTGATCCCGTTCCCCGCCGGCACGTCGTCGAGATCCAAGGAATGAAGTTTCACCCCGAGGTGCTGCAGGTACGGCGGGGGGACACCGTCGTGTGGATCAACCGGGACATGGTCCCGCACACCGCGACCTCCACCCGGAAATCCGGATGGGACACGGGGCCCCTTCGTCAGGGAGCGAGCGGCCAATATGTCGCGCGCCATCGAGGTGAGGACCCGTACTTCTGTCAGCTGCACCCGGTCATGGTGGGCAAACTCATCGTCCGGTAAGCGCGCGTCACCCTCGGTCGCGCTCCTCGACCGCTCCGGATCTGGGCCAGAGGATCAGCACACCCAGCACTCCGGCCACGATCGAGGCCAGAAAAATCGCGATCTTGGCCGCGGCGTAGTCCGCCGGGTCGGGGAACGCCGCGCTCGCGATGAACAAGGCCATGGTGAATCCGATCCCGGCGAGCGTGGCGGCGCCCGAGAGCTGGCGCCAGGAATAGACCTCGGGCTTCTCCGCCACGCGCAGGTGCACCGCGGACCACGCGGCGAGCATGATCCCGACCGGCTTTCCCACGACCAGCCCCAGCACGATCGCCAGCGTCAGGTATTCGCGGCCCTCGAACACGCCGCGCGACCACACCACTCCCGCGTTCGCCAGGGCAAAGATCGGCAACACCAAGTAGCTCGACCACGGCTCGACGGTTCGAAGCACCCGGTCGGCCGGCGACTCGATCCGGTCGTGGATCGCGTTGAGGGCCCGCAACGTCGGCTCCGAGGGTCCGGGCCGCATGGCCTCGCCCGTGTGACGATCTTCCAGGTGAATGACCGTCCCCGCCTGCGCCAACAGCGCCTTGAGGTTGGCCGGCGACCTGGTCGGCACGAGCAGCGCGAGGAGCACACCCGCCAGCGTGGCGTGCAGGCCCGATTCGTGAAGCAGGAACCAGAGCAGCACGCCCAACGCCGCGTACGGCAGCAGGCGGTACACGCCGGCCCGATTGAGCGCTGCGAGCAGCACGGTCACCGCCGCGGCGGCGGCCAGGTAGCGGATGTGGATCTCACCGGTATAGAACAGGGCGATCACCAGGATCGCCACGATGTCGTCGATGATGACCGCCGCGGTGAGAAACACCCGCAGCTCGACGGGCACCCGGGGACCAAGCAGCACGATCAGCGCGACCGCGAACGCCGTGTCGGTTCCGATCGGGACGCCCCAGCCGTGGCGCAGCCCCGGCGGGGCAATGGTCGAATAGATCAGGGCCGGCAGGATGATGCCGCCGAACGCGGCGATCACCGGCAGCGCGCCCGACCGGACGCTCGCCAGGTGGCCGACGGTGAACTCCCGCTTGATCTCGAGCCCGACGACGACGAAGAAGATCGTCAACAGCCCGTGGTTGACCCAGTCGACCAGCGACAGGACGAGCGCCGACCCGCCCCACCGAACCCCCGCCGTCGTCTCCCAGAAGGCCTGGAAGCTCGATCCCGCGGGCGAGTTGCTGAGCGCCAGCGCGAGGAGCGTCGCGACGGCCAGCAGCAGCCCCGACGCCGGCCCCCAGCGGACGAAATCGAACGCGGCAGACTGCACCCGGTGCCCGAGCGACCCAAGCATCGCGTCGGCCAGCGAGCTCTCGTCCCACGGGCCGGTATAGCGGCGACCGTTGATGAAGAACGCCGGCGTCACCCGCACGCCGCTCGACCGGGCGCTCTCGACATCTTCCCGCACCCGAGCCCGCGCCGCGCCGGACCGTGGCTCGTGGCCCGCGGCGCGTGGCAGGCCGAGCTCGAGGGCGATCTGCTCGAGGTCGCGGTCGCCCAGCTCTGGCCCCCGCTCCATCAGCGCCTCGTGGACCTCCCAGAACTTCCCGCTCGCTTCGCCCGCATGCTCCGCCAGCTCGGCGGCGCGGACCGCGTGGTCGTTGCCGGCCACGGGCAGGTGGCGGAACACGTATCGCATCCGGTCCCCGAACCGGGTGCGCAGCGCCTCCACGACCTCGTGCACGACGTGACACCGGGGGCAGGCGTAGCTGCCGTACTCGACGAGCGTGATCTCCGCATCCGGCGGACCCAGGATGTGGTCCTTCTCCGGATCGACTGGAGGAAAGAGCGGGTCCGGCCTGGCGTACATGCTCACCAAGATGCCGCGGGCGATGACCTTGTCTAGTGGAGTCGGCGCGCAGCATCGACCGGGGGAGTTGCGCGGGGACCGACGTCGGAGGGCTAGATTGCAGGATGCGGGGCGGACGGTCCCGCTGAAGGAAGGAGCGGACCACGATGAGGGATCCAATACCCCGGGAGCCGGCCCAGGAGGCCGCGCCCGAAGCCAGCCGCACCGCCGTCGAACAGCTGATCGACGACATCGTCGACGACACCTTTCCGGCGAGTGATCCGCCCGCCTGGGGCGTCGCGGCCGCCCGCCTGGAGCGGTCGCGAGAGGCGGACCAGGCGGGGGGCTGAGTCCGGCCGAACGCTCCGACAGCGGTAGCCAAAGCCTCGCGCCAGATGTCGGAGTTTGCCGGATTCATCAAGCCCCCTTCCGGCTGTCGATTTCCCGTAGCCCCGAACGACGTATGGGTGGAGCAGGCCACCAGGGCCGCTCCCAACCATAGAGGAGGTCCTATGCGGGTCATGGTGATCGTGAAGGCGACCGAGCAGTCGGAAGCGGCGTCGAATCCCTTCGAGATGGAAGGGGCCGAGGAGATGTTCGCTCAGATGGGGACGTTCAACGAGGAGCTGATCAAGGCGGGGATCATGCTCGCCGGTGACGGGCTCAAGCCGAGCAAGTTCGGGAAGCGGATCCACTTCGATGGGACCAGGCGGTCGGTCACTGACGGCCCCTTCGCCGAGACCAAGGAGCTGGTGGCGGGGTTCTGGATCTGGCAGGTCCGGTCGATGGACGAGGCGATCGAGTGGGCCAAGCGGTGCCCCAACCCGATGCCGGGTCCGAGCGTCCTCGAGATCCGCCCGATCTGGGAGGCGGAAGAGTTCACCCCGGAGATCGCGGCGGCGGTGACCGAGCAGCGCGCCAGGATCGCGAAGAACACCGAGTAGGACGGAGGTCCTGCGTCGAAGGCTGCTTCACCAGCGGTCGTCCTACGCCCATGGCCCGTTCGGTGTGCGGGATGATCTTGCAGCCATTCCGCCGCCGATGCCGGTCGGACCATGTATACCGAAGATGCTCGTTCACGTGAGCGTCAGATGAGGAGCCCATGAGAGGAATGTGAGCCCCGCCGCTTAACGTGGGTCCAGACTCACCTGCCTGCAAAGGCGGCTCGTAGTCAGAACCCTCACGCCTGTCCGGAGGTCACCATGTGGCTCACCCTTCCTCGTTTCGTGGGCGCCCTCTCCCCATTTCCGATGCTCATCGCCTGCGCCTCAGCCGGCGCCCTCGATGGCAACGTGATCGCCGCACCCGAGTTGAGCCGTAGCAGGGCACCGAATGCCTACGACGCCATCCGCCAGATCCGCCCCGAAATGCTCCGCACCCGGGATCCCGGCAGTGTCGTGTACTTCAAGCCCCGCCAGCCCGTTCTCGCCGTGGACAATACCCTCGTCGGCGGCGTCGAGGTGCTACGAACCCTTCCCACCGACAAGGTGGCCCGGATCGAATACGTCAACTCCTGGGGGGCGGCCAAGAGATTCGGGACGGGATTCCCGGACGGAGTGATGCTTGTCGAAACTCGGGCCGACTCGGAACCTGAACTCCCCGCAGGGCCGAGGGGCAGCCGCTGAGAGCAGCGAGCTTGCCACCGCTTGACCTTATCACGCAGTTCGCAACCAGACGAAGCCCGGCACGATCGAAGTCGTCGTCGGGCTTCATTGCCCCTCCTGGGCTCGAACCAGGACTCTCCTGATCCCAGAGGAGCCACTGTAACTCCCCAAATCCCGGCAACTTGCAGGCATTTACGCGAGATCGTGTCACCCGATGCCGGGGGTTGACGGCTTTCGTGTCGGACTTCGCCGTCCTTTACTCACTCAAGTGTCGGAGTTTGCCGGAATCCCTTCCAAGAGACCCCTTCAGGGCTGCCCGACCGGCGAGCAGGTCCCCGCCTGTGGACGAATGCTCAAGCTGGCCTCCACTTGCGTCACACGCAATCTTTTCACTATCATATTGCTCGACTAGCAACTGGGGGTTCTACCATGCTTGATGAGATCCGCACGTTCGTCGTCCTGGCCGAGTCAGGTTCGTTGCAACGGGCAGCCGAACGGCTATGCCTGACGCCATCGGCGGTCACACGGCAGATCCAGCGCCTCGAGGCAGCACTGAAGACGCCCCTGCTCGATCGTCGCGTGAAACCGGGGCGGATTACGCGCGAAGGCCGCGCGGTGCTCGACGGCGGACGACACATGCTGCGCATCATGGACGATCTCAAGGCGACCGGGTCGAAGGACGCCGAGCCAAGCGGAATCTTTTCCATCGGCCTCTCACACGCGCTCGCGCAACCGAGCCTCGTCGCGTCGATCCAGCGCTTGACGAGTCGCTTCACCCGACTTCAACCGGTGCTGAGCACCGGTCTCAGGCAGCAGCTCATAGAGCAGGTGCGGACCGGCGAACTCGATGTGGCACTGGCGTTCCTCTCGGCTGCCGACACGCCGCCCGGCGATGTGGCCAGCAGCGTCTTGGCTACAGAACGTCTGGTATTGGTCAGGGCGAGAGGACCGCAACCTCGCGCGCGGCGCAGCAGCAAGTCGACAGATCGCGATCTCGACGCGCGCTGGGTGCTCAACCCGCCGGGGTGCTTTATTCGTCAGTCACTCGAGGCGAGGTTGCGCGAACGCGGCTCTCCGTTCGAAGTCGCCGCCGCGATCAACAACATCGACATGCAAGTGTCTCTCGTGGCGAGCGGGATCGGCCTCGGGCTTATCCCCGCGCGATTTCTCGCCTCTCATCCGAAGCGCCGGCAGCTGGAGCGACTCACGCGCTCCGGCATCAGCATTGAAGCTTCGATCGTGTTCATGCAAGCCGGCCATTTGGGCCGGCTCGAACCCGCGGCGACATTTCTCCAAGAAGAGTTGCGAGACCATTTCGCCGAGCGCGCGATTCGTTGATCGCGACGAGCTCCGCTGACTGGCAGGGCGTGCTCGGACCAGCGGGCATCGCCGGCGCCTGCGTCGTGCGATTGTAGCAATATCATTGTGCCAAAGGTGCATTTGACGCACCACACCTCCCGACTTACACATTCGTCCACGGGAACCGGCAATCGCCGTTCCCCACCACGCCGTTGACGTCGCCGGCTGGAGGACGAGTATGGGCGGGATGCTGCAGGATTTGCGCTCCGCGGTGCGGACGTTGAGGAAGAGTCCCGCGTTCGTGGCGATTAGCGTGCTGACACTGGCGCTCGGCATCGGAGCCAATCTCGCGATCTTTACCGTCGTGAACGCCGTGCTGCTGCAGCCGCTGCCCTTCCGCGAACCCGAGCGCCTCGTGCGCGTGTACGACGATCTGAGCCGCGCAGGAGCCAGGGACGTCGGGATGTCAGTCCCGGAGTTCCAGGACTTGGAAGGCTCCGGGGTCTTCGAGCACATCAGCGTGCTCTTTTCCGGGAGCACGGCCCTGTCGGGCGGCGACCGAGTGGAGCGGATCGAGTTGCTGGGTACGAGCCCGAGCTACTTCGATCTACTCGGCGCGACGCCCGAACTCGGGCGAACCTACACACAGTCCGAGTGGGTGCCGGGCTTCCTCGACGGCGCGGTCATCAGCGACGCGCTCTGGAAGCGCCAATTCGGATCCGATCCGCACATCATCGGGCGACGGATTCGCGTGGACGAAGACGGCTACACGATCATCGGCGTGATGCCGCCCGACTTTCGGCACCCCGGCAAGACGGCGGGCGGTGACGTCGACATCTGGCTGGCAACCGGCTTCGCCAGCGATCCATTCCCGTCGCCGCCGCAGCGCGGCCGGCGGTTTCTGCCCGGAGCCTTGGGGCGCCTGCAACCGGGCATGACGCTCGAACAAGCACAGCGGCGACTCGATGCGTTGGCGATGTCCTTGCAGCAGACCTACCCCACCTATTATCCCCAGCAGCTGGGTTGGTCGCTTCGCCTCGAGCGTGCCCAAACCAGCCTGACGGGCAACGTGCGACCGACGCTCGTCATCCTGCTCGCCGCCGTTAGTCTCGTCCTCCTGATCGCCTGCGTGAACATTGCGAGCTTGCTGATCGCGCGGGCATCGGCACGAATGCGCGAGTTCGCCATTCGCCAGGCGCTGGGCGCGTCGCGCGGCCATCTCGTTCGACAGGTGCTGACCGAGAGCGTACTGGTATCGGTTGCCGGCGGCGGGGCGGCGCTTGCGGTGCTCCTGATCGCTCAACGATCGCTGCTTACGCTGACGCCCGAGGACGTGCCTCGCCTCGCCGAGGTACATGCGGATTGGCGAATGGTCGCGTTCGCGCTTGGGCTTTCGCTCACGACCGGAGTGTTGGTTGGATTGATGCCGGCGCTCCACGCATCGGCGATCGATCCCAACCACGACTTGAGGGACGGCGGACGCACGGGTGGTGAGCAGAGCGTGCGCCAAAGTCGATCTCGCGCCGCGCTGGTCGTGCTGGAAGTCGCCCTGTCCGCGGTCCTACTAATTGGCGCTGGCTTGTTGGCGCGCAGCTTCTCGGCCACGCTGCGTCAGAATCCGGGTCTCGACCCCGAGCGGCTCGTGGTGGGTCAGGTCTGGGTTCCCTTTCCGAACAATCCCAAGGCGAATCAATACCGGTCGCCGGCACAGCGTGCCGGGCTGGCCAGGGAACTGCTGACCCGGATCGCTCTGCTTCCCGGCGTAGAGGAATCCGCGGTCGGTACGTCGAGCGATATCCCACTCCTGAGCAATGTGAACACTCTCCTCACGTTTTCACTGCCCGACGAAGTGTCGACGCAGGGGAATGATCATGCAGCGGAGTTTGGAGCCGTGAGCGCAGGCTATTTCGCCGCGCTCAAGACGCCGCTGAAGCAGGGACGCCTCTTCACCGATCACGACGTGGATTCCACCGAGAGGGTCGTGATAGTCAATGAAGCGTTCGTCCGCCGCTTCTCGCCGCAACAAGACGCGATTGGCCGGCGGCTTCGGTATCTTCAGGGAAGGGGATCCGGGGCGCCGTCCACCGGTGAGGCCGAGATCATCGGCGTGGTCGGAGATGTACGAAATGACGGTCTGGACGTGGCGCCGCTCCCTCGCGTGTACGAATCCATCCTTCAACGTCCCAGTATCCAGCTGGCCGTGTTTCTCCGCTCACGTTCCGTCGTCGACGTGAAGGCGACGAAGGAAGCCCTCATGCGGACCGTGCAGGGCATCAACCCAGAACTGCCGGTGTTCAACGTCAGGACCATGGCGGACCTGATGTCGGCTTCCGTGGAGCGGCGTCAGTTCTCCATGTCCCTGATGTCGGTCTTCGCGGTGTCGGCGCTCCTGCTCGCCGCGGTGGGGCTTTACGGTGTGATGGCGTTCGTGGCCAGGCAACGCGCCCAGGAATTCGGCATTCGGCTCGCGTTGGGTGCGAAGCCGCGGGATATCCTCGGCCTCGCGTTCCGCCCCGGCCTCATTCTCACCGCCATGGGAACGATCGTCGGTCTGGGTGCGTCGATCGTCGTGACGCGGCTGATGTCGAGCCTCCTGTTCGGTGTGTCGGCGAGCGACCCGATGACGTTCGCGCTTGTGCCGGTGCTGCTGGGGATCGTCACGATAGCGGCCTGCTTCATTCCCGCGAGACGCGCCACGCGCGTTTCTCCGATGGAGGTGCTCAAGTAATGCCAGTCACACCGATTACCTCCGACCGCCTCGCCAAACCAGTCGGTCCATTTTCACCCGCTGTGCGCGACGGCGATCGCGTCTACACGAGCGGTCAGGTCGCGCAAGATCCGGCCACGGGCAAACTGATCGCGGGCGGCGTGGCCGCGCAAACAGAACAGACCCTTAACAACCTCGCGGTGATACTGAGTGCCGCGGATAAATCGCTCGGCGATGTCGTGAAGGTGAATGTGTACCTCACCGACATCCGGGACTTCGCCGAGATGAACGACGTGTACGCCAGACATTTTGCCCCTCCGTATCCAGCTCGCACGACGGTTGCGGTCGCAGCGCTGCCGCTGGGTGCGCAAGTCGAAATGGAAACGATCGCTGGATGATGATCCAGCACGATAGCGACTCGGTCGTGCGCCACCTTGCAACCGAGGACCCGATCGCCTTTGCGGTATAACCAGAGGAGCGCCTTCATGGGGACTTTACTTCAGGATCTGCGATACGGCTGGCGCATCCTGGTCAAGAAACCCACGTTCACGATCGTGGCTGTGCTGACGCTGGCTCTGGGCGTGGGGGCCAACACGGCGATCTTCAGCATCGTGAATGCGGTGTTGCTGCGTTCTCTGCCGTACCGCGATCCCGACCGCTTGGTACGAGTCTACTTTAACGAGCCGGGCCTAGGATTGCGGGACGTCAGGTTTTCCAAGCCGGAAATGGATGACCTGCTGACGCGAACGGATGCATTGGAAGATGTGACCCCGATCTTCGAGGGTAGCGAGAATTTGACCGGCGTCAAACAGCCCGAGCGGGTAGAGGGCGTCAATACCAGCTTTACCTACTTTTCCATGCTGGGTGTGACCGCGCAAATTGGACGGTTGTATGGTCCGCAGGACTTCGTGCCCGGTGTCGCTCCAGTGGTCGTGATCAGCGATGGCCTGTGGCGCCGGGCCTATGGCGCCGACCCGAATGTGATCGGCCGTACCATCCGGATCGACAATGACCCGCTCACAATCATTGGGGTTCTGCCACGCGGATTTCGTCATCCTGGACCGACGACTTCCGGCGACGCGGAAGTGTTTGCCGCCTTCGGATTCGTCGGAGCTCCCTTTCCCCCGCCATTGCGGGGTACCCGCATTTTCCCAAACGGCATCGGACGACTCAAGCCAGGCGTCACACTGAAGCAAGCTCAGGAGCGGCTCACGGTCATGGCTGCCCAGTTACGCCGCGACTTTCCCGCCGATTACGCGCCGCAGGCGCAATGGACAATTGAGATTCAACCATTACAAGAAACTCTGGTGGGCCAGGTCCGGCCCATGCTGCTGGTGGTACTGGGTGCGGTCATCCTGATCGTGTTCATCGTATCGCTGAACATTGCCACTCTCCTCTTGGCGCGCGCTTCGGGGCGACAACAAGAGATGGCGGTACGGTTATCGCTGGGGGCGAGCCACGGCCGCATGGTGCGCCAGTTGCTGACCGAGTCCATGCTGCTGTCGCTCATCGGCGGTGCCGCGGGAATCGCAACCGCAGGTGTTACTCTGGGCTTCATCCTCCGCTTTGTGCCGTCGAACGTTCCCCGACTCAACGAGGTAGGAATTGACTGGGTGGTGTTGGCCTTCGCTCTGCTGATTTCCATTCTTACCGGGTTAGTGTTTGGACTTGCGCCGGCGCTTCAGTCGGCAAGGGTGGCTCTCTCCTCGGCTATTCGTGAAGGCGGTCGCGGGTCCAGCTCCGGCACCAAGACCGGCCGATTGCGGGATACTCTCATCGTCTCGGAACTGGCATTCGCCGTCATACTGATGGTGGGAGCCGGCTTGCTGCTGCGTACGCTGCGGGGTCTCTTGCAGGAAGATCCAGGCTTCAATCCAACTCACGTTGTCACGGCAAACACGTGGCTAGGAGTTCCCAACGATCCGAAGACGGATCCGTATCTCGGTATTCCTGGTGAGGTCACGTTCGATCGTGAGTTGCTGCGGCGCATGAGGGCACTTCCGGGAGTGCAACTCGCCGCAATCACCTCGGCGCTACCGACCACCAATAGCAACCCCAACGCGGTCGGTGGCTTAGCGATTGAAAGTTTCGCGATTGAAGATAGACCGGTCGGGTCCTCGCAGGATCTGCGCGCCGAGAGAATTCGGATAAGCCCCGACTATTTTGCGGTGTTCCAGGCGACGCTCCTACGCGGCCGCTCATTCACCGAGGACGATGAAGACGGCAAACCGCTGGTGGCCGTCATTGATGAAAGCACCGCTCGTAAGTATTGGGCAAGCGACGATCCGTTGGGCCGTCGAGTACGGTTCGGAAAAGATCCTAGCAAGCCGTGGACGACTGTCGTGGGTGTTATCAAGGATATCAAGCATGACGGTCTCGACATCGATGGCGTTCCCCACATCTACGTTCCGGTCTATCAAGACCCCAACAAGCAAGTGAGCGTGGCGTTGCGCACGTCTCTGCCCGTGACCCTGCTCGAACCACAGATTCGGCATGAAATTCAGAGTATTGATGCCGGCTTGCCGGTCTTTAATGTCTCTTCCATGAACGACATCCTCGATCGGTCACTGGCTTCGCGCCGTTTTTCTGCCGATCTGGTGGGCGGATTCGCTGGGCTGGCGGTGCTTCTGGCCTCCATCGGAATTTATGGCTTGTTGGCTTATCTGGTCGGCCAACGATCAAATGAGGTCGGTATCCGCATGGCCCTGGGCGCGCAGCAGGGCGACATTCTGAGAATGTTCTTGCGCAAGGGGGTCACACTTGCTGGCGTGGGCATCGTTGCCGGATTGGTCATTTCTGCATCCACGGCATCCCTGATGGCAAGTCTGCTCTATGGGGTGCGCCCCCATGATCCGGCTGTGTTTCTGCTCGTGCCTCTGCTTTTACTTGCAGTGGCCACGCTGGCTAGCTATTTCCCGGCATACCGCGCGACGCAAGTGAACCCCATCGCCGCCTTGCGCGAGAGTTGAAAGGGCAGGATTAGCACTTTGCAAGCAAATTCGTAGACCCAGCGGCCGTCTGGAAGATCGTAGCACTCCCGGCATTCTGCTTAACCTCCCCGGCCGAGACCCGGTCCTCGCCTGTCGCGTCCCGGTTGCAGCAGAATACGCAGATTGGCTCCTGATGGAGTCAATCCGGCGTTTCTCGTTTCAGGCTGCCATGGCTGTCGCTCGAGCAGCTCCCCGGCCGTCTGTCGGGCTGGCTGAGGCTCGCGACCGCAGCAGCGTGATCGCGAGGACGGCGATCCAGACCATGTAGGCCGCGATGTTGATGCGCTGCCACACGCCCAACACGGCGTCGGCTGATTCGCCTGGACGCTCGTGGCGGCCATCCCTGTCACGGCCCCGAATGCGAGTGCCACGATCGGCGTGATGATGGAGCTCGCACGACGTTGCGGTCGCAGCGCTGCCGCTGGGTGCGCAAGTCGAAATGGAAACGATCGCTGGATGATGATCCAGCACGATAGCGACTCGGTAGTGGCTGCTGGTCCCTCTCGCTCGGTGTCCGGGGGCTCAAGGTCGAGTCGAGCAGCGGAAGCCGGGTGGCACGTTCTCTCGGGTGTATCGCATGCCGGGTCAGGGCGCGTCCTGCGCCCAGACCCTCCAGACCTGCTACCAGCAGGCCCCCGAGGCCGGGATGCTGGAGTCATGAGCAATCCGTTGAAGCTGCGCGAGCGCAGGGCCCGTGGCACCGCCTGAGCGCGAATGCTTGTAAAACGCTTGCAGGGGGAGCAGAAGAGCGAAGCGCGACACCACCTTAGGTGGCGCCGCGCCTCACAGTTGCCCCTCCTGGGCTCGAACCAGGACTCTCCTGATCCAGGGGGGCCGCCGTAACCTTTCGAATTCCGGCAACTTGCAGCCATTTACGCGAGATCGTGTCATCCGATGCCGGAGTTTGAAGGCTTTCATGCCGGACTCTGTCGTGGCGGGACGCCCCTCGCGGCGGAGTCAGCGCTCGATAAGGTTCATGACCGCTTCTTCGTGGCGCTCGCCGGCAGCCGGCGTGAGGTTGTTCAACCGTTCGACTTGCTCGGCGCTCAGCTCGATGCTATCGGCGGCTGTGTTCTCCTCGACGCGGGTGACCCGCTTGGTGCCGGGAATCGGGGCGATGTCGTCGCCTTGCGCGAGCAGCCAGGCCAGCGCGATCTGTGCCGGTGTCGCACCCCCCTCGGCGGCAATGGCCTGAACCTCGTCGACAATGCGCAGGTTGCGCTGGAAGTTCTCGCCGGTGAAGCGCGGGTTGGTCTTGCGCCAGTCGTCGTCGGAGAGCTGCTCGGGCGACCGGATCTCGCCGGTGAGGAAGCCGTGGCCGAGCGGCGAGTAGGGAACGAAGCCGATGCCCAGCCCGCGTAGCAGCGGCAGCAGTTCGGCCTCCGCGTCACGGGCCCACAGGGAGTACTCGGTCTGCAGCGCGGTGATCGGGTGCACGGCGTGGGCGCGGCGGATAGTCCCGGGGCCGGCCTCGGACAGGCCGATGTGGCGGACCTTGCCCTCCGCGACCAGCTCGGCCACGGCGCCAACGGTCTCCTCGATGGGGGTGTTCGGATCGACCCGGTGCTGGTAGTACAGGTCGATGTGGTCGGTGCCGAGCCGCTTCAGGGAGCCCTCGACCGCGACGCGGACGTTCGCCGGGCTGCTATCGAGGACGCGGGGCCCGCCGCCGGAGTGCGAGACGAGGCCGAACTTCGTCGCCAGCACGACCTGGTCGCGGCGGTCCTTGATAGCCCGGCCGACCAGTTCTTCATTGCTGTAGGGGCCGTAAATTTCGGCAGTATCAATGTGGGTGACGCCCAGTTCGAGCGCACGGTGGATCGTGCGGATGGATTCGGCATCGCTGCCCGCACCGATATTGTAGTACCCGGCCATCGACATGGCGCCGAGCCCTATGCGCGAGACGTCGAGTCCGCCGATCGAGACATGTTTCATGGCGATTTTCTCCCGTTGGTGATGATGCCGGATCTTGCTCATTCCTGCTCCACCTCTTCATCTCCTTGGGAAAGCACGATAAGCAAGCCCGCCTGCGTCCACTCAGCCAAATCGTGGACGATGCTTGCCTATTCCTCCCGGCCTCTGGAGCATGGCCCCGAGGGGATGTATCGTCCCTTTGTATCGAGCGGACGGTCTTCTTCAGCGGGAATGCAGCGATGGCGTTCAACTATGGTGGATCAGACCCGTTGGGAGGACGCGATCCGGAGGCCATCCGCGTGGAAGCGCTACGGGCCGAGCTCGCGGGGCTTCTCGAGCGCCGGACGGGCTCGGACGGGCGACACGACACGGTGATTCCGGAGTTGAAGCTCTATCGGTATTCGCGCCCGACCGAGCCGATGTACGTCCTCCAGGAGCCCGCGGTGTACGTGGTGGTCCAAGGCCGAAAGCAGCTGATGCTCGGCAACGAGACGTACGTCTACGACCGCTCACAGTACCTGGCAGTCTCGGTGGAGTTGCCTGTCGTCGGGAACGTCTTTGAGGCGAGCCCGGAAGAGCCGTACCTGTGTCTGACGCTCAGGGTGGACCCGCGCGAGCTCGCTTCGTTGATCGTGGAGACGGGCCGGCAAGTACCCCCCGACGATCACGACGGGCGGGCGCTCTACCTAAGCCCCCTTCAGGCGCCACTCCTCGACGGGTTCGTCCGACTGGTGCGGCTTCTCGATACGCCGCAAGATGCCGCGGTGCTGGCGCCTCTGGTCCTGCGGGAGATCGATTACCGGCTGCTGCAGAGCGAACAGTTCGGGCGCTTGGCGCAGATGGCAATCGGAGACGGCCGCCTGCGCCGAGTCTCAGGGGCGATCACCTGGATCAAGGATCATTTCGCGGAGCCGCTGCAGATCGAGGCGCTCGCCAAACGGGTGCACATGAGCCCTTCGGCGCTGCACCACCACTTCAAGGCGGCCACAGCGATGAGCCCGATCCAGTACCAGAAGCGGCTGCGGCTGCAGAAGGCTCGCAGCCTTCTGCTGTCGGGAGGAACGAGCGCGGAGGCGATCGCCTACGAGGTGGGATACGCGAGCGCATCGCAGTTCAGCCGTGAATACGCCCGGGTCTTCGGTCAGCCACCACGTCGAGACGCGGAACGCGTGCGTGATGCTGTGGCTGGTGGAGCTCCGGTCACTTGATCCGGTGATGCAAAGCGGGAGCCATTGCCCCACCTGGGCCCGGAAGCGAAGCGCGAGTTCCCAAAAAAAGGCCGGCGCTGCTGCGCCGGCCATTGCCCCTCCTGGGCTCGAACCAGGACTCTCCTGATCCAGAGTCAGGCGTGTTGCCAGTTACACCAAGGGGCAGTACTGCTCTCGATTGTCATGGAGCTGAGGGGGATCGAACCCCTGACCTCTGCAGTGCGATTGCAGCGCTCTCCCAGCTGAGCTACAGCCCCGGGGGTTCATCCGAGGCGGAAAGCTAGTCCCCGGGATGGGTTCCGTCAACGCTTCGTAACGGTGCACCCCACCTTGGGTTAGACCGGCTTGGACCAGCGAGCAGGCGCTGCGGCCGGCAGGCCTGGCTGCCTTGCCGGGCACCCCGGTCGAGCCGCCTGCCCGGAGGATCTCGGGTCGGGCTCCCTGCCCCGGGTGAACCGTGTCACGGCGTTCACCGCCGGTTGGATTCACCTTCCAGGCATGGATCTCACCAGCGGCGCCCCGCTCTGGCCGACCGTAGTCGGCCTTCCCGCCGTGTATCCCCGCCTCCATCGCGATCTCCGGTGCGACGCGGCCGTCGTCGGCGGCGGCATTACTGGCGCGCTGGTGGCCCATCGGTTCGCACTCGCCGGCATCCACACGGCGCTCTTGGAGGCCGGCGAGATCGGGCACGGCAGCACCGCCGCGACCACCGCGCTGATCCAGTACGAGATCGATGCCCAGCTCGTGGACCTCATCGAGCGCCACGGCGCGGACCACGCGGTCCGAAGCTACCGCCGGTGCGTCGACGCGGTGCGAGGGATCGAGGCGCTCGCCACTGCGGAGGGCGGCGGGTGCGGATGGCGGACCGCGCCGAGCCTGTATCTGGCGAGCCGCCGCAAGGACCTCCCGACGCTGGAGCGCGAGCGACTCGCCCGCCGCTCCGCCGGCATCGAGGTGGATCTCCTGACCGAACGCGACATCCGCGAACGGTTCTCCTTTTCCCGGCCCGCCGCCCTGCTCTCCCCGGTCGCGGGCGAGGTCGACGCGTACCGACTCACCCACAAGCTGCTGAGCCATGCCGCCCGTGCGGGCCTCGAGGTCTACGATCGCGCGCCGGTCACGGCATACGAGTGCACCCGGGAAGGGGTCGAGCTGCGCACGGCCGCAGGCCACCGGGTAGTCGCGCGCCGCGTCGTGTTCGCCACCGGCTACGAGACGCCCGAGTTTCTCGACGCCGGCATCGTCCGGCTGCACAGCACGTACGCGCTCGCCACGGAGCCGATGCGCGAAATCGAGGGCTGGGGAGAAAACCGGTGCCTCATCTGGGAGACCGCCCGCCCCTATTTCTATGCCCGCACGACCGCCGACGGGCGGGCCATCGTGGGTGGCGCCGACACGCCGTTCGCCACGTCACACAAGCGCGCGCGGCTGCTCCATCGCCAGACGGACCGGATCGAGCGGCGGTTCCGGGAGATGTTCCCGGACATTCGCGCGGACGTGGATTGGCGCTGGGGCGGGACATTCGGTGAGACGCGCGACGGACTTCCCTACATCGGCCCCGCCCGGCAGTTCCCCCACGGCTACTTCGCGCTTGGCTACGGCGGGAACGGGATCACGTTCAGCTGGATCGCGGCCGATATCCTGCTGGACCTGTTTCTCGAGCGCGAGAACCGCGACGCGGAGCTGTTCCGGTTCGACCGGGCGTAGAGTTCCCTCTCAGAGCGACTCGAGGACCGCGATCAGCGGGAGGCGACGGCACTTCCAGGTGTCAGGGTCGGATTTCTGATCAGTCGAAAAAAAAGGCGCGCCCGAGGGCGCGCCTCCCTTCAGCTCCCCGGCGCCGGCGGTTACCCCGTCACGATCCTTCCCAGCCGCTTGATCTGCTTGCCGGCGGCCTTCCTCGGCCCACGGAGCTTCTTCCCCACCCGCTTGCCGGCTGCCTTCCCAACGGCCACCGCCTTGGCCCGCGCCGCGGCGCCCACCTTTGCGGCCTTCTTTCGTACCCGCGGATCCGCCGCCGCCTTCCGCACCGCCTTCCCCACTGCCGCGCTCGTCGCGAGCATGACTGCCGCCTTCGCCAATCGCTTGGTTCTGCCAGCCATGGAGGCTCCAGGGTGAAAGGATCCCCAAGGGTATACGGACCCCTGGGTCGCATGCCGTAAGCACCGTCACTGCGGTAGCTTTGAGGGGCCCGAGGCGCAGGAGGGCCGCGGCGCCGCGGATAGCGGGTTTGGCCGGGAAGTCGGGACGATACAACGCCAAGGAGACCACAATGCGCTGGACACGGGTGATCGTGGCGCTGCTGGCGGTCGGCACGATGCGGGCAGCCGGGACCGCGGCGCAGGACGGCGGCGTGCACGAGCACGGCACAGCCATCGCGGCGTCCGATTCTTCAGCGGGCGGGCGCACGCCGCTCTACGACAACCTCGGCCGCTACCACATGGCGATCAGCACGCGCTCGCCGGTGGCGCAGCGCTACTTCGACCAGGGCCTCCGTCTCACCTACGCCTTCAACCACGACGAGGCGATCAAGTCCTACCGGGAAGGCACCCGCGAGGACTCGGCCTGCGCGATGTGCTGGTGGGGCATCGCCTACGCGCTCGGCCCCAACATCAACGTGCCGATGGACACCGCCGCCGTGCAGCCGGCGTGGGAGGCGCTGCAGCGCGCGGTCAAGTTTGCCCCGGCGGTGACGCCGCGCGAGCGGGCCTACATCAAGGCGCTCGCGACCCGCTACGTCCCGGTCGCGGACGCCGACCGGAGCGGCCTCGACTCCGCCTGGGCCGACGCCATCGGCGAGGTCTCGCGCCGCTACCCGGCGGATCCCGACGCGGCGACGCTCCACGCCGAGGCGCTGATGGACCTCCGGCCGTGGCACTACTGGACCAACGCCGGGAAGCCGCTCGCCCCGAGCACGCTGCAGCAGGTCGCGATCCTCGAGCGCGTGCTGGAGCAGCACTCCGATCACCCCGGGGCATGCCATTTCTACATCCACGCCATCGAGGCGTCGAACTTCGCGGAGCGAGCCGTGCCGTGCGCGGAGCGGCTCGGCAGCCTGATGCCCGGCGCCGGGCACCTGGTCCACATGCCGACGCATATCTACGTGCGGCTGGGCCGCTGGGAGGATGCGGTCGAGCACAACGCGATGGCGGTGCACGCCGACCAGGAGTACCTCGACGCGAGGCACCCGACCGGCGTCTATCCCCTCGGCTACGTCCCGCACAACTACCACGTCATGTGGGAGGCGCTCAGCATGACGGGCCGGAGCGCGGAGGCGCTGGCGGCGGCCCGGGCGATTCAATCGAAGGTGCCGCTCGAGGCCGTGCGCATGATCCCGCCGTTTGAGTACTACTCGCCGGTCGTGCTGTTCACGCTGGTGCGCTTCTCCCGCTGGGATGATGTGCTGAAGGAGCCCGCTCCCGCGGCTGAGCTCCGCTACACGACCGGGATCTGGTACTACGCCCGCGGCCTGGCGCACGCGGCAGAAGGGCGTCTCGATTCCGCCGCCGTGGCGCTCGACAGCGTGAAGGCCATCGCCGCCGCGATCCCGCCCGAGCAGCAGGCCAATCTCAACTCGAGCCGCGCGCTCCTCCGGATCGCCGAGCGGCACCTCTCCGCCGACCTGGCCGCGCGGCGGGGACAGACCGACGTCGCGGTGAAGGCATTCCGTGATGGGATCGCCGTCGAGGACGACCTCGTTTACGACGAGCCGACCGCGTGGATCATCCCGCTTCGCCAGCCGCTCGGCGCGGTGCTGCTGGCGGCCAACCGCCCGAAGGACGCCGAACGCGCGTACCGGCAGGATCTCGTGCGCTACCCCAACAACGGCTGGTCGCTGCACGGCCTGGCCCAGGCGCTCAACGCGCAGGGCCGCACCCGCGAGGCCTCGGCGGTCGAAGCCAGGTTCCGGAAGGTGTGGCAGAAGTCGGATGTGAAGTTGGCGGAGAGGTGAAAAGGCAGACGGTCGGACGGTCGGACGGTCGGACGGTCGGACGGTCGGATTCTATTCGGCAGGAGTGGCGAGGTCGAGGCACCCTCGACGTGCCTTCGATCCGACCGTCCGACCGTCTGCCTCTGACCGCCCGACCGTCTACCTGCTCGCCTGCCCGCCCTACTGATACTGAATGTACGACGGCACCGGCCACAGCTTCAGAACCTGCGCCGGCGTCATCATAGGCTTGTCGTTCTTGTAGAAGAGCTTGAACCCGGTGAACTGCACCGGCTCCGGGACGATGAAGAACTTGTAGGCGTCCTCCTTGAGGTACGGGGCGCCGAATCCGTCCATGTCCACCACCACCTGCACCCGTGGGTCCAGCCGGATCTTGTCGTGGTTGGTGAGCATCCGCTGGGTGAACCGGTGCACCACCAGCACCTTCGGCGGCACCTTCTTGCGGTCCACGATCCCCGCCAGCAGCCGCACCGCGTAGTTCAGGTCCTCCGCGTCCAGCGTGCCGATCCGCCGCCCCGGCACGCCACCGAGCTTCATGGCGAACTCGGGATCGAGCGCCAGGTGCACGTAGGGGCGCTCGAGATACTTCACCAGATGGGGAAGCTCGTCGGGCACCGTGCTGTGTCCGATCTGCACGTCCAGGAACACGAGCCAGCCGCGCTCCTCCGCCCACCCGAGCACCTGCTCGATGAGCTGGTCCGAGTGCCGCAGGCGATACTTGCCCCCGCCTCCCGGCGCACCCTGCGCGACCGTGGCGATGAGGTGCAACGCGGGAAGCGTCTTCCGCCCCGGATCGGCCTTGGCCCACTCGAGCGCCGTGCGCTCCAGCTTGGGCAGCATCTCGGATGGCGGGAGCTCGCCCAGGATGCCCATCCGGCTCGATTTGGGGTTGCCGTAGAAGGCGATGATGCGGTACTCGGGCAGCAGTGACCCCGGCAGCAACTGCGGTCCCTTGACCGGCCAGCGCGCCGAGTCTGCCGGCGTGAGCGCGTAGCGCCGCCGCTCACCGGGCCCGAGCCTGGTGGCGGTCCGTTTGGAGCGCGCGCCGACGGCGGATGAGTCGTGCGCCGCGGAGTCACGTGACGCTTCGGACTCGACGCGTGCCGCTCGGCCGGCGAGCGAATCGGTCCGCGCGAGCTTCGGATCCGGCGCGATCACGATCGGCTTGAGAACCCAGGGCCGGACCATCGGCGCGGTATCGGCCGGGTGGGCCGGGGCATGCGCCACCGGGGTCGAGCCCGGTGCCCGCACCGCGGGCTGCTCGCGCCCGCATCCGCCGAACGCCGCCACCGCCAGCGCCGCGGCCACTGCCGCACGAAACATCTCTCGATCCCTCATCGCTCCGGAATCTACCATGCAGGCCAAGCCCTATCGTGGTCGGCGACCTGGATCCATAGACGAAGGGGACGGGCGCATGGCCCGTCCCCTTCCGGTTCAGCGGTCGTGCCGAGCTATGCCCGGGTGATCAGTTGACGGCGCAGGAGGCGATACTGCGCGACTTCGCCACCTTCGCCACCGAGTCGAGCGCGGCGCGGATACCGGCCTGCCCCACGTACGCCTTGTCGTATTGCCATCCGACCAGCGCGCATACCCCGGACGATTTGGCCGCGATCGTGCCGAGCTGCATGATCTGGCTCGCGGTCATCGGGGCCGTGTTCGCGCCTGACGCATCCAGCAGGTTGAGCCCGACCATGAAGCCGAGACCCTTGGCGCTTGCGGCCTTGGCCTCGCTGGCCAGGTAGGTGCGCAGGTCGCCCTGGCGCGTGTTGTAGGTCGCCCAGCCCGCGTCGAGGTAGCTCCAGCCGAAGCTCGCCTTGGCCAGCAGCGTCGGCGCGACCTTGGCCGCGGTCGGAAGCCCAGGCCAGATGGACTTGCTGTACTTGGCCATGGCCTCGACCGTCTCCCACGGAATCGCCTTTCCACCCCAGCAGGAGGCGCAATTGGGCTGGTCCACCAGCGCATGGGCGTACAAGGTCCTGGCGGTGATATACTGGCCAAGCGCCAGCGGCCGGTACCGATCGACCTCGCCCTTCCACTTGGTGAAGTTGAACGTGCCGTCCGCGTTCTTCACTCGCGCCGGACGGGCCAGGTTCACCACGCTCCGAAGTCCCTCTGCCCTCGCGTCGGCCAGGCGGCTCACCAGCGTGCTCGGATCCGCGCGGTAGATGCTTCCAGTCCAGCGGCTCGAGTAATCGGCCTCGGGCGCCTGGAACACGCCGAACGGAAGGGCGGTCGCCGAAGGCGTCTGGCCCGGCTGCGACGGCGGCGTCGAATCGGACGGCGTGGAGTCCGAGGGCGGCGGGGGCGGCGGGGCCTCCGTGGCGCCCGAGAGGCAGCTCCGGGTGCTCCGGTTCTGCGCCAGGCTCCGCAGCTTGGTCATGGCGTTGGTCACGTCGCTCGACAGGTAGGACGACTTATACTGCCAGCTGATGAAGGCGCAGGGATACGTGCTGCTCAGGAGCGCCTGCCCGTAGCTCTCCACCTCGCTCGCCGACATGGGGGTAAGGTTGGGCGTGCCGCCGCCGATCACGTTGAGGCCGATGACCAGCTGCAGCCCCCGCGCCTGCGCGTCCGCCACGTTTCGCCGGATGTAGTCGCTCGGGCTGCCGAACCGGGCCAGATACTGCGCCCACGCCGCGTCCACGTACTTCGGGGCCGACGGGAAGAACCTGGGCTCGGTCCGCACCATCGTCGCCATCTTGGGCCAGAGCTGCTTGCTGTACTGGCCCATCTGGTCCACCATCGCGGGCGTCACCGGCACCCCGTTCCAGTTGGACGGGTCCTGCGGCTCGTCGAGCAGGTAGTGGCCGATGATCGTGCCGTCGTTGATGTACGAATCGAAGTTGATGCCGCGGAAGCGATCGATGCGCTGCTTCCACATCGAGTAGCTGAAGTGCCCGCTGGCGTCCCGGTAGTTGAGCTCCGACCCCGCCATCATCAGCACGACCCGGCCGCCGCGCGCCTTGATGGCCGCCAGCGTCGAGTTGAGGAGCTGCGGGCCGATGGTTTCCTTCGCCCCGTTGTACACGTTGCCGAACAGTTCGGTAGGCTGGGCGAAGAGCCCGAAGGGAATGCCCCCGGCGTAAGTCGAGTTGGCAAGCTGCGGAGCGGCTGGAATGGCCTGGTTGCCGCCCGCGGCGGGATTGTCCTGCGAAGGGTCGAGGGTATCCGTGTCGCTGCACGCGGCGAAGGCTACGGTGGCTGCGACCAATCCGATGGCTCGGAGGCGCGCGATTCTGCGGGACAGCTTGAAGGTGTACGTCATGACGGACGCTCTCGGGCGAGGGTACAGGTCTCGACTTCGCGATTGATTGGGGGGAGCCGTCCCCGGGGGGCAGGCCGGGCTGTAGGCGCAGGCAAGAGCCGGGCCCGAACGGCAAGCGGCCCAAATGGCTGGAGTTGCTTGTCCTAGGAGGGGGTTTCCGCCGGAAATCCGCCTGGAAGTGCAGCGATCTGCACCCGCACGGCCGCGGTTGCTACGACCGGACCGGGAGCCGGCGCCAGACTTCTTGCATTTTCCTGAACCCTACGCCGTCACTTCGATACGGTGATCGGGTCGCTGAACAGGAACGGCTCCGGACCGTGCGGCCCGAGCTCCGGCAGTTCATCGGAGAGCGCGCGGAGCCGCCACGTGCCAGCCTTGTCGATCGAGATGTGGAACTCCGCGACGCCGCCCTGGGTCTCCACGAACCGATTGCCCTTCATTTGCTTGTTGTGGGATGGCCCGTCCTCGTCGCCATCCTCGAACAGACCCAGGTAGATCGTGATGCCGGAGAGCGGCACGGTCGTGCCGTTCGCGTCCACCATGGCCACCCGAACCGTGAACGTCTGATTCTTCGAGACGTTCGAGGGCGGCTGGGTCGTGAACACGAAGTGGTCCACCCCGCCGCCGCTCGAGGTGCCCTCCGCGGTGAATACGATCGGACTGCCCTGCGCCGCCGGAGCCCGGGCCTCCAGGGTGTTGGCGCCCGGCGCCGGGCCGAGCGTCCAGGAGCCGACACTGGCGATGCCTTCGCTCGACGTCGTCTGGTTCGCCCCCGCGACCTGCCCTCCGCCGCCGGTCACCACGAACGTCACCGTCACGCCGGCCACCGGTTGCCCCAGGGCATCAGTCACCCGCACGGCGGGCTCCACGGCGACGGGCGTGCCGGCCGGCGCGTCCTGGCCGTCGCCTTCGATCAGCTCGATCCGGGTGCCGGCCGGCTGGGCGGTGACCGCGATCTGTGCGGTGGCGTCGAGCGGGATGCGCCCGTTCACCGTAGCCGACACCGTCTTGAGCCCGGGCTCGTGGCTTTGCAGCGTGCCCGTCACCGTGCCATCGGCGCCCGTCGGCTGACTGGGTTGCGTCAGGGTATTGCCGCCGCCCGTGGCCTGCAGTTCGACCGTGGCGCCCTCGACGGGATTCCCGTCGTCGTCCCGGACCACGACCGTGATGGTAGCGAGCCCCACGTCCGCCGGGATCGAGCTCTGGTCCGAGGTGAGCTCCGACTGGCTCGCGCTCGGACTGCCTCCGGCCCCGCGGGCCGTCGCCGTGAAGATGACCGATCCCACGCCCTCGACCGTCGCCGACAGTGTGTTGGGTCCAGGCTCCGGACCCAGGGTCCACTGCGCCTGCGCCTGGCCGCCGTCGTCGGTGGCGCCCCGCTGAGGCGAGGTCGACCCGCCTCCCTCCGAGATCGCCCAGCTCACGATCCGCCCCGCCACGCCGTTCCCTTCATCGTCCACCACGCGGACCACGATCGGGCTGCCCAGCACGGTTCCGGGGTCACCGGTCTGCTCGTTCCCGTCGATCAGCTCGAGCTGGACCCCGGGCCCGCCGGGCGGAAGCTGGAGGTCCCCGCCGTTGCAGGCGGTGAAGGCGAAGGTGGCGGCCGGGAGGGCGAACAGGCGGGTCAAACGCATGGCGGAAATCCGTTTGGAGACGTGATGCCGTCGCCTTTAGGATACCGCCCGACGGGGCCCGGCGTAAGGAGGGAAAGGGCTCGAGCCGGCCGCCCGGCTCAGCCGGCCGGCATCGTGGCGAGCTGGCGATCCTGCACCCGGGACAGCAGCAGCACCGAGGCCACCGCCCCGATGAGCGCGAGCTGCATGTCCCACTGGGTATCCCAGGGGTCGCCCTGGGTGCCGAGAAAGTCGCTGGCCGCCCCGCCGGCGGTGATCGCCGTCCAGAACTCGATCAGCTCGTAGAGGGCGCTGAACGCGAGACAGAAGCAGACCACGAAGAACGGCAGCCAGCGGCTGCCCCGAAGCGGAGACCGCCGGATCAGGATCTCGCGCGCCACCATCGCCGGGATGAAGCCCTGCGCCAGGTGCCCGATGCGGTCGTAGTGGTTGCGGGTGAAGCCGAACCAGTCCTCCATCCAGAACCCCAGCGGCACGCGAGCGTAGGTGTAATGCCCGCCGGCCATGAGGATGAGGCAGTGCAGCCAGATGAGGCCGTAGGTGAGCGGGGTGAGCCGAAGCCTCGGGTACAGCCAGATGAGCACCGGGACGCCGATGAAGATGGGCGCCGTCTCGAGCCACCAGGTGAACCGGTCGTGCGGGTGGATTCCCGACCAGGTCAGCAAGACGACCATGCTCGCCAGCAGGCCCAGTTCGTAGCGCGACGGCGTGGATCGCATCGGTACCCCGGCGGTTGGAGTAGCGGGGCGCTCGTGGACCGCGGGCCGGTTCATTCGGCGTAGGGCACGTCGACGATCATCCCGTCGCGCGCGATCGTGGTGTCGGGGAACACCGCCTTGGCCTCGGCCAGGAGCTCGGGAGCATCGCGCGTGTAGCGCGCGCTGATGTGGGTCAGGATCAGCCGCCGGACGCCGGCCTCGAACGCGATGCGCGCCGCCTCCGCCGCCGTGCTGTGTCCGGTCTCGACCGCGCGCATGGCTTCGTCCGAGCCGAAGGTAGCCTCATGGATCAGCAGGTCCGCGCCGCGGGCCGCCTCGAGCAGCGGCAGGGTCGGGCGCGTGTCCCCCGAATACACCACGGTGCGGCCGCGCCGCGGGGCGCCCACCAGCTCGGCCGCGCTCACCTGCCTGCCGTCGTTCAGGGTCACGCTGTCGCCCCGGTGCAGCCGGCCCCACAACGGCCCCTCGGGGATGCCCAGCTCGCGCGCCCGCTGGGCATTGAAGCGGCCGAGCCTCGTGTGCTCGGCGAGCGCGTAGCCCACCGTGTCCGCCCGGTGGTCGGTCTCGAAGACCACGATGTCGTACTCGTCGCGGCAGAGGCGGTCCCCGGGGCGGACCTCCGCGATTTCGACCGGAAACCGGTTGCGCTCGATGCCCAGCGTGATCGCCGCGCCGAGCACGCGCTCGGCTCCGCGGGGCCCGTACAGCGTCACCGGCGCGGTCCGGTCCTGCAGGCCCATGGTCCTGAGCAGCCCAGTGATTCCCAGCACGTGGTCGGCGTGGTAGTGCGTGAAGAAGGCTTCGGTGAACGAGAACCCGACGCCATATCGCATCATCTGGCGCTGGGTGCCCTCCCCGCAGTCGAACAGGATCGTCTCCCCTTCCCGCTGCACCGCGAGTCCCGACACGTTGCGGTCCACCGTCGGCGTGGCCGCGCCGGTGCCCAGGAAGGTGACGGTCAGCATCTGGGAAGGATAAGAAAGGTGGAGAGGACGGAGAAGACGGAGAGGACGGAGAGGACCGGACGGAGAGGTCGAATCCAGCCTCTCCGTCACCCCTCCGTCCTCTCCGTCCTCTCCGCCCTCTCCGCCCTTCTCTCCATCCTCGTCGTCTAGAAGAGCTTAACCGTCACCGGCACCTTTCCCGGGTGCTTCTGCAGCTCGTCGAGCAGCCGCTTCATGCTCTGGCTCAGCTCCCGGATGTCGGTGTAGAAGCCGGTGTCGGTGGCGAACTTCCCGATCGACCCTCGGCCGCTGTTGACGCCGGCCAGCACGCTGTCGAGCCGGGCGCTCGTGGTGGTGAGCTGGGACGTCATGGTGGCGAGGTTGCCGGTGAGCGTGTCGGCCCGGCCGAGGGTACGCGCCAGCGCCGGGTTGGCGAGCGTGCTGTCGAGCCGCGTGCTCAGCGCCCGGAACGACGCCATCGTGCGGGTGAGCTCGGCGGTGGGCCCGCTCCGCTGGTCGCTCAGGACGGCCATGGTGCGCTGGGTGGCCTTGAGGGTGGCCTGGAGCTGGTTCAGGGTCTCGTAGAGCTCGTCGGCCGTCTTCTGGTTCACGATGGTCTGCGCGCCGAGCAGCACGCTGTCGGCCCGGTCGCTGAGCTCGCCGGCGCGGTCGGTGAGCCCGGCCTTCATCGTGCCCAGGATCACCCGGTCGTGCGGCAGCGGCTCCGCCGCGCGCCCGGGGTCGAACTCGATCGCGGCGTCGCCCACGAAGCCCACCGCCACCACTTCCGCCGAGGCGTCCACCTTCGGCCGGATCTTCTCGGGCAGGCTGACCGATACGAGGACCTTGCCCACGTCCGCCAGGCTGATCTTCTCGACCTTGCCCACCGGCACGCCCGAGATCCGCACCACCGAGCTGGCCTTGAGGTTCGAGGCGTCGCGGAACTGGATCTTGTAGAACTCGTCGCTGTTCGAGCCGATCGAGCGGCCACTGAGCCACGTCGTGCCCACGAAGAACAGCACGAAAGCGAGGATGACGAGGGTGCCGACGGTGGCTTCCTGCTTGTAGGCCAGGTCCATGACTCGCTCAGGCTGCGATGGTGGCGTTGTGGAAGTCGCGCTCCAGGAATTCCTGCACCCGCGGGTCCGTCGAGGCCAGGAACTCCTTCGGCGTGCCCTGCTGGACGATCTTGCCGCCGGTGAGGAGCGCGAGCCGGTTGGCCGTGCGGAACGCGCCCCGCACGTCGTGCGTCACCATCACGCCGGTGACGCCCAGCGTCTCCGCCAGGCTGCGCACCAGCTCGTCGATGACGTCGGCGTTCACCGGATCGAGCCCCGACGTGGGCTCGTCGTACAGCAGGTACTTCGGGTTGCCCGCGATGGCGCGCGCGATCCCGACCCGCTTCCGCATGCCGCCCGAGAGCTCTGCGGGGAACTTGTCCACCGTCTCCGGGGGAAGGTTGACCAGCTTGAGACACTCCGCCACGCGAGCCCGCGCGTAATCGAGGTCGCGGTACTTGGCGTCGTCGGTGATGCCGAGCCGCACGTTCTCGAACACGTCGTCCGAGTCGAACAGGGCGCCGTTCTGGAACACGTAGCCGATGTGCGAGCGCAGCTCGGCCAGCTCGTGCCGCTTGAGGTGCACGACGTCCTTGTCGTCCACGATGATCGTCCCGCTGTCGGGATGGATCAAACCGATGATGTGCTTGAGCAGCACGCTCTTCCCCGTGCCCGAGGGCCCGAGCAGCGCCACTGTCTCGCCCTCCTGCACGTTGAAGTTCACGCCGTCGAGGACGACCTGCTTGCCGAACTTCTTGTGGACGTCGATGAGCTGGATCATTGGTTGAGCAGCAGCTTGGTGAGGATGACGTCGAGCAGCAGGATCATGACCGAGCTGCTCACGACCGCCCCGGTGGTGGACCGCCCCACGCCTTCCGCGCCCTGCTGGGTGTTGAAGCCCATGTAGCACGAGATGACCGTGATGCAGGCCGCGAAGAAGAACGCCTTGATGATGGAGTAGGTGGCGTCGAACGGGCGCCAGAAGGTGCGGGCGCCGTAGGCGAAGTCGGCGTCACTGATCGGCAGCACCAGCTTCATGCTGAACCAGCCGGCCCCGATCCCCATGACGTCGGCGAAGACGGTCAGCACCGGGATCATGATGAGCCCCGCGACCACTCGCGGGATGATGAGGTGCGACGAGGGCGACCGGCCCAGGCTCTCGAGCGCGTCGATCTGCTCGGTCACGCGCATCGTCCCGAGCTCGGCGGCGTATCGCGCGCCGATGCGGCCGGCCAGGATGAGGCCGGTCAGCACCGGCCCCAGCTCGAGCACGATGGACTCGACGATGACGCCGGCCAGATAGTAGATCGGGATCGTGCCGGTGAACTGATAGCGGGCCTGGAGGGCCGTCACGCCGCCGGCAAAGCCCGAGATGAGCAGCACGATGAAGAGGCTGCCGACGCCGATGTTCCACGCCTCGGTGAACATCCGGGGGACCCAGATGCGGACCTCATTGAGGCTCCGCACCAAGTCCGCCAGCAGCATGGTCACCCGGCCGACGTGCGAGGTCGCGTTGAGGAACCAGCGGCCGACGAGCCGAGGAAAGTCGAGTGCTTCAGTGGCCATGAGCGGGCGGGATCTCCTGGTTGTCGGGCGGGCGGCGGCGGCGCCCGGCGCCCCGGCATGGCCCGCCACCGCGGCGACGTTCTATCTTCACCCCCCATGCCCGCCAAGTCCACCCCTCGCGCCGCCGCGCCCGTCCGTGCCGCCGAGTTCCGCCGCCGGCTGCTCCGCTGGTTTCGCGGCCACGGCCGGGACCTGCCATGGCGCCGCACCCGGGATCCGTATCACGTGCTGGTCGCGGAGTTCATGCTCCAGCAGACCCAGGTGTCGAGGGTGGAGGCCTATTACCACCGCTTCCTCGAGCGCTATCCGACACTCCAGGCGCTCGCACGGGCCGAGTCGGGCATGGTGCGGGAGGCCTGGTCCGGGCTGGGCTACTATCGCCGCGCCGACCACCTGCATCGGCTCGCCCGAGTGGTGCTCGAGGACCACGGCGGGACGATCCCCTCCGAGCCCGAGCACCTGGTCCGGCTGCCCGGCGTCGGCCGATACACCGCGGGCGCCGTGGCGAGCTTCGCGTACGAGCGGGCGACGCCGGCGATCGACACCAACGTGGCCCGGGTGATCCGGCGCGCGTTCCACCCGAGGCTCGGGGCCCGCGCCACCGAGCGCCGCCTCTGGGCCACGGGCGCGGCGCTGGTGCGGGGCCGAGACGGCCCGGCGGCCTGGGCCTTCAACCAGGCGATCATGGAGCTGGGGGCGCTGGTGTGCACCGCGCGAGTGGCGCGGTGCGGGGAGTGTCCGGTGCGGACCGCGTGCGCGACGGGGTCGAAGCGCGCGGGCGTCACCCTGAGCGCAGCGAAGGGGCCATAGCGTCGGTTGACCCCGGGTTGACGCCCGGTCGCCAGACTCGCGTCATGTCCCGCGTGTTCTACGTCTACATCCTCGCGAGCGACTCGCGCGAGCTTTACGTCGGGATCACCAACAACCTGATCCGCCGGATCGCCGAGCACCGTGGAGGCGCCGACCCCTACAGCTACGTATTCAGGCACCCAACGACGAGGCTGGTCCATGTTGAAGCGGCTGGAGAGGCGCGGGACGCGATCCGCCGGGAGAAGCAGCTCAAGGCGTGGACCCGTCGGAGAAAGATCAGGCTGATCGAGGCGATGAATCCGGCCTGGGAGGATCTGGCCGCCGGATGGCCAGCGGGGACCACGGAGTCACCCTGACCCCGAGCGCAGCGAGGGGGAAAGGGGACATGCGTCAGTTCATGCCCCCTTTCCCCCGCGCGGCGCGCGGGGGGCGGGGGGCGCCCCGGCCCGGGGGGCGCCCGGCCCCCCGCGGCCCCCGGCGGCCGCCCCCCCCCGGCCCACCCACCCCCCCCCCGCCCCCCCC